>NZ_LT559262.1:1646789-1976147 GCF_900083545.1 Alistipes provencensis | reverse complement strand
ACGGTCTCGAGGTTCATCAGCGGCATCATGCCGATGTGCGCGGCCATCCACGCCCCGAGCCCCCCGGTGAGGAATCCCCCGCCGCCGTACAGCGCGCATGTGGCGCTTTCGGCCACCAGACGCGCCGGAAAGACGAACCACAGTGCCGACAAGGCCACACGATCGCCGAGGACGTGTTTCGTGGTGCGCCGCAGGCCCATCGCCCGGGAGTAGAAGCGCTTGCCCCAAGCCAACGCCACGCCCGAGAGGACGAACAGCAGCAGCAGGTCCATCACGAAATCGAAAGCGGGCTTGTGTTCGAGTCCCGTGCCGAAATACTTGAAAAAGACGTGACCCTGCAACGGCACATAGCGGAATCCGAGGTAGGCGACGGTCTCGATCCACCCCACGGCGATCAGCAGGAACCAGCCGAAAGCCAGCGACATGTGCATGTATCCCAGCAGGGGGTTGACCTTGAAGATACGGCGGTGGAGGAGCGACTCGCTCACCACCTCCCACGCCGCGGCAAAGGTGCGGCGCGTGGGCAGCCCGAACAGGATGCGTTTCTTGTCGGCGCGGGGCAGCAGCCAGAGCCACTTGCCCCACTTCCACGCCAAGGTGAGGAACATCACCGAGGCTCCGATGATAAACGGCAGGCAGAATGGTGCGTAGAATGTCATCGTCAGAAATCTCCCAGTTTACGTTTGATAAGCATTACCACGCCGCGCGTGTTGATGCCCCGCGGGCACACCAGCCGGCATTTGCCGCACAGCATGCACTTGTTCATCTCCTCGTAGGCGCCCTGATACTCGCCGCGGCGCACCAGCGTGTGGACCTTGCGGAAGTTGAACTCCGTGAGGTTTCCCGCCGTGCAGACCGCCGTGCAGGCCCCGCATCCGATGCAGGTCTGCAACTCGGGCATCTCGCGCAGGATCTCGTCGCTCTTGCGCAGGTTGTTGCGGTCGATGTCGATGGCCCGGGGCTTGGAGATGGTATATCCGAAATTGATCGCCGCCATGACTATGCCCCCACATATTTGGCCGCGGCGTCGGCCGCAGCGATTCCTTCGTTCAGCGATTCGCCGATGTTCTTGGGCGCCGAGATCGTTCCGGCGTAGAAAATGCCGTCGACGTTGCTTTTCACGTTACCGAGAAACATGTCGCGCGGAGCCATGAACCCGCTCGGGGCGCGGTTCAGCCCGGCCCCCGAAGCGAACGCCTCGTTGTCGTCGTTGGCCCGCATGCCCACGATCAGGATCAGCATGTCGACGCTCATGCGCAGGGGACGGCCCGTCAGCGTGTCCTCGGCCTTGATCTGCACCCGTCCGTCGATCATCGGGCTGGCCTCGGAGATACGCCCGCGCAGGAAGTGGATGTTGTATTTCTGCTGCGCCTCGCGGTACATCTCCTCGTAGCCGGGGCCGAACATACGGATGTCCATGTAGAAATTGAAGACGTCGGCTTCGGGAAAGAGCTGTTTCATCTCCATCGCCTGCTTCACGCCCGTGATGCAGCACACCTTCGAACAGTGCTGCTGGCACACCTTCTCGTCTCGTGAGCCCACGCAGTGCAGAAACGCGATGCGCTTGGGACGCGACCCGTCGGACTTCGCCACGCGGCCTTCGTTCAGCATCCGCTCGATGTCGACCGTCGTGAAGACGTTGTCATAGATGCCGTAGCCGTACTCCTCCTTGATCGAGGCGTCGAAGAGCGTGAAACCCGACGCCACCACCACCGAATCGCACGTCAGCGTCCGCCCGTCGGAGAGCGTCACCGAGTTCTTCGTGAAGCCCTGCACCTCGGTGGAGGTCAGCACCCCGATACCGCCCTCGTTGATCCTCCGGCGCAGTTCGGTCAGCACCTCCTGCGCGGGCGTGAACGACGGGAACAGCACATGCCAGCCCCGGAGCTTGCCGCCCAGTTCGGCCTCCTTCTCGATGATCGTGGGCTCGACGCCCTGCTCCGCCAAGCGCAGGGCCGTCTGCATGCCCGCAACGCCGCCGCCGATGATGATTACCTTTTTTTTCATTACTCTCTGATGTCGTAAATGGTATCCGTCGGGCAGCAGTTGACCACCGCCGACGCGGGTTTTCCGATATATTTTCCGTTGCGGCCCAAGTATTTGGCCGCGGGGTCGTACTCGACGCCCATCTTATCCAGCAGGGGTTCCACGTTGACCTGATGCATCTGCATCCCCAGCTCCCACGGGTCGTAGCCCAGCACCAGCCCGGCCATCTCCTCGTAAGTCAGCACCGGAATGCCGTGACCGTTTTGGCCGTAAGTCGTGCCCTCCATCTCGGCTATGGTGTACTGCCACTTGTCGAGGAACATCGCGCAGCCGGGGCAGTTGGCCACGATGAAATCGGGTTTGTAGGGCGCCATGCTCTCCAGCTTCTTGAGCGAATTGGCGATCGAATAGCCGCGGTTGGCCTGCACGAGGTAGTTGCGGAAACCGAAGCCGCAGCAATGGCGGCGTTCGGGATAATCCACGCACTCGCCGCCCCACGACTCGACCATGCCGGCCAGCACATAGGGGAATTCCGATCCCCCGATGCCGGATTTGGGAAATATCTTGGCGTAGTGGCAGCCGATATGCTCCACGACCTTCAGCGGTTCGCCCGTGACGGCGTTCACCAGCCGTTTCTTGGCCCGCGCAGCGATCTCCTCGCGGAAGTGAAACACGATGTCCGACGTGTGGGCCAGACTCGCGGGCTTTTTGAACTCGCGTTTGGTGGCCTTATAGAGGTTCTCACGGGCTTTCTCCTCGGTCTCGGGGAACTCGTGCCATGTGGCCAGAATCTCCGAATAGACGCCGAACGAGGTGATGCACGACGAGACGAGGTTCTCGTACCCCGCCTCGGTCATCAGCGCGAACTGCCGCGCCACGACCGTCATGATGGTCTCCAGCGGCACGATGTCCGAGTGGTAGCCGATGCCCGTGCACGAGGAGTGCAGCGGATCGTCCGTGAGGTCTTTCCCAAGGTCGTTGCGCAGCATGTCGATGAAAAACTTCTCGCTTCCGGGAAAGAAATTCTGCCGGATGCAACTGCGTGCATAGTAATAGTGGTCGTCGGCGATCTCCTTCTGGTAGTCCTGCCAACTCTTTCGCTTCATTGTCATCTTAGTAATGCTCATTACTGTTCGAGAGGAAAACATCCATCATGTACTGCTGGTCGGCGCCCTCCTCGTAGCCCAGTTCGCGGGCCTTGCGGTCGGAGTGCCGCTCGATGGTATCGAACATCTCACTGCCGCCGCTGACTTTGAAGATTTCGTTGATCTCGGCGAGCGACTCTTCGTCCAGCCGGCGCAGGGCCCCGGCGCCGTGGCGCATGTAAACGGGCGTGAACTGGCCGTAAATCTCCTTGTCGTTGTCGTAAATCCACTTCCAGACGCCGCCCTGCTCGGGGTGCAGTTCGGGTTTGACCAGCCGCGGAACGATGCAGTAACCCGTGCGGAGGATGTTCTCGCCGATGATGCGCTTCAGGGCCAACTGCTGGCGGCCCTTCTCGCTCTCGACGAAGAAGCCCAGCTTCTGCGACAGCGTGCGCAGCGCCTGAATCACATACCCCGGCGTATTGCCCCGCGGACAGCGCGGACGGCACGACATGCATTCGCCGCAGTACCAAATCGTGTCGCTTTTCAGCAGCTCCTCGATGGCGTCGTCGTCGCGCGTCTGGACGATGCAGACGATTTGCCGCGGGTCGTAGTTGTAGAACTCCGCCGCCGGGCAGACGCCCGTGCAGACGCCGCAGTTCATGCACGCATGAAGGCCCTCCTTCATCCGCACATCCTCCATGAGCATGTCGAAATATTTTCCCATACCTATATACAAAAAAACCTTTGCACTGCAAAGGTAGGGAATCCGTCCGAGCCGGGCGGTGGTATAAATGCGTAATTTACCGCCGTTCGTAGAGCTCGAAGGCGAAGGGCCAAGGATAATCCTTCCCGCAGGGGAACGATTCGGACGACACCGGCCGCCACTCGTTCTCGTCCCATGCGGGGAATTTCGTGTCGCCCTCGTAAGCACGGAAAACGCGCGTCAGGTAGAACCGCCGGGCCAGCGGCAGGGCCTCGGCATAGATCTGCGCACCGCCGATCACAAACACCTCTTCGTCCTTCGGAAACAGCATCACGGCCTCCTCCAGCGAATGCACGACCGTGCAGCCGGGGATTTCGAGCCGCTGGCGCGTGATGACGACATTGGTGCGGTTGGGCAGCGGCCGCCCGAGCGATTCGAAGGTCTTGCGGCCCATGACGACCGGATGGCCCGTCGTCACGGACTTGAAGTGCTTCAGGTCCTCGGAAATGTGCCACAGCAGGGCGTTCTTGTCGCCGATAACGCCGTTCTCGGCAACGGCAACGATAATGGAGATCATAGGTTTCAGAATGACATCGGGGCTTTGATCGCGGGCCACGGGTCGTAGCCTTCGAGCGTAAAATCTTCGTAACGGAAGTCGAAAACCGACTTCACGGCGGGGTTCAGCCGCAGACGCGGCAGCGGACGCGGTTCGCGCGCGAGCTGTTCGTCGACCTGTTCCAGATGGTTCAGGTAGAGGTGCGTATCGCCCAGCGTATGGACGAATTCGCCGGGCTCCAGACCGCACACCTGCGCCATCATCTCGGTCAGCAGGGCATAGGAGGCGATGTTGAACGGCACGCCCAGAAACGTGTCGGCGCTGCGCTGGTACAACTGGCACGAGAGCCGCCCTTCGGCCACATAGAACTGGAACAGCACATGACACGGCGGCAGGGCCATCTCTTCGACCTCGGCGACGTTCCACGCCGAAACGAGGATGCGCCGCGACTCGGGGTTGGTGCGAATCAGTTCGACAGCCTGCGCGATCTGGTCGACGAACCCACCGTCGGGCTTGGGCCACGAACGCCACTGGTAGCCGTAGACGTGGTTCAGGTCGCCGAAGCGGTAGCCCTCGATCGGCGATTCGACGCCCGCAGCCGCAAGAAAAGTCTCCCGGTCGACGGGCAGCACGCCGTGGCGCACGCACAGTTCGTTGTAATAGCGGTAAGCGTCGTTGTCCCAGATATGGACCCCGTTCTCCACGAGGTATTTGATATTGGTGTCCCCCTGCAGGAACCACAGCAGTTCGTGGATCACCCCTTTGAGAAACACTTTCTTGGTCGTCAGCAGGGGAAATCCCTCCGCCAGATCGAAGCGCATCTGGTGGCCGAAGACCCCTCGGGTCCCGGTTCCCGTGCGGTCGCCCCGCACGACGCCTTCGGCCTTGATCCGGCGCAGCAGGTCGAGGTATTGTTTCATGATTCGAGTTCTTTTAGGGTCATTTCGCCATCCGCGTCCAGCACGGCACAGGCGGGGTTCTTCTCCCAGCAGCCGAGGTTCACCACATGCAACCCGCCCTCCCGGTAGTCGCGCGGAAAGTGCATGTGCCCGAAGACGAAATGGTCGACATCGTGCGTCGCGGCGTAATGGCGGGCGTAATCGATCAGCGGCTCGGTGAGCGAGGCGTCGAAGCCGCCCCCGCGGCCCGTCCGCACGGCCTCGTCGTCGGAGGCGTTGTGCCGCTTGCGCGACTTGCCGCTCCACCAGTGGCCGAACTTCATCGCCAGATCGGGATGCACGCCCCACGAAAAGAGCCATTTCAGCGTCCGCGACCGGAACACCCGGTTGAGGAGTTTCAGCATCGGCTGTCCGTCGATGTTCATGTTGTCGCCGTGGGCGATGAAGACTTTCTTGCCGGAGAGCGTCATCACCTGCGGGGAGGTATAGATCTCCATTCCGCACTCGCGCGTGAGGTAGTCGCCGACCCACATGTCGTGGTTGCCCGTGAAAAAGACCACCCGCACGCCCCGGTCGGTCAGCTCGGCCAGCTTTCCCAGCGTCCGCACGAAGCCCTTGGGCGCCACGCGGCGGTATTCGAACCAGAAATCGAAGATGTCGCCGACCAGAAATATCGCCTCCGCATCGCGGGCCACCGTGTCGAGCCACGCCACGAAGCGTCGTTCGACCGCCCGTGCGGATTGCTCGTCACCCGCCCCCAAATGTATGTCGGATGCGAAATAATACATAACAGATTCTATTCGGTTTATTCCACTGCGGGAACGCTCTCCCGGGTTGTTCCCACGGCGTACCGCCGTGTTTACAAATCTGACCCACCCCCACACCCCCGCCTCGGCGGGGGCTTGAATGCCGCAAGCGGCAAGTCGCGTTTCCGAAAGCGGATATTACTTTGTCAATTCATCCAATTTCTCTTCGAGGCTCTTGCCATAGATGTCCCGGGCTACGATCGTACCCTCCTTGTCGATCAGGAAGTTGGCCGGGAGTTTCTGCACGTTGTAGAGCCCCAGCGCCGAGGAGCCGCGCCCGCGCAGGTCGCTCACCGAGACCCACGGCAGTTGCTGTTCCTGAACGGCGTTGATCCACAGCGGCTTCGACGTGTCGATCGCCACCTGATAGACCTCGAACCCCACGGGAGAACCTTCGTATTTCTTGTAGACCTCTTTCAGGTCGGCGTTCAGCGCATTGCTCGATCCCAGTTCCGCGGACCAGAAATCCAGCAGCACGACCTTGCCCGTGAGCGACGAGAGGCGGATTTTCTTGCCGTAGATGTCCGTCAGTTCAAGATCGGGATACCCCGCTTCGGAGATTTGCGACGTCAGGCTGATGCGCGCGTCCATGCGGGCGATCTCGGCCAGCAGCGACTGGAGGTAGGGCGAATCGGGATAGCTCTTTTCGAGGGCTTCGGCCACGGTGCGGAAGTAGACCACATCGCTGTCGCCGTTGAACAGGTAACGGTCGCCCGGAAGACGCTGATAGAGGGCGTAAACCGACGCCAGCGACGCCTTGTTCTCGATGATGAACCGCAGTTGCTCGCGGCGGATGCGGTAGTATTCGGCCGTGTACTCTCCGACCAGCGACTTGCGCTCCTCCTCCGTAAGGTCCGGCTTGGCGAACTGCACGGCGATGTTGTCCAGCCGCTGAGCCCCCGTGACGAAGGCCTGATAGAACTGGCGGAGCAACTCCGACTCGGCGGAACCCTCGACCGTATAGTTGCGCACGACGCTGCCCACCGAACCGACCGTCACGCGGTCGCCCCCGGCAATGAGCAGCGGAATCCGTTCGCCGTTGTAGATGACATTATACAGGGAGGGTGTCTTGGACACCCCTTTCAACTCGAAACGGTAGCTGCCGTCGCCGGCCAGCACGGTCGAGTCGATGAGCGCCTGCGTCAGCGGCGAAGCGTTTTCGAGATAGACATTCTTCGCATCGCTGCCGATGAAGCGGCCCGAGATCTTCACTTTCGACGACTGGCAGCCGCACATCAGGGCGGCGGCCGTGAGCGTCACGAAAAGCGTTTGCTTATTCATTTACGATCGTTTTCGCTGTTATTATTACACAAAGATAGCAAAAAACCCAATGGTTCCAAATCCGAACGACTTACGGCCCGGCAAAACCTTCCGACCCCCAAAAGTGCCGTTACGGCACCAAAGATAGCAAAAAACCGGATGTATGCAAATCCGAATTGCATACTGCTCCGCAAAACGTTCCAACCAATATAAAGTGTCGTTACGCCACCGTCCTACTTCGACGAATTGCGGTGCGCACCGTTGTTTTTCGTAAAATTCCGGTGCTGCTGCTGGCCGCGGTTTTTCTGCTGCTGCCGCTGCTGATGGGGCGGACGGTGCTGCTGGGGCCCCTTCTGGGGACGCGCTGAAAAGGGCTGTTTATAGTCGCTTCGGAGATTATTTAAAGCAACTTCGTCGATTTGGATCGCTCCCCCGGACATCCGTTTGATGTCTTTTACGATCACTTCGTTGTTCGGGTGCTCCTGATTGTATTCGTAGCTTTTGGTACGCATGTAACGGGCCAGATTATCCACCGTGCGGGCCACCGTCTGGGGGTTGCGCTCGTCGGCCAGACCGCGGATCATCCGCTCGACGTATTTGCCGTAATGCTTGTAGGCGATGCGCCCCTGCGAATAGGCCATGCGGCGGGGCGTGACGGTCAGTTCCTGACGCGACGGCTGCGGGTAGGGAGAGTCCACATCCAACTGAAAATCAGACATGATGAAGAGGTGATCCCAGAGCTTGTGGGTGAAGTCGGCCGTGTCGCGCAGCAGGGGGTTCAGGTTGCCCATCACGGCGATCACGGCCCGTGCCTGCCGGTTGCGTTCGCGGCGGTCCTCGATCTCCAGCAGCGAGTCGATCATCTCTTGGATATGACGCCCGTATTCGGGCAGGTACAGCTTGCGCCGCGTGTAATTATAGTTCTTTCTCATAAATTGTATTTACGGTCTTTCCCGTTGCTCCGATTCGTCCGCCGGACCTTCCGGCAGGGCCTTCGCAATAGACCTGTTCAGGATGTTTTTCAGGACCTTCCGCTCCGTCGGGCGAGACCCCCGGGGATTGGTTTTACGCCGCAGAAAGCCCTAACTTTGGGACACAGGCCGTGCAAACCGGATGCAAATGAAACGGACATCTCCCGCTTTTATTGCCGGGGCGCCGCCTGCCCGAGCCGAAGATCGACTTGGCAAAAGTAGGTAAAATTTCAGGAAAAACAAGCTATGGCAAAGGTTTTAATTTTGGATCAATCAAAAAGCGTGCGAAACATCCTGCGCGAACGGTTGGAGTATGAGGGGTTCTCGGCGGAAGCCGTTGAAGACGAGGCCGCAGCCTCGGATATGTGTGAGAAGGTTCCGTTCGACCTGATCATTTCGGACACCGGATGCAGGGTCCCCGATGCCGGCATTCCGTTCATCGCCCTCTCGACCGACGCCTCGATCGACTCGGCGGTGGAGGCCGTGCGCAACGGTGCGCAGGATTTCCTCACCAAACCCATCGACATGAACCGGCTGCTGCAATCCATCCACCGCACCATCGAAAATCCCGCGCCCGTGGCCGCCGCACCCAGCCGCCGCGCGCGTCCCGCCGAGGCGGAACATATCATCGGCGTCTCGCCCGAGATCGAACACGTCCGCCAACTGATCGACAAGGTGGCGCCGTGCGAAGCCCGGGTGCTCATCACCGGCGAAAACGGCACGGGCAAGGAGCTGGTGGCCCGGTGGCTCCACGCCAAGAGTTCGCGCGCAGCGGCGCCGTTCGTCGAGGTCAACTGCGCGGCCATCCCCTCGGAGTTGATCGAGAGCGAGCTCTTCGGGCACGAACGGGGAGCCTTCACCTCGGCCGTCAAGCAGCGCAAGGGCAAGTTCGAGCAGGCCGACGGCGGCACGCTCTTCATGGACGAAATCGGCGACATGTCGCTGGCGGCGCAGGCCAAGGTGCTGCGGGCGTTGCAGGAGAGCCGCATCAGCCGTGTGGGCGGCGACAAGGAGATCGAGGTCGACGTGCGGGTGATCGCCGCCACGAACAAGAATCTGCGCGAGGAGATTGCGAAAGGGAATTTCCGCGAGGACCTCTACCACCGCATCGGGGTGATCGTCGTGCGGGTCCCGGCGCTGCGCGAACACGCCGAGGATATCCCCACGCTCGTCGACCATTTCGTGCGCACCATCTCGGCCGAATACGGCTCGCGGCCCAAGCCCGTCGACCCGGCGGCCCTCGAGGCGCTCCGGCAGATGCCGTGGACGGGCAACATCCGCGAGCTGCGCAACGTCGTCGAACGGCTCATCGTCCTCTCCGGGGAGCGCATCACCGCCCGCGATGTGAAGGAATACTACTGAGGCAGGTAGCGGAAATCCGGCCACGAACTGCAATTCCTGCCGCCGCCCCTAAATCCCGTTTAAGAAGCGGGATTTAGGGGCGGCGGTTGCTTCGGGACACACTCCATCCGGTTCCGCGCCCGCCCGGTTACAACAGCTCCAACAACTGCGCCGGACGGTCGACGATGTGCACAGCTCCGGCGGCGACGAGTTCTGCGCGGTCGCGGAAGCCCCACGTCACGCCCGCCGAGCGGACGCCCGCAGCCGCCGCGGTCTCGATGTCCACGCCCGAATCCCCCACATAGAGCACCTCCTCCCGGGCCACGCCCGTCAGCGCCAGAATCTCCTCCACGACCGCCGGGTCGGGTTTCAGGGGCACGTCCGGACGCTGTCCGAAGACTGCCGCGAACGCCACGCCGGGAAAGAACAGCCGGACGAGTTTCTCGGTCCCGGCCTGAAACTTGTTCGAGGCCACGGCCATCGCCACGCCGCGCCGCCCGAGCTCGGCGACGAGTTCGGGAATACCCGCGTAAGGCTGGGTATGGGTGTCGATATGCTCGGTGTAGTATTTCACGAAATCGGCGCGCACCGCGGCGACCGTCTCCGGCGTGCGCATCGGCTCGGGCAGGGCCCGTTCGACGAGCCGCATGATGCCGTTGCCGACGAAATGGCAGTATTCGGCATAGGTGTGCAGGGGCAGTCCCCGCCGCTCCAGCACGGCGTTGCAGGCCACGGCCAGATCGCCGATGGTGTTCAGCAGCGTGCCGTCGAGATCGAAGATGACGAGTCGGGTATTCATTTTTTGCGTTTTATTTTCCAGCCGATCGCCGCCACGAGCAGCGACATCAGCGGCGAGACGATGTTGAAGATGCAGTAAGGCATGTAGACGAAGGTCGAGACGCCGAGCACCGTGGCCTGCGTCATGCCGCACGAGTTCCACGGGATCAGCACCGAGCATACCGTGGCGGAATCCTCCACCGAGCGGCTCAGCAGACGCTCCTCCAGCCCCCGCTCGGCATACAGCTCCTTAAAGAGCCGCCCCGAGAGGATGATCGAGATATACTGGTCGGCGGTGCAGAGGTTGAAGAAGATGCCCGCGCCGACGGTCGAGGCCACGGCCGAAAAGGTCCTGCGCACCCACCGCAGGAAGATCGCCGTCAGCGACTGAAGCATCCCGCTGCCGGTCATCACCCCGCCGAAGCACATGGCGCAGATGATGAGCCACACGGTGTTCAACATCCCGGCCATGCCGCGCGTGGCGACCAGTTCGTCCAACTGGGGCGTCCCCGTGGGAATGGCCGTGGGTCCGAAGCAGGTCATCAGCACCCCCTTGAACCCCGACATGAAGTCCAGCCCTTCGACGCCCGCCACCCGGGCGACCATTTCGGGCTGTGCCGCGAGCATCGCCGCGCAGGCGAAGACCACGGCGCAGAACAGCGTCACGATGGCCGGGAGTTTCCGGGCGATGAGGATTCCCGTGACCAAAGGCACCACGAGAAGCCACGGCGTGATGCGGAACGTCGCGGCCAGCGTCGAGGCGTACATCTCGGCATGGGTCGAGGCCCCGTGGTCGAGCGACAGCCCCGCGACGGTGAAGACCCCGAGGGCAATGAGCATCGACGGCACGGTGGTATAGAGCATGTAACGGATGTGCGTAAAGACCGGGACGCCGACCGTCGAGGAGGCCAGCACCGTGGTGTCGGACAGCAGCGAGAGCTTGTCGCCGAAATAGGCCCCCGAAATGATGGCCCCGGCGATCCACCCCTCGGGGAATCCCATCGCCTGCCCGATGCCCATCAGCGCGACGCCGATGGTGGCGATGGTGGTCCACGAGCTGCCGGTCATCAGCGACACCACGGCGCAGATCGCGCACGAGGCGACGAGGAAGAACGACGGGTGGAGGATCTGCAACCCGTAGTAAATCATCGTCGGGACCACGCCCGCGATCATCCACGTCCCGGCGATGGCGCCGATCAGGAGCAGGATGACAATGGCCGAAGCCGAGGCGCGGATGTTGTCGATGATGGCCTCCTCCAGCACGGCCCAGCGGCATCGGTAGATACCGATCGAGAGCATCACGCAGACCGACGTGGCCGACAGCAGGGCTATCTGGCTGCCGCCGTTGATGGCGTCGCCCCCGAAGGCGCGGATCACCACATACAACAGTCCCGTCAGCACCGCCAGCGGAATGACCGACACCCACGGCGACGGCAGTTTTTCGGTATTTTGTTTCATCGGATGACTTTTACGGGGGACAAAAGTACGAAATTCTTTGTACTTTTGATGTCAAAAGTACCAAAACCACGGGCGTAAGACGCCCGATTTAGGGGCTGCTGAACCATTTTACACATCACAACCCGATTTCCGCCACGATCCATTTAAATCCCGATTCTTAGCCGGAAAAAGAAGTGCGGAAGGTCGCCCGGCACCAAGTGACGCCTCATCAGATTATGGATTCAATTGACTATGAAGAGTAAAATCCATTGCCGGGCGATCGTTCCTTCCGCACATTTATCCGACCTCCGGCCCCGAAAAAACAAGGGCGCAGGTCACCCCGCGCCGCTAAAAAGGTAGACATTAATTCCACATATGCAACGAAAAATAGGATGATTTTTCGGGCCGGAGGCTTTTATATTTCCGATTTTCTGCTTAACTTTGATAAATCGCAACGGCGCAAACAGATGAATGCACTCCGCAAAGTAATCCGGTTCTATGTCGAAGGGTTCCGCGAAATGACCGTGGGACGGACGCTGTGGGCCATCATTCTCGTGAAACTCTTCATCATGTTCGCCGTGCTGAAGGTCTTCTTCTTCCCCGACCTGCTCGCGGGAAAGAGCCCCGCGGAGAAGGCCGACCATGTGCTGGAAAATCTCGCGCCCCCGGCTTCGGGAGCGGCCCCCTCAACCCAATAACACCCCGTATATGCTTTCCGACTACCTATCGACCGTCGACTGGTCGCGTGCGCAATTCGCCATGACGGCCATCTACCACTGGCTGTTCGTCCCGCTGACGCTCGGGCTGGGCTTTATGATCGCCATCATGGAGACCATCTATGTGCGCACGAAAGACCCCTTCTGGCTCCGGACCACCAAATTCTGGATGCGTCTGTTCGGCATCAACTTCGCCATCGGCGTGGCCACGGGCCTGATCCTCGAATTCGAGTTCGGCACCAACTGGTCCAACTACTCCCATTTCGTGGGCGACATCTTCGGCGCCCCGCTGGCCATCGAGGGCATCTTCGCCTTCTTCCTCGAATCGACCTTCATCGCCGTGATGTTCTTCGGCTGGCGCAAGGTATCGAGCGGCTTCCACCTCACGGCCACATGGCTTACGGCCGTCGGGGCCAACCTCTCGGCGTGGTGGATTCTGGTGGCCAACTCGTGGATGCAGTACCCCATGGGGTGCGATTTCAACCTCGAAACCGTGCGCAACGAGATGACCTCGTTCTCGGCCGTGGCGCTGTCGCCCGTGGCCGTCAACAAGTTCTTCCACACCGTCACCTCGTCGTTCGTCCTCGCGGCGCTGTTCGTCGTGGGCGTCTCGGCATGGTACCTGCTCCGCCGGCGCGAGCAGCAGATGGCCCGCAAGAGCATCGCCATCGCCTCGGCGTTCGGATTCGTCTTCGCACTGGTCACGGCATTCACGGGCGACCGTTCGGGAGCCATCGTGGCCCGCGTGCAGCCCATGAAGCTGGCCGCCATGGAAGCGCTCTACGACGGGCAGGAGGGTGCGCCGCTCACCGCCGTCGGCGTCCTGCGCCCCGAAGCGGAGCACACGTCGAACGAGGATGCTTTCTACTTCAAGATCGACATCCCGAAGATGCTCTCGCTGATGAGCTTCCGCGACGCCGATGCCTTCGTGCCGGGCATCAACGACCTCGTCTACGGCAACGAGGAGCGCGGCATCCTGTCCGCCGCTGAGAAGATGGAACGCGGACGCGTGGCCGTCGACGAGCTGGGGCGTTACCGCGCCGCGCGCGAAGCGGGCGACACGGCAGCCATCGCCGAGATACAGTCCAAGTTCGACCGCTCGACACCCGAGGGTGAAGCGTTCCTGCGCGACCATTTCGCCTACTTCGGCTACGGATACCTCGACCGTCCCGAGCAGATCGTGCCCAACATACCGCTGCTGTTCTACTCGTTCCGCGTGATGGTCGGCGCCGGGTGTTTCTTCATCCTGCTGCTGGGGCTCGTCTGGTGGCTCAACCGCAAGGACCGTCTCGCCGACAAGCGCTGGCTGCTGTGGGTGGCCGTGTGGACCGTCCCGCTGGCCTACCTCGCCTCGCAGGCCGGATGGATCGTGGCCGAGGTCGGACGCCAGCCGTGGGCCATCCAAGACCTGATGCCCGTAGGCGTCGCCGCCTCGAAAATCCCCAGCGGATCGGTCTCCGTGACCTTCTTCCTTTTCCTTGCGCTCTTCACCGCGCTGCTCATCGCCGAACTGAGCATCATGTTCCGGCAGATCAAAATAGGACCTAAAAACGACTAAGCTCCCGATTGCCGCACACCCTTTGGCCCCGTAACTTCCGCGCCAGCGGACACAAGTCCCCGCCAAGGCGGGGATTTAGGGGTGGGTCAAATTTGCAACCACGGCGGCACGCCGTGAATTGCCGACGGGCAATAGCTACAAAACAATGACAATAACGACAACTATGGATACTATTACACTGCTTCAACACTATTGGTGGTTCATCATTTCGCTTTTGGGAGCGCTGCTGGTCTTCCTGATGTTCGTGCAGGGCGGTCAGGCGCTGCTTTACAACGTCGGCCGCACGGAGGAGGAGCGCAACATGCTCGTCAACTCGCTGGGCCGCAAGTGGGAATTCACCTTCACGACACTCGTCACGTTCGGCGGGGCCTTCTTCGCCTCGTTCCCATTGTTCTACTCCACGTCGTTCGGCGGGGCGTTCTACGTCTGGATGGCCATTCTGTTCTGCTTCGTGCTCCAAGCCGTGGCCTACGAATACCGCCGCAAACCCGCCAACGTCTTCGGCGAACGGACGTTCAACGCCTTTCTGCTGATAAACGGCATCCTCGGGCCGCTGCTCATCGGCACCGCCGTCGGAACCTTCTTCACGGGGGCCGAATTCACCGTCGACCGCCTCAATCTGGCCAATCAGGGCGGCGCGGCGGTCATCTCGCAGTGGGCGACGCCGTGGCACGGACTGGAAGCCGTCGCCGAGTGGCGCAACGTGCTGCTGGGCGTGGCGGTGGTCCTGCTGGCCATGACCCTCGCCTGCCAGTATTTCATGAACAACATCGACGACGAGGTGATCCGCCGCCGCGCGCAAAGCCGCATGCGGCTGTTCGGCGTGCTGTTCGTCATCTGCTTCGTGGTATGGCTTTTGGCCCTCGTCCTCGCCGACGGATGGGCGGTCGATGCCGCGGGCACCATCTCGGTCGAGCCTTATAAATACCTCCACAACCTGCTCGAAATGCCCCTCGTCACCGCCGTGCTGCTCATCGGCGTGGTTTCGGTGCTGTGGAGCATCGGGCTCGGGTGGCGCGGCAGCCGCCGTGCGGTGTGGTTCGGAGGTATCGGCACGGTGCTCACGGTGCTGACGCTGCTGCTTTTGGCCGGATGGAACGGCACGGCCTACTACCCTTCGCTGACGGACATGCAGTCGTCGCTGACGATCGCGAACTCCTCGTCGAGCCTCTTCACCCTGAAGACGATGGCGTGGGTGTCGCTGTTCGTACCGTTCGTGGCGGCCTACATCTGGTACGCATGGCGGGCCATGAACCGCCGCCCGATCACCCGCGAGGAGATCCGCGGCGACGACCATCAATACTAAGCAGATACCAGCTCGACCCTCATTCCGTATCGGCAGGCCGCAGTCGCAGCCTGCGGCTGCGTATACAAGTCTGACCCACCCGGCTAAGAGCCGGGTTTTAGGGGCGATGCTCGCATATTTTTATCTTATTCGGCGTTGCGTTATATTCTAAAAGCCGTTTTTAAACGGCCCTCGGCGGGGGCTTGTCGCAACGCAACCGGATTGCAGGCAGAACACAGTCTCCCTACGTTTTTGATTTTAGAGGAGCAGGTTTGTGCTTAAACGAAGCGGGGCACGGATGGGTAGTATAAAAATACGTCCCATTCGCGCCCTGCAAGAGCAAGTGCAAAGATGCCCTATAAAATCGAAAACTATTCGCCGAACGGATACTGATTCTGATGCACGTCCTCGAAACGCATGCCCTTCTCGTAGGTCTTCATCGCGCGGCGCGACATACCCATCGACGAGAATCCGCCGTCGTGGTAGAGGTTCTGCATCGTCACCTTGCGCGTGAGGTCCGAGAAGAGCGTCAGCACATAGTCGGCGCAGTCCTCGGCCGAGGCGTTGCCCAGCGGGGACATGTTGTCGGCGAACGACATCAGGTCGCCCAGCCCCAGCACGCCGCTGCCCGCGGTGGTCGGCGTCGGCGACTGCGACACGGTGTTGATACGCACATGCTTCTCACGGCCGTAGATGTAGCCGAAGCTGCGGGCGATCGACTCCAGCAGCGCCTTGGCATCGGCCATGTCGTTGTAACCGTACAACGTGCGCTGGGCCGCGATGTAGGAGAGGGCCACGATCGACCCCCAGTCGTTGATGGCGTCCTTCTTGCGGGCCACCTGAATGGCCTTGTGGAACGAAATGGCCGAAATATCGAGCGTCTTGGAGAGAAAATCGTAATCCAGATCATCATAGGTGCGGCCCTTGCGGACGTTGGGCGACATGCCGATCGAGTGAAGCATGAAGTCGAACTTGCCGCCGAAATGCTCCATCGTCTTGTCGATCAGGTTCTCCAGATCCTCGACGCTCGTGGCGTCGGCCGGAACGACGATCGTATTGCACTTCTCGGCCAACTGCGAGATGGTTCCCATGCGGATAGATACGGCAGTATTGGTGAGGACGATCTCGGCACCCTCCTCCACGGCGCGCTCCGCTACCTTCCAGGCAATGGATTGCTCGTTCAGAGCTCCGAAAATAAGTCCCTTCTTTCCTTTCAATAAATTGTATGCCATTGTAATTTGGTTTAAAAATTCGGGCAAATATAACAATTATTTTTCATTTGGACGACCAATTGCCCTCCCGATGCCCTGCAAAGGCTCTGCCGCCGGGCACAAACACGTCCCGGAACACTACAAAAAAGCGGGAATTGGATTCCGGTCCGGACAAGCGGGATTGACTTCGCTCCACTCCGCCTGCGGCTTCGTGCCGCTCGTCTTTCCCGGCCCTGCGGGGGCGTCCCCAAAATCCGCAGTATATCAGCCTGTTATATTTTGGCCTCAATTTAAGTACACCGAATAGCCCACAGCCGATTTGCATCGTTTTACCCTGTGTTGCACTTGGTTAAAACAAAGATAATACTTTCTTTTCATCTATACAATTCGCATTTAGATTTTAAGACATCAATAACACCGGTATTATGAATCGCATCATATTCTTTCCTACATTTAGGTATGCCATCACTATCATAAGTTAAATCTATTACTGATGAGTTAATATTTTTTCTAAATTCTGAATATATATACCTAAGTTGTGATATTCGTCGTGATTTAAGAAGTTTCTCATACTCTTCTTTTTTATTGGAAATAAGTTCCTCTACATTAATCGCTATACCTGCATATAAGCCGCAATGATGAGAAATTAACTCCGGAAATCTTTGGAGAGTATCACATGTCTTTTTATCAAATAAAATTTCAATTTGAGAAAAAGAATCTATTACTTTTTGCCTACACTCGTCCAATTCTTCATAATATTTATTGGTTCTTTTTGGAGACTCAATTAGATAATTAATATAGAAATCAAAGTTATGCAGCAATACATCAACCTTTTTATATATGCTATATATATCAAAATATTTATTGAATGTCTGAATTTTGAGATTCATTTGTTCCAAGCGAATCAATCTAACGTGTTGTCTCCAATTCGAATATATGATTGCACATGTTAGTATGATGAATGAAACGGCACTTATTGCTTCCCAATTAATTGTACCCATTGTTGATTTTTATTGATTACGAAAGCAAAGTTAGCAAATGGTTGATTAAATATTTCAAAGATTCTATAATTGTTTCTATCTTTGCCCCTGCGAACATAATTCATAATAAACTTTCTTGCAATGGCTTTCAAAATCGGAACGCTACTACTAAAGGTATGCACAGAGTCGTTGGGGAGCAATCCCGCGAACGGCACCGGTTTTGAACTCGCAAGAGGGATGGATTGTGTTCGCAGCTGTGCATCCTTTTTTTATTTATGCGAACACAATCCATCGTCCGCGTTCCGACGCAGACACGCCGCAAGGCCAGCCGCAGGCGGTTCCCGCCGTGCAACCTCCCGATTTGTTTCCATTTTCATCCGCCGGATTAGCAAGTAGTTGCTGACCAGACCTTTATCTTCTTTGTTGTGCACTGCGCACGATAAGGACAGCCCTTACTATGTCGAATTTCTAACAGTCAATCAAATGGAAACGAATCAAAACCCCGTGCAGGAAAACCCCGCACAACGCATAGCCCCCGAACTCGGACAGCCCGCCGAACGCCTTTACGATCCGAATGAAGCGGAACAGATCGTCCAAACCCTGCTCGACGGCTATTTCGACCCGGAATACATCCTATTATTCGGCAAGTTGGCAGGCGGTACGCCCCACAGCGACGCCGTGGCCTACGACCTGCTGATGGTCGTGCGCGAAACTCCGGAATACGATTGGATTCAGACCAAGCGTATCCTGCGCTACAAAATGCCGTACCGCCTCCGGAAGATCACCTACATCAATCTCTACATCCTGCCGTTGAGCTATGTCGAATCGAATCGGACGCCGTTTCTCTATTTCACCCGTGCCGAGGGCGAATTGCTCTATTGCAGCGACCACTATCATTTCCGCCGGCCGAAGTACCCGATCGACTTTGCCAGAGCCTATGCCGACGCCAAATTCCATTTCGACACGTTCCGGGTGCTTGGATATGATCTGCTGGAACAGGCACAGGAAACATTTGTCGAGGGTCGCAACGTGCGTCTGGCGGCGCAGTTCACGGCGCAGGCAATCGTTTATTTCTACCACACGCTCTATTACGTCTATCACGGTATGGAATTCGGCATCCACGATCCGGTGGTGATGCACGACCGGATGCGGACGCTTTCGACCAAACTGATGCTGGTATTCGACGACAATCACATCGAGAACATTTTTACGCTGCCATGCCTGAAACAAATCTTGATGAAAACGCCGTATAGCGCCGAATTCCACATGGCCCCGCAGGAATTGGAGATGCACATGGAGCGAGTTCAAAAGGCGGCCGAAATAATCGAGAACTACTGCGATCTACGGCTGGAACTCTATAAAGAGCTGAGCGTACAATAGCCCGCGGCATCAGGCGGGAATGGAAAACAGGAATTACGCCGCTGCGCTCCGTGACTCCTCGGATTCCGGTCCGGACAAGCGGGATTGACTTCGCTCCACTCCGCCTGCAGCTTCGTGCCGCTCGTCTTTCCCGGCCCTGCGGGGGGGGGCAGAAAATAAACAGGGCCGCCGCAACCGAAGGCAAATCCATTTGCCGGAGGTCGATGGGATTTGCTCGGCAAATTCCATCAATCTCGCCCACAGACAGGAATGAAAAACAGGAATTACATCGCTGCGCTCCGTGATCCCTCGGATGCCTTAAGTTGCAAGTGAAAAACAAACAACGTTTACTGCTCCACAGGAGCCATGTATATTGGAAAAGGAGATGTCTGAAAAATAATTTTCAAGCATCTCCTTTTCCAATATACAAACATCACCTCTTCTGAGGTGATGCCGTCGTTTGTTTTTCGCTTGATGCGGAAAGTGAGGGATTCGAACCCCCGGAACCTTGCGGTTCAACGGTTTTCAAGACCGCCGCGATCGACCACTCCGCCAACTTTCCGGAGACAAAAGTAGTACCGATTTTCCATTCTGCCAAATCTATGCAGCGTTTTTATTCCTACCCCGCAGCCCCGAAAAGCAAATTCCGGAGATAATTTTCTTCTTTCCCGAAATTTGCATATCTTTGTCAGTAAGTTAGGACCTTGAAGGTTATTTTCTCACGCAGCGAAGCCATGAACAAAGCGCAGTTTGTCGAGGCCATTGCTCTCGACGCGAACATCTCGAAGGTCGAGGCCCGCAGGGCCGTCGACGCCATGATCCGTGTAACGGTGCAGTCCCTGCGCGAAGGCGAACGGCTGACCCTGACCGGGCTGGGTACGTTCAGCGTGCAGCAGCGTTCCGAGCGCGTAGGCCGCAACCCGCGCACGGGTGCCGCCGTGAAGATTCCGCCCCGCAAGGTCATCAAGTTCCATCCCACGGTCGAGGTCGAATGACCCGGCCCGCAAAATCCCCACACATGCCCGAAATTTCACTCCGCGCCGAGCAGATGCCGGCCTCCCCGATACGCAAACTCGTCCCGCTGGCCGACGCCGCACGCGCCCGGGGCACCAAAATCTACCACCTGAACATCGGACAGCCCGACCTGCCCACACCGCAGGTGGGTCTCGATGCGCTGAAGCATATCGACCGCAAGGTGCTGGAATACAGCCCCAGCGACGGTTACCATTCGCTGCGCGAGAAACTCGTCTCCTATTACGCACAGTACCAGATCAAACTCACCCCCGAGGAGATCATCGTCACCACGGGCGGCTCCGAGGCCGTGCTGTTCGCCTTCATGTCGTGCCTCAACCCCGGCGACGAGATCATCGTCCCCGAACCGGCCTATGCCAACTACATGGCCTTCGCCATCTCGGCAGGCGCCGTGATCCGTCCCGTCGTCTCGTCGATCGAGAACGGATTCGCCCTGCCTCCCATCGAGGAGTTCGAGAAACTCATCAACGAGCGCACGCGCGGCATCCTGATCTGCAACCCCAACAACCCCACGGGTTATCTCTACACGCGCCGCGAGATGGACCGCATCCGCGACATGGTCCAAAAATACGACCTGTTCCTCTTCTCCGACGAGGTCTACCGCGAGTTCATCTACACCGGTTCACCCTATATTTCGGCCTGTCACCTCGAAGGCATCGAGCAGAACGTCGTGCTGATCGACTCGGTCTCGAAGCGTTATTCCGAGTGCGGTATCCGCATCGGCGCGCTGATTACCAAGAACAAGAAACTGCGCAACGCCGTGATGAAATTCTGTCAGGCGCGCCTTTCGCCGCCGCTGCTCGGACAGATCGTCGCCGAAGCCTCGATCGACGCCCCGCGGTCGTACAGCACGGAGGTTTACGAGGAGTATATCGAGCGCCGCAAATGCCTGATCGACGGACTGAACCGCATCCCCGGCGTCTACTCGCCGATCCCGATGGGGGCGTTCTACACCGTGGCGCGGCTCCCGGTCGACGACAGCGACAAATTCTGCGCATGGTGCCTCTCGGAGTTCGAATACGAGGGCGAGACCGTCATGCTGGCCCCGGCGTCGGGCTTCTATTCCGATCCCGAATGCGGCCGCAATGAGGTCCGCATCGCCTATGTCCTGAAAAAAGAGGACCTCGAACGGGCCCTCGTCATTTTGGGCAAGGCGCTCGAAGCCTACAACAGCCGCCAATAAGAACAGCCGGCAATCCCGAAACGAAGGTGCAGCGCCCCGCAAGGCGTTGCACCTTCTTATATATGGACCTGCCAATTCATCCAATCTTATACCTTTTAGTAGAGTTTTCGGGAATTTAAGACCAAAAAGTTTGGGCTTCGGGGATAGTTTTCCTACTTTTGCCCCGATTTTGTGCGTCTTCGGACACACCGAGTATAAACCAAACCAATTCGTTATGAAAAAACTTTTCCTCGTTCTGGCCGCCGCAGCCATCGCCTCCGGTGCATACGCCGAGGGTTATCAGGTAAACAACATGTCGGCCAAGCAGACCGGTATGGGTCATGTAGGTACGGCCATGAAGCTCAACTCGGAGTCGATCTACTTCAACCCCGCAGCCACGGCATTCCAGACGTCGAAATTCGACATTTCGGCCGGCATGACGGGCATTCTCTCGAATGTCAGCTACCGCTCGCTCCCGACCCTGACAAACGATTACCAGAGCGGCCCGGCCGAGAAATCCGACAATAAGCTCTCGACCCCGATCCACGTCTATTTCAACTACAAACCCACCGAACGGCTGGCCGTCGGACTGGGTTTCTACACTCCCTACGGTTCCGCAATGAACTGGGGTGACAACTGGTCGGGGGCACACCTCGTACAGGAGATCAACCTCTCGGCCTACACCGTTCAGCCCACCGTGTCGTACAAGATCTGCGACCGCCTTTCGATCGGCGCGGGTCTGACGGTCGCATGGGGTAAATTCGACCTGTCGCGGTCGCTGCTCTCCCCCACGATGCGCCGCGGACTCATCTCCGGCACGATCGATCCCGGTATCGCCACAGCTCAGGCCGGAATTACGCAACTCGAGGGAGTAATAGCTGCCCTGCCCGATGGTCCCGAGAAAGAGGCTTACAAACAAAAACTGGTGCAGACACAGGGGACCCTCCAGACGCTCGAGGGAGCCAAGGGCTACCTTAACAACACGATGAACCAATCGCTGGTATCGGCCAAACTCAAAGGCGACGCCGATGTCGCCGTGGGTGTGAATGCCGGTTTCCTGTGGGACATCACCGACGAATGGTCGGTCGGCATGACCTACCGCTCGCGCCTGAACATGAAAGTGGGCAAAGGCCATGCAACGATGAACATCGACCCGCAGGCAGCGGCACTCATCGCCAAACTCGGAGAACTCAGCCCCGGTACGGAGTTGATCCCGGGCCTCGACAAAGGCACTTTCAATGCCGAACTGCCGCTTCCGACGACCGTAACGTGGGCCGTATCGTTCCGCCCGGCCGTGAAATGGGAGCTGGCCGTAGACCTGCAATGGACCGGATGGTCGGCCTACAAAGCCCTGAACGTGGTCTTCAATGAGAAGGAACTGGGTATCAAACCCATCTATTCGGTGAAGAACTACTCGAACACGCTGGCTTTCCGTTTCGGTGCCCAGTACCGTGCGACCGATTTCATCACGGCCCGTATGGGTATGTATGTGGATGAAAGTCCCGTAAGCAGCGACTACCTCAACCCCGAAACCCCGTCGATGACCAAAGTCTCCTATACGGCCGGTCTGAGCCTGCGCCCCACCAAGTTCATGTCGATCGATCTGGCTTACTGCTATGTTTCGTCGGCCGATCCCGAGCGCACGGGTTCCTATCCGCTTTACGGCTATGCCGACGGTAAACTCGAAGAGGTCTTCTCGGGAAACTACAAGCTCCACGCCAACGTATTTTCGATCGGCGTAGGGTTCAGTTTCTAAAAAACGAAAAAATTGTTATCTTTGCCGGGAATAAACCCCGGCTTAGATAGGCGGCGCCTCAGCAAAATACAAGCAAAGTTTGCTTTTGCATTCAGCTTGCACTATCTTTGCGGTGCGTTCGGCGACGGACGCGCCGCATTGTTTAACGGCTCCATAGTTCAAGGGATAGAACGAGGGTTTCCTAAACCCTAAATTCGCGTTCGAGTCGCGGTGGGGCTACAAGAAAAGGAGGAATTAATATTCCTCCTTTTCTTGTAGCCCCTTGGGCCCATACAGACAATCCCCCTAAATCCCCCTTTGAAAAGGGAGACTTCCGCACATCTGCGCAGTGTAAAAAGTGAGAAACGTTTATTCCTCCTTTTCTTGTAGAATTTTACCTATCTTTACTCCCGTAAAATCACGATTATGGAATCGCTCAAAGAACTCTATAAGATCGGCAGCGGCCCTTCGAGCAGCCACACGATGGGTCCCAAGCGGGCCGCGGAACGCTTCGCGGAGCGGTGCAGCGACGTCGACGCCTACCGCGTGACGCTCTACGGATCGCTCGCGGCCACGGGCAAAGGCCACCTCACGGACGTAGCCATCCTTTCGGTGCTCGAACCCACAGCCCCGACCGAGATCGTCTGGAAACCCGAGATCGTACTCCCCTTCCACCCCAACGGCATGCTGTTCGAGGGACTGAAAGCCGGCAAGGTCGTCGATTCGTGGACGATATACAGCGTCGGCGGCGGTGCGCTCGCCAACGAGACTTCGCATCAGGAGGTCCCCGCAAGCATCTACCCCATGTCCACCATCACGGAAATCCAGCAATGGTGCGCCCGCGAAGGCAAGACCTACTGGGAGTATGTGAACGACTGCGAGGGTCCCGAAATATGGGACTACCTCGACCGGATATGGACCGTAATGTGCGAGACCATCCAGCGGGGCCTGAACAACGACGGCGTTCTGCCCGGCGGCCTGAAGGTCGCCCGCAAGGCCTCGACCTATTGGGTCAAGTCGAAAAGCTACACCGATTCGCTGAACTCCCGTGCCAAGATTTACGCCTACGCGCTGGCAACCTCCGAGGAGAACGCTTCGGGCGGCACCGTAGTGACGGCCCCGACGTGCGGATCGAGCGGCGTCGTACCGGCTGTGCTCTACCACCTCGCCACCTCGCGCGATTTCCTGCGCATCCGCATCCTGCGGGCACTGGCCACGGCCGGACTGTTCGGCAACGTCGCCAAGACCAACTCCTCGATCTCGGGCGCCGAGGTCGGCTGTCAGGGCGAAGTCGGCGTGGCGTGCGCCATGGCTGCCGCAGCAGCCTGCCAGCTCTTCGGCGGCACCCCTTCGCAGATCGAATACGCCGCCGAGATGGGGCTCGAACACCATCTGGGCCTCACATGCGACCCCGTGTGCGGACTGGTGCAGGTCCCCTGCATCGAGCGCAACGCCATCGCCGCAGCCCGCGCCCTCGATGCCAACATCTACGCCACGCTCTCCGACGGACGCCATCTGGTCTCCTACGACAAGGTCGTGGAGGTGATGAACGAGACGGGACACAACCTCCCGAGCCTCTACCGCGAGACCTCCGAGGGCGGACTGGCCCGACGCTACGAACCCAAGAAATAGACGCATCCCGGCGGGATTCCGACCCGCTGCGACAATTTTTCCTTGTAAACGGATAGAATTTCCCCGCCGGATAACCTCCGGCGGGTTAATTTTGTTATCGGCAACATCAACCTAAAACCATAAGACCCTATGAAACGATTTCTACTGCTCATGCTGGCCGTTCCGCTGCTCGGCGGAGGATGCAGCGACGACAAGACCGAAGATCCCGGGACAACACCGCCTGCGACGACTCCCGCGGGGACTAAGGAAGACCCCCTCCTCGTCGGCAACCTCGACGGCATCGACGGGAAAAGCGAGGTGTGGATCAAAGGCTACATCGTCGGCGCCGAAGCCGCTGTCACCACGATGTCGGTCGGTTCCGACACCCCATCGCGCAGCAACATCCTGCTGGCATCGAAGGCCAACGAGTACCGTCCCGAAAAGTGCGTTCGCGTAGAACTGCCGGAGGGCTCCGAGATTCAGGCCTGCCTGAACGTCGTCGACCACCCCGAACTCATCGGCCGGAAAGTCCTGATCCATGCCGACATCGTCGCAGAAGGAGGCTCTGTCCGCATTGCCAACATCACCGAGCAGGAGGGCGGCGGCAAACCGGTCGAGAACCCCGGTCCGGACCCGGAACCCGACCCCGATCCGGACGTTCCGACGCCACCCGTCACGGGCAACGTCGAACTGGACAAACTTTATGGCTATGCCGAAGGCACGACGGGCGGCGCCGCAGCCACCGAGGCCAACATACACCATTTCAACGACGGCAACAAATTCTGCGAATGGCTCAAACTGCGCGAGAAGAACAAGAGCGAGGTTCCGGCCATTGTCTGGCTGAGCGGCAAATTCACCAAGGAGAACGGCCGCGACAGCGGTTCGCCTTGGTTCGACATCAAAGACACGAAGAACATCACGGTTTGCGGCACCGACGATTTCCGGATGGAGAATATCGGATTCTTCCTCAAAAGGGCCTCGAACATCGTCATCCGCAATATCTACATCAAAATGCCCAAAGCCGACAACGGTGCCGACGGTATCTCGATGCAGGAAACCGAAAAGGTCTGGGTAGACCATTGTACCTTCGAGTCGATGAACCAGACCAAGGACTATGAGGACGGTTCGTGCGACGTGACGCACCAGAGTTGTAACGTCACCGTATCGTGGTGCCACTTCATCAAGACCCAGAAATCGTGTCTTGTGGGCCATTCGAACAGCCAGACGGCGGACTCGAAGATCACCGTGACGTTCCACCACAACTTCTTCGACCTGTCGAGTTCGCGCCACCCGCGCGTCCGCTTCGGCCGCGCCCACGTCTACAACAACTACTTCAACCAAGTGACCACCTACGGTGTCGGCAGTGCCTACGGAGCGATGGTGCTCGTCGAGGACAACTGCTTCGAGGGGGTGAAACTGCCTACCGACATCTGTACCTTCCCGGCCAAGCCGAGCGGCAGCAGTTGGGTCTCGAACCTACAGGGATCGGAAGCCGGATACCTCTACGAACGCGGCAATGTCTTCAACAACATACCCGCCGACATCACGTCGCCCTACCCCTTCACCAACGTGGAGTACAAAGCCTACAACGGCGCAAAACTCGCGACTCCGTACACCTACGAAGATTTCAAACCCGCGTACGGCTACATCGTCGACGATGCCGAACGGCTCGCGGAGATCATACCCTCGGCTGCCGGAGTGGGCAAGCTGACGGGTTACGCCACAGCTCCGAAAGAGGTTGACAACGGCGGCATCTCGGGCGGCGGCACGGACCCCGATCCGGGAACCGATCCTGACCCCACGCCCGGCGGCAGCGACCTCGGCAACGGCTGGACGTTGCTTTCCAACGGCACGACCCCTGCAACAGCCGTCTGCGACGGGAGCCGGCTGACACTCACGGCCTGCGGCAAATTCGAAAGCGGCGCACAGAGCTTCGGATTCGTCTATCGGGAGGTTACGGGCGATTTCGTGGCGACCGCACAGGTCGACTCCTTTTCCGCCCTGAAAGAAACCAATCAGGCATTGGCCGGCCTGCTGGTCACTCCCGACGTGACAACAGCATCGGGCGGCGATTTCATCCACGCCATGGCGGCCCGAAGCCTCTCGGGGTTCTACTACTCCAACCGGAGCGAAGCCGCCGGAAAAGGTAACAAGGGTGCATTAGGCGCTCCGGACGCCACAACCGAAGGGGCAAAACCCATCGTGCGACTCGTACGCGCAGGCGACAAATTCTCCGTTTCCTATTCGCTCGACGGAGGCGCGACGTTCGGTGCGGAGAAGTCCGTAACCATCAGCGGACTTCCCGAGGACGGGAAGTTGCTACTCGGCCTTGCGGCCAACAGCGGCGACAGCAAGAAAACCTCGGAAGCCGTTTTCAGCGACATGAAAATCAACGGCCAGTCCGTCGCCTTCGAGTAGCCGGCCGATTCCCAATGAAAAAGCCCCTCCCGAACGGGAGGGGCTTTTTCGATATATCCGGAGCGGGATTACTCCACACCCATCGCAACTTACTGCGCCTGCTGGAGCGACTCCAGTTCGGCTTTCGAACCGACCACGAGGTCGTCGTAGTCGCGAAGGCCCGTACCGCCGGGGATCAGGTGACCGCAGATCACGTTCTCCTTCAGGTTCTCCAGCGGATCGACCTTGGCCTGAATGGCCGCCTCGTTCAGAACCTTGGTGGTCTCTTGGAAGGAAGCCGCCGAGATGAAGCTCGAGGTTTGCAGTGCGGCGCGGGTGATACCCTGCAACACCTGAGTCGAGGTTGCGGGCACGATGTCGCGCACCTGAACCGGACGCTGGTCGCGGCGCTTGAGGCTCGAATTCTCGTCGCGCAGCTTACGCAGCGACACGATCTGTCCGGGCTGCAGCGTCGTCGAGTCGCCGGCATCGGTCACGACCACCTTGTCGTAGAGTTCGTCGTTCACGTCCATGAACTCCCACTTGTCGATTATCTGGTCCTCGAAGAAACGGGTGTCTCCCGGGTCCTCGATCTTCACCTTGTTCATCATCTGGCGGACGATGACCTCGAAATGCTTGTCGTTGATCTTCACACCCTGCATGCGGTATACCTCCTGCACCTCGTTGACGATGTACTCCTGCACCTTCGTCGGGCCGAGGATATTGAGGATGTCGCTCGGAGTGATCGCGCCGTCCGACAGCGGGCTGCCGGCCTTCACATAATCGTTCTCCTGCACGATGATCTGGCGCGACAGGGGCACCAGATAACGCTTCACGTCACCCTGCTTCGAGGTGATGATGATCTCGCGGTTACCGCGCTTGATCTTGCCGAACGACACCTCGCCGTCGATCTCCGAGACGATGGCGGGGTTCGACGGGTTGCGGGCCTCGAAGAGCTCCGTAACACGCGGCAGACCGCCGGTGATGTCGCCGCCCGACTTGCCGACGGCACGCGGAATCTTGATCAGGATATCGCCGGCCTTGATCTTGGCGTTGTCCTTCACCACGACGTGAGCGCCCACGGGCAGGTTGTACTGCTTGACCTCGAGGCCCTCCTTGTCGACGATCTTGATGACGGGGTTCTTGGTCTTGTCTTTCGACTCGATGACGACCTTCTCCGAAAGACCCGTCTGCTCGTCGCGCTCGTCGCGGTAGGTGATACCCTCGATGACGCTGTCGTAAACGGCACGGCCCTCGAACTCCGAAATGATAACGGCGTTGTACGGGTCCCACTCGCAGATCAGGTCGCCCTTCTTGACCTCGGCGCCGTCCGCCATGAAGAGCGTCGCGCCGTAAGGCAGGTTGTGCGTATAGAGTACGATCTCGGTCTTGGGATCGACGATGCGGAATTCCGACTGACGCGAAATCACGATGTCGATCGCCTCGCCGGCCGCATTCTTGCCCTTGACGGTACGCAGCTCGTCGATCTCCAGACGTCCCTCGTATTTCGAAACGACGTTGGTCTCGACAGCCGTGCCGCCGGCCACACCGCCGACGTGGAACGTACGCAGGGTCAACTGCGTACCCGGCTCGCCGATGGACTGTGCGGCGATCACGCCGACAACTTCGCCCTTCTGAACCATGCGGGCCGTAGCCAGATTGCGGCCGTAGCACTTCGCGCAGACGCCGCGGCGCGACTCGCAGGTCAGCACCGAACGGATTTCGACGGACTCCAGCGGCGACTTCTCGATGGCTTCAGCGATGGGTTCGGTGATCTCCTCACCGGCCTTGCAGATCACCTCGCCCGTCAGCGGGTGGATCACGTCGTTCAGGGCCACGCGGCCCAGAATACGGTCGTAGAGCGTCTGCACCACGTCGTCGTTGCGCTTGATGGCCGTAGCCGTCAGGCCGCGCAGCGTGCCGCAGTCCTTCTCGTTGATGATGACGTCCTGCGCCACGTCCACCAGACGGCGCGTCAGATAACCGGCGTCGGCCGTCTTCAGGGCGGTATCGGCAAGACCCTTACGGGCACCGTGGGTCGAGATGAAGTACTCGAGCACCGAAAGTCCCTCCTTGAAGTTCGAGAGGATCGGGTTCTCGATGACCTGCTGGCCACCCTCGACACCCGATTTCTGCGGCTTGGCCATCAGACCGCGCATACCGCTCAACTGACGGATCTGCTCCTTCGAACCACGGGCTCCGGAGTCGAGCATCATGTACACCGGGTTGAAACCGTCGTTGTCCTTGATCAGCGTTTCGATCACAACCTTCGTCAGCTTGGTATTGATGTTCGTCCAGACATCGATGATCTGGTTGTAACGCTCGTTGTTGGTGATCAGACCCATGTTGTAGTCCTCCATGATGGCGTCCGAACGTTCGTAACCCTCCTGCACGAGTTTCTCCTTCTCTTCGGGGATAATCACGGCATCGAGGTTGAACGACAGACCGCCCTTGAAGGCCATCTGATAACCCATGTTCTTGATATCGTCGAGGAATGCGGCCACCTTGTCGGCACCGGCCTTCTTCATCACGACGGCAATGATATCGCGCAGCGAACGCTTCGTCAGAATCTCATTGATATATCCTACCTCCTTGGGAACCACTTGGTTGAAGAGAATGCGGCCGATGGTCGTCTCCTTCAGCACGCGCACCTCGTTGCCCTGCTCGTCCAGATCGTCGACCATGCACTTCACAATGGCGTGCAGGTCGGCCCGGCCCTCGTTGTAGGCGATGATCGCCTCCTCGGCGCCGTAGAACACCCGGCCTTCGCCCTTCACGCCCCTGCGGGGCTTGGTGATGTAGTAAAGACCGAGGACCATGTCCTGCGAAGGCACCGTGATAGGCGCACCGTTCGCGGGATTGAGGACGTTGTGCGAACCCAGCATCAGCAACTGGGCCTCCAGAATGGCGGCATTGCCCAGCGGCAGGTGCACGGCCATCTGGTCGCCGTCGAAGTCGGCGTTGAACGCCGTACAGGCCAGCGGGTGCAACTGCATGGCCTTACCCTCGATCAGCTTGGGCTGGAACGCCTGAATACCCAGTCGGTGCAGCGTCGGGGCGCGGTTCATCAGCACGGGGTGTCCCTTGATGACGTTCTCCAGAATGCCCCAGATCACGGGGTCCTTGCGGTCGATGATCTTCTTGGCCGACTTCACCGTCTTGACGATGCCGCGCTCGATGAGCTTGCGGATCACGAACGGCTTGTACAGCTCGGCAGCCATGTCCTTCGGAATACCCATCTCGTGCATCTTCAGCTCGGGGCCGACGACAATGACCGAACGGGCCGAATAGTCGACACGCTTACCCAGCAGGTTCTGACGGAAACGGCCCTGCTTGCCCTTGAGCGAATCCGACAGCGACTTGAGCGGACGGTTCGACTCGTTCTTCACGGCGTTCGACTTGCGCGAGTTGTCGAACAGCGAGTCGACAGCCTCCTGCAACATACGCTTCTCGTTGCGCAGAATCACCTCCGGGGCCTTGATCTCGATCAGGCGCTTGAGGCGGTTGTTGCGGATGATGACACGACGGTAGAGGTCGTTCAGGTCCGACGTGGCGAAACGTCCGCCGTCCAGCGGCACCAGCGGGCGCAGCTCGGGCGGGATCACCGGAATCACGTTCAGCACCATCCACTCGGGCTTGTTCTTGCCCTCCGAAGCGCGGAACGACTCGATGACGTTCAGACACTTCAGCGCCTCGGACTTACGCTGCTGCGAGGTCTCGGTCGAGGCCTTATGGCGCAGCGAATAGGACATCGAGTCGAGCTCCACCTGCTTCAGCAGCGTGTAGACCGCCTCGGCGCCCATCATGGCGACGAACTTGTTGGGGTCCGAATCGTCGAGCGACTGGTTGCCCTTGGGCAGCGCGGCCACGACGTCGAGGTACTCCTTCTCCGAAAGCGTGGCCAGACGCTCGATGCCCTGCTCGGAAGCGGCACCGGCATTGATCACGACATAGCGCTCGTAGTAGATGATCGCCTCGAGCTTCTTCGACGGGATACCTAACAGGTAGCCGATCTTCGAAGGCAGCGAGCGGAAATACCAGATATGCACCACCGGAACCACCAGCGAGATGTGTCCCATGCGTTCACGGCGCACCTTCTTCTCGGTCACCTCCACGCCGCAGCGGTCGCAGACGATGCCTTTGTAACGGATGCGCTTGTACTTACCGCAATGGCACTCGTAATCCTTCACCGGACCGAAAATCCGCTCGCAGAACAGACCGTCGCGCTCGGGCTTGTAGGTACGGTAGTTAATGGTTTCGGGCTTCAGCACCTCGCCGCTCGACTGGGCCAGAATCTCCTCGGGGGAGGCCAGGCCGATCGAAATCCGGCTGTAACCATTATTCGGTTTATTGTCTTTGGTAATTGACATATTTGTTCTCGTTTTTCTTTTCCTCTTAAATACACCTTACTCGAGCTTCACCGACAGGGCCAGACCGCGCAGCTCGTGCAGCAGCACGTTCATGGCCTCGGGAATACCCGGCTTGGGCAGGTTCTCGCCCTTGACGATGGCCTCGTATGCCTTGGCACGTCCCATCACGTCGTCGGACTTGATCGTCAGAATCTCCTGCAGGATGTTGGCGGCACCGAAGCCTTCGAGCGCCCAAACCTCCATCTCACCGAAACGCTGACCGCCGAACTGCGCCTTACCGCCGAGCGGCTGCTGGGTGATGAGCGAGTAGGGACCGATCGAACGCGCGTGCATCTTGTCGTCGATCATGTGGCCCAGCTTGAGCATGTAGATCACACCCACCGTGGCCGGCTGGTCGAACATCTCGCCCGTACCGCCGTCGTAGAGATAGGTGCGGCCGCTGTGCGGAATGCCCGCCTGCGCCGTGTACTCGTTGATCTGGTCGAGCGAAGCGCCGTCGAAGATCGGCGTTGCGAACTTCAGCCCCAGCTCGCGGCCGGCCCATCCGAGCACGGTCTCGTAAATCTGGCCGAGGTTCATTCGCGAAGGCACACCCAGCGGGTTCAGGCAGATGTCGACGATGGTTCCGTCCTCGAGGAACGGCATGTCCTCGTCGCGCACGATACGGGCCACGATACCCTTGTTACCGTGGCGTCCGGCCATCTTGTCGCCCACCTTCAGCTTACGCTTCTTGGCGATGTAGACCTTGGCCATCTGGATAACGCCCGTCTGCGGGAGCTCGTCGCCGTTGGTGATGTTGTACTTCTCACGCTTGATGGCGGCGTCGGCCTTCTTCCACTCGATGGTGTAATTATTAATGGTAGCCTCGATCAGCGCATCGGTATGCGCGTCGCCCGTCCAGTTGCACGAGCCGAGATTGAGATAGCCCATCACCACGCCGGTCTTCTCGTCCGTCGACTTGCGGGCGATCTCCTCCAGCATCTTCTGCGAGAACTTCGTACCCGCGGGGTACAGTTCCACGCCGAAGTAGTCGGTGACTCCCGTCGTGGCCTTGCCCTGAAGCAGCGTCCACAGCTTCGTGACCAGCCGCTTCGTGAGCTCTGCGATCTCGGCCGAGAACTTCTCGTCGAGCTTGTCGAGCTGCGCCTTCTCGGCGCTCTTGCCCTTCTTGCCCTCCTTGTTGGCGCGGCTGTAGAGCTTGGTGTCGATCACCACGCCGTGCAGCGATGGCTGGGCTTTCAGCGAAGCGTCCTTCACGTCGCCGGCCTTGTCGCCGAAGATCGCGCGAAGCAGCTTCTCCTCGGGCGAAGGATCGCTCTCGCCCTTCGGGGTGATCTTACCGATCAGGATGTCGCCCGGGTGGATATTGGCGCCGATACGGACGATACCGTTGGCGTCGAGGTCCTTCGTGGCGTCCTCCGAAACGTTGGGAATGTCCGAGGTGAGCTCCTCGACACCGCGCTTGGTGTCGCGGACCTCCATGATGTATTCGTCGACATGCACCGAGGTGAAGATGTCCTCACGCTGGATGCGCTCCGAAATCACGATGGCGTCCTCGAAGTTGTAACCCTTCCAAGGCATGAACGCCACCTTCAGGTTGCGGCCCAGAGCCAGCTCACCGTGCTGCGTCGAGTAACCCTCGGTCAGAATCTGTCCCTTCACGACCTTGTCGCCCGTCAACACCGCAGGTTTCAGCGTCACCGAAGTGTTCTGGTTCGTCCGGCGGTAGCGCGGCAGTTCGTAAGTCGTAATTTCGGGAGCGAACGAAGCGAGAATCTCGTCCTCCGTGCGCTCGTATTTGATCTGGATCTTCGTCGCATCGGCAAAAGTAACCTCGCCGTCGCCCTCGGCCACAATCTGGATGCGGCTGTCGGTGATCATGTCCTTCTCGATACCCGTGCCGACGATCGGGGCCTCCGAAGTCACCAGAGGCACGGCCTGGCGCATCATGTTCGAGCCCATCAGCGCGCGGTTGGCGTCGTCGTGCTCGAGGAACGGGATGAGGCTCGCGGCGATCGAGGCGATCTGGTTCGGAGCCACGTCCATCAGGTCCACCTCCGAGGCCGTAACCACCGGGAAATCGGCGCCTTCACGCGCCTTGATGCGGTCGGGCTCCAAGAAGTTGCCCTCCCCGTCGATCGGGGTGTTGGCCTGTGCAGCCACCAGATCCTCCTCCTCTTCGGCCGAGTAGTAGCGGATATGCGAATTGTCCATATCTACCTTGCCGTTCTCGACACGGCGGTACGGCGTCTCGATGAATCCCATCGGGGAGATCTTCGCATAGACGCACAACGACGAAATCAAACCGATGTTCGGGCCTTCCGGCGACTCGATCGGACAGAGGCGTCCGTAATGCGTATAGTGCACGTCTCGCACCTCGAAACCGGCGCGGTCACGCGACAGACCGCCGGGGCCGAGGGCCGACAGACGGCGCTTGTGCGTGATCTCGGCCAGCGGGTTGATCTGGTCCATGAACTGCGAGAGCTGCGAGGTGCCGAAGAACGAGTTGATCACCGACGAAAGGGTCTTGGCGTTGATCAGGTCCACCGGCGTGAACACCTCGTTGTCACGCACGTTCATGCGCTCGCGGATCGTACGCGCCATGCGCACGAAACCTACCGAGAACTGATTCGACAACTGCTCGCCCACGGTGCGGACACGGCGGTTCGACAGGTGGTCGATATCGTCGACGTCGGCCTTCGAGTTGATCAGTTGGATCAGGTATTTGATGATGGCGATGATGTCCTCGCGCGTCAGCGTGCGGATCGCCGGATCGATGTCCAGATCCAGCTTCTTGTTGATGCGGTAACGGCCCACATCGCCCAAATCGTAGCGTTTGTCCGAGAAGAAGAGCTTCTCGATGACGTCGCGCGCCGTCGCCTCATCGGGCGGCTCCGAAGCGCGCAGTTGCCTGTAAATGTAGACCACGGCCTCCTTCTCGGAGTTGCAGGGGTCCTTCTGCAGGGTATTGTAAATGATCGAGAAGTCGATGCCCGAGAGATTCTCCTTGTGCAGGAGGATCGTCTTGGCGCCGCTCTCGAGGATCTCGTCGATATGACTCTCCTCGAGGACCGTTTCGCGGTCCACGATGACGTTGTTTCGTTCGATGGAAACCACCTCGCCCGTATCCTCGTCCACAAAGTCCTCGACCCACGTCGAGAGCACCCTCGCAGCCAGCTTGCGGCCTACGGCTTTCTTGAGGTTGGCTTTGTTGACCTTCACCTCGTCTGCAAGGTCGAAGATCTCGAGAATCTGCTGGTCCGCCTCGTAGCCGATGGCACGCAGCAGCGTGGTGACAGGCAGCTTCTTCTTACGGTCGATGTAAGCGTACATCACGTTGTTGATGTCCGTAGCGAACTCGATCCACGAACCCTTGAACGGAATGATTCGCGCCGAGTAGAGCTTGGTGCCGTTGGTGTGCATGCTCTGTCCGAAGAACACGCCCGGCGAACGGTGTAACTGGGATACGATGACACGCTCCGCGCCGTTGATGACGAACGTTCCGCGTTCGGTCATATAGGGGATCGTACCGAAGTAAACGTCCTGAACGACCACGCCGAAATCTTCGTGCTCGTCGTCCGTGCAGTAAAGTTTCAGCTTGGCTTTCAGCGGGACGCTGTACGTCAGACCGCGCTCCAGACACTCCTCGATCGAGTAGCGGGGCGGGTCGATATAGTAGTCGATGAACTCCAGAACGAAGTTGTTCCGGGTATCCGTGATGGGGAAATTTTCCTGAAAGACCTTGTACAGGCCCTCGTTCTTACGGTTTTCGGCCGTAGTGTCCATCTGGAAAAAGTCCCGGAATGATTTAAGCTGTATCTCCAGCAAATCCGGATAGGGCACCCGGTTTATGACTGTCGAAAAGCTAATTCTCTGTTGTGTTTTTGCTGCGGACATCGTAAAATCCAAATTAGTTGAAGTGTAATGGGTTACGCTCCCCAAAATTGCGGGCCTTCTATCCCGCCAATGCCCCCGTATTCAGGCGTCCTTCGCCCCGGGAGCATTTTCTTCCAAAAACCGGACACAGCTCCTGATCGGCACTTCCAGTCTTTAGACCAAGAAAAGGCATAGAGCTAACACCTCCGGTTAGCCCTATACCTGATTGTCTGCTGAGACTTAAGCAGCAATGCTACTTGAGCTCAACTTCTGCACCTGCCTCCTCGAGCTGGCCTTTGATCTGCTCAGCCTCTTCCTTGGAGACACCCTCCTTAACAGCCTTGGGAGCACCGTCAACGAGAGCCTTGGCGTCGCCCAGCGAAAGACCTGCGATGTCCTTCACGACCTTGATAACCTGGAGCTTGGCCTGACCGGCGTTCTTCAGGATCACGTCGAACGTCGACTTCTCGGCAGCAGCGGCCTCACCGGCGCCTGCAGCGGGAGCTGCAACGGCAACAGCGGCAGCAGCCGGCTCAATGCCATACTCCTCCTTGAGGATCTGAGCGAGTTCGTTTACCTCGGTAACCTTCAGGTTAACCAGTTCTTCAGCAAGTTTCTTTACGTCTGCCATAGTTGTAAGCTTATTAATTTGTTTTTGATTCTTGTTTGTGAAATTAATTGTTTCTCGATTCGAGCGTCTTCACGATGCCCGCAATCTTTTGGCCTGCATTAGCCTGCAATGCAGAGATAACATTCTTCGCCGGGGACTGCAGCAGAGCGATGATATCGCCGATAAGCTCCTCCTTCGACTTGATGTTACACAGAGCGTCCAGTTGATTGTCGCCCACATAAACGCATCCCTCGGCGAAAGCCGCTTTCAGGACGGGTTTGTCCGATTTCTTGCGGAACTCCTTGATAAGCACAGCGGGAGCCTTCGCAACATGAGCGAACATAATCGAGGTAGGACCCTCCAATACTTTTACCAGATCAGCGTCGGCCTTCTCCACCTTCTCGAGGGCTTTGCCCAGAAGGGTGTTCTTGGCCACCACCAGTTTCACATCGCTTTCGAAGCACTTGCGGCGCAGGGCAGCAGTCTGCTCGGCGTTCAGCGACTCGATGTCGGCGATGTAGAAGTGAGGATAAGCCCGGAGCTGCTCGGCAAGGTTGTTAATTACAACCAGTTTTTCTTCCTTAGTCATCTCTTCTCTCCTCCTTCTTATTTGGTTTCTACTGATTTGGAATCAATCTGCACGCCGGGGCTCATGGTGGTCGAGAGATAGATACTCTTCACATAAGAACCTTTGGCAGCAGCCGGTTTGAGCTTGATGATCGTATTCAGCACCTCTTTCGCGTTTTCCACGATCTGATCCGCCGAGAACGACACCTTGCCCACCGTCGTGTGGATGATACCGAATTTGTCGACCTTGAAGTCGATCTTACCGGCCTTCACCTCGCTTACGGCTTTGCCGACTTCCATCGTCACCGTACCGGTCTTGGGGTTCGGCATCAGTCCGCGGGGACCCAGAATACGGCCCAGCGCACCCACCTTGCCCATCACATTGGGAGTACAGATGATCACGTCAACGTCGGTCCAGCCGGCCTTGATTTTGTCAACATACTCGTCCAGACCTACATAGTCGGCACCTGCAGCCTGTGCCTCGGCCTCCTTTTCGGGAGTACAGAGCACCAGCACACGCACCGTCTTGCCGGTTCCGTGGGGCAGCGTCACCACGCCGCGGACCATCTGGTTCGCCTTGCGCGGGTCTACGCCCAGACGCACGTCGATATCTACCGAGGCGTCGAATTTCGTGAACGTAATTTCCTTCAGAAGAGCGGCGGCCTCCGGGAGTTTGTAAGCCTTGGCGGCTTCCACCTTTGCGTAGGCGATCTTTTGATTTTTTGTCAACTTACTCATCTTCTTCGCAATTACATATTAGGAAATTCTCCGACGACATTGATACCCATACTGCGGGCAGTACCGGCAACCATGCGCATCGCGGCCTCCAGCGTAAAGCAGTTCATGTCGGGCATCTTGTCCTGAGCGATCTCGCGGACCTGATCCCACGTCACCTGTCCCACTTTGTCGCGGTTGGGCTGTGCGGAACCTTTCTGAGCCTTGGCTGCTTCCTTGAGCTGAACGGCTACGGGCGGCTGTTTTACAACGAAATCAAACGATTTGTCGCTGTAAACCGTGATGATGACCGGAAGAACCTTTCCCGCCTTGTCCTGTGTACGCGCATTGAACTGCTTGCAGAAGTCCATGATATTGACTCCCTTAGAACCCAATGCGGGACCAACCGGGGGCGAAGGATTGGCGGCACCACCTTTGATCTGCAATTTAATAAATGCAGCAACCTCTTTTGCCATAGTTTTCCTTGGTTAATTATTCTTTTTCTACTTGAGTGAAACCCAACTCCATAGGAGTTTTGCGCCCGAATATCTTCACCGATACCGTGAGTTTCTTGCGCTCGTTGTCGACTGCCTCGATAGTACCTTGGAAGCTCGAGAAAGGACCGTCCGTAACTTTTACGGTCTCGCCGACAAAGAATGGTATTTCGTTCTCCTCCTCCATGGCGTTCATCTCGTCGACGCGGCCAAGGATGCGCGCAACCTCCTGCGGACGCAGGGGCGTGGCGTTCATCTTGCGGCTGTCCTCTTTGGTGTCGCCCAAGAAACCCAGCACATTGGGAGTATTACGAATTATAATGGGAATCTGCCCCACGAAAGCGGCCTCCACCAACACATAACCCGGATAAGAAACCTTCTCTTTCGAGACCTTCTTACCGTTGCGGATGGTATAGACTTTTTCGGTAGGGATCAGCACCTGAGAGATGTAATCCTCGAGGTGGTTGTGGCGAATTTCGGCTTCGATATACTCTTTCACCTTCGCCTCCTTGCCACCGATAGCACGGACTACATACCACTGTTTCTTAATCTCGCTCATCGTTTCAGCAGAAATTAACGACCAAGATTACCCAGGGTCTTGTAGATGGCGGCCATCATGTTCTCGAACGTCAGGTCCATCGCCAGTACGACAACGGCAAAGATGGCCGAAGCCACCATCACAACGATCGTCGAGTTCTGGAGCTGCGGGAACGTAGGCCACGTCACCTTGTTTACAAGCTCGTTGTAGGATTCTTTAATGTAATTCAACATATCTTCTTCCTTTATTCTTGGCAGGAGCAGAGAGATTCGAACTCCCATCAACGGTTTTGGAGACCGCTATTCTACCCTTGAACTATGCTCCTAAAAAGGGAGGCGATACGGTTTACCGCCTCCCGGAATATCTGAAGTGAATTACTTCACGATTTTCAGAATCTGACCGGCACCTACCGTACGGCCACCCTCGCGGATTGCGAAACGCAGACCCTCGTTCAGAGCCACCGGATAGATCAGCTTCACGGTGATGGTAACGTGGTCGCCCGGCATAACCATGTCGACGCCTGCGGGCAGGTGAACCTCACCCGTTACGTCCATCGTACGCAGGTAGAACTGGGGACGATAGTTGTTGTGGAACGGCGTGTGACGGCCACCCTCCTCTTTCTTCAGGATGTAGACCTCAGCCTCGAACTCCGTGTGCGGGGTGATCGACTTGGGCGCTGCGAGTACCATACCGCGCTTTACGTCCTTCTTGTCGATACCGCGGAGCAGCAGACCTACGTTGTCGCCGGCCTCGCCCTGATCGAGCAGCTTGCGGAACATCTCGACGCCCGTACAGGTCGAAGTCATGATCTTCTCCTCGAGACCTACGATCTCAACGGGATCACCTACATGGATGACACCGGTCTCGATACGGCCCGTTACCACGGTACCGCGGCCGGTGATCGAGAACACGTCCTCGACAGGCATCAGGAACGGCTTCTCGTTCTCACGCGGGGGAATGGGAATATACTCGTCGACAGCGTTCATCAGCTCCATGATCTTCTCCTCCCACTTGGCCTCGCCGTTCAGGCCGCCGAGTGCGGAACCACGGATGATGGGAGCGTTGTCGCCATCGTACTCATACTTCGAAAGCAGGTCACGAACCTCCATCTCGACGAGGTCGAGCATTTCGGGATCGTCAACCATGTCGCACTTGTTCAGGAAAACAACGATGCGCGGCACGTTCACCTGACGGGCGAGCAGTACATGCTCGTTGGTCTGGGGCATCGGGCCGTCCGTAGCGGCAACAACCAGAATGGCACCGTCCATCTGAGCGGCACCCGTTACCATGTTCTTCACATAGTCGGCGTGGCCCGGGCAGTCTACGTGAGCGTAGTGGCGGTTGGCCGTCTGGTACTCAACGTGCGAGGTGTTGATCGTGATACCACGCTCTTTCTCCTCGGGAGCGTTGTCGATCGAGTCGAACGAACGGAGCTCCGAGAGGCCGTTCTTAGCCAGAACAGTCGTGATAGCTGCGGTAAGGGTGGTCTTACCGTGGTCTACGTGACCGATGGTACCGATGTTTACATGCGGTTTCGACCGGTCGAATTTTTCTTTTGCCATAGTATTAAGTATTTAAAGTATTGTTAAAAATTGTCCTAAAGTTTTAAAATTCAATCCGCAGAACAAGCGGGCGACGCAAACTCCCCTTCCGTTCGACGGAGGCGTTCGCATCACACGCTGCTGCGTAGTGGAGCGGAAGACGAGGCTCAAACTCGCGACCCTCAGCTTGGAAGGCTGATGCTCTATCAACTGAGCTACTTCCGCAAAAACAGACCGTATCAGAGTCATCCTTTTCCCTCGCGCCGCCTTTCGACGACGCCCGAGACCCAGCAACTCCAACCGGCACTCTTCTTTTAGTGGGAAGTGATGGATTCGAACCACCGAAGGCGTAAGCCAGCAGATTTACAGTCTGCCCCATTTGGCCACTCTGGTAACTTCCCTTTTCTTGCGTCCTCTCCCCCCCCCTCTTGAGGAATTGGCTCGTTTCACTCGGCCTTTTCCTTTTTCCAAGGGGATTGACTTCGCTTCGCTTCACTTGCGTTACACGCCGCTCGTCTTTCCCTTTTTGGAGAGGCTTTCATCCCGCCGCTGCTTATCGTTGCGAAATCCGTCATCCCTTCGGGATTTTCGTTCTCAAAATAATTTGCCTTCTCAAACAAGTTTGATCGTCAAATTTTTTTCCGAACGCTGCCTGCGGCAGACGTCTTTTTCGCTCCTCCCTGCGTCGGCTGTCCGAGCCGATGGAGGGATTCGAACCCCCGACCAGCTGATTACAAATCAGCTGCTCTGGCCAACTGAGCTACATCGGCAGTATTCACCGTTTTGGATTGCAAAAGTAGGCATAAAAAATTTATCGCGCAAATTATTCGGAATAAATTTTCTACTTTTTAACTCTTCTCAAAGAACCGCGCCCGAACGCCATTGGTTCACGGGCGAAATCGGGTGCAAAGATAGGAAAAGTTTTGGATAACACAACAGCTTCCGAAAAAAATATCGCCTTTCGCACCCAACTATCTCATCCGCCGGTCCGGTCGGCATCCGCGCCCCTCCCGGATGGCCTATTTCCGGGCCCGGCATACCTATTTTTATATACGCGTTCCGCCTGTTTTCAGCATCATTCGTGTCGTAACGGCACGCTCAGGAGGCCGGAAAGCCGCGCCGGACCGCCCGCGATGGGGTTTTGGAACCGTCCGTTCTTTTTACTATCTTTAAATTCTGAAAACCTTTCACAATATGGATACGATTCCCCTTTTCGGCCCCTATGCGCTCCGGCGGCTCCGCCCGGAGGATGCCGCGGATATCTTCCGCTCGATCGACACCCAGCGCCGGCACCTCGGCCGCTGGCTGCCGTTCGTCGCCGAGACCCACTGCGTCGAACAGAGCGAAGCGGTGGTGGCCGGAATGCTCGCCGACACAGCCAACCCGGTCTACACGATCCGCAACGGCAAGGCATTCGCCGGACTGATCGGCTTCAAATCGGCCGATGCCGAGAAACACAGCATCGAGATCGGCTACTGGCTGCGTGAGGAGCAGCAGGGAAAGGGCGTCATGACAGCCGCCGTGCGGGCGCTCTGCGAAACGGCTTTTACGCAGATGGGCATGCGGCGCATCGAGATTCGCTGCGGCGTGGGCAACCTGCCGAGCAACCGGATTCCCCAACGGCTCGGATTCCTGCGCAGCCATGTGGAACAGCGGGGCGAGGAGCTCTCCGACGGAGAGTGGATCGACCTGAACGTTTACATATTGGAACGCTGAAAAAAGCAATCTCCTGTTTCCATGTGCCGACCGCTGCCGGCCGCCGTCCCTGCCGCCTTAGGCGTCATTTACAAATCTGACCCCACCCCGACCCTCCCTCAGGGAGGGAGATGGCGTACGCCTTGCCCGGTTCGTACAATTATACCGAACGAAGGAGGCCTCCCTGCGGGAAGCCTCCTTCAAGTCAGAATCACAGCCGGTCTTATTTCTTTTTGATCGAAGAGATCAACTGGGCAGGCGTCGCCTGCAGATAATTCTTACAGAAACGGCTGAATTGCGTGTAGTGGCGGAATCCGTACTTGTTCATCAGCACCTTGGTGCTGTCCTCGCCGTCGCGGATATCGGAAAAGACCTTGAGGGCTTTCTGCCGCATCATCCAGTGGTAGACGCTGTCGTTGAAATGTTCGGCGAAGCGGCGCTTGAAGACCGAAAGACTCATGCCCGCCAGCGAAGCCAACTCGGCCACACCCTGCGCCTTGTCGTAGTTGTTGCAGACGAAGACGCGGAAATTGTCCTGCGGCTGAATCATCGACTGGAAGAAATAAGCATGCTCGGTCGGCGTGTAGAGCACCTTGATCATCATAAAGAGCTCCGTGGCCTTCATCCGGTGGTAGCGAACGCAGTTGGACATCTGCCGGATCGTAAAAATGGAGCCCAAAAGATGCTCGATGGAGGGATGCATGGCAAGCGTCGGGACGCTTTCGGTCGGAATGACCGAATCGTAGGGCATCACCCTGTCGAAAATATCCTGCTCGCAGAACTCGATCCGGTGGATAAGCGACAGCACGACCACATGGGTCTCGTCATCCTGCGCGGTAGCCGCAAAACTCTCGTTGCGGGCCAGACACACGCATTGTTTCGAGGTCACCAGCCGGACCGTATCGGCGCCGTGCTCGAATTTGAGCGACCCCGACAGGATGAAAAGGATGCGCACCATGCGGTCCGCCGGAAAGGACGCACCCTCTCCCGCCGCAAAGCTCAACTGCGAAAACCTGCAGTAAGTCGAGTCGCCGATGCGGCGAAACGGAGCAGGGAATGTGGGACAACTACTACAATCCGCAGTACAGCTCTCTTTCAGTGACGACTCCACAAACTGCGGTTGGGGTTGATAATCCATAAAGTACCAATGTGAGATTTGGGACAAAAGTACAAAAAAATTCGGAAAGCCAACCCCATAGTCGCGGTGAAAGGTAAAAAAAGTCCCCGCCGTTGTCGGCAGGGACTTCAAAAGACATTGCGAATAGGCTTTAAAGCTCTTATTTATAACTAATTATAAGTACCTTCGACGACTCCCAGAACCGCACGGGATCGGTGATGATCAATTTCTCGACTATTTTGTCGGCGCCGGTAACCAACTGGTACGAATCCTCGGGATGCGACGTGACGACCGAAGCCTTTTTCTGCCCGACGGGAATCTCCGTCAGCAGGCGCGAATCGGCCGCCGTGAAGCTGTCCAGATTGCCGTTCCTGCCCACCGTCAGCGTGCGGCCGATGAATCCCTGCTTGTTGATGATCTGTGCGTCGCGCAGCTCCTTCTCGGCACCGACGATGTAATAGACCGTGTTCAACTGGTTTTGCAACTCGATCTTCTCACCGCTGAGGCTCTCCACCTCGGCGCTCCGGACGGCCACCTCTTGGGAAAGACTTTCTACCTCGATACCCATCTGTGCCAGTTTTTCGCGCAGCCGGTCCACCTCGGCCGATTTCTCCCCGAGCTGGGTATTCATGTCGGCGATCATCTTCTCCAGACTTGCGATGCGCAGGTTGGCCTTGCGCAGCAGGGCTGCCGAACGTTGCAGCGAAGCGATCTTCTCCTTGTTCTCCTGCAGCAGGCGGTCGATGGCGGCGATGTCGTTGTTGATCTCCGCAACGGGACGGCGGCCTCCCTCGGCTGCCCCGGCCACGGTGATGAGGTTCTCGCGCGACTTGATCAGCGCGAGGTTCTCCGAAATGGAATTGATGTCCGCAAAGACCGCGTTGATGAGCGAGTCTTTCGCGCTGACGACCGTCGCCAGCGAATCCCGCTGGTTCTCGGCCTCGACGACGACCTGCCGGCTTACGCACGACGTAAGGGCGACCGCGGCGCCCAGCGCCGCAGCGAATAGAGTATGTTTCATGCAGTTTTTCATAATTTCGATCCGATTAAAATCCCGTTTGCCTGCAGGTGCAAATATAGATTAAAAATCAGCAGGTTGTTCAACTATTTCGCTCCCCTGCCGCAAATTTTGTTCCGGGCACTCCCCGGCATACGAAAAACAACGGGCCGCAACCTCCGGTTGCAGCCCGTTTTGGGATCAAGACGCACAATGTGATTATTTTGCGCCTTTCTTATCGTAGCGTTTTGCGTAGCGGCTCATAAACTTATCGACGCGACCAGCGGTGTCAACCAACTTCATCTTACCGGTGTAGAACGGGTGCGACGTGTTGGAAATTTCCATCTTATACACGGGATAGGTTTCGCCGTTCACTTCGATGGTCTCTTTTGTCGAAACGGCGGACCGACACAAAAACACGACGTCGTTGGACATGTCCTTGAACGCCACTAAACGATAATTCTCCGGATGAATACCCTTTTTCATTTCGTCGTTTTTGTATTTAATTAATGCTTAAGCGCGACAAAGGTACGAATTAATTCGCAACAAACAAGCCTGCGTGTAAATTTTTTCGCACCCGATACGCTCCGGGGTTGCGCAATCCGGATAGTTTTTCTATCTTTGCGCCACAAAAGCGCCCCGCAGGCGCTGGACCGGGCCCATAGCTCAGTCGGTCAGAGCAGCGGACTCATAATCCGAAGGTCGTGGGATCATGCCCCTCTGGGCCCACTGAAAATCAAAGACTTGCCGATCGGCAGGTCTTTTTTGTTTCCCCCTTTCACCGCGGTTTTACGCAGGTTTACGGCAGGTTGTTTAAACCATTGTGTAAACCATGTTCAGACCTCCTCGACGAAATGAACCGGGTATTTGTCCCAATATTTCCGATATATCCGATCTTGCCGTCCGTCGAAATTCAGCTGATACATTCGGAACGTAACCCGAAAATTCTTGGGCTGCCACAATTCTTCATAGGAATAGCAGTATTTCATTCCTATCGCCTGCATCACACGTCCGCTCCTCGGGTTATTCACATCATGCGTAGCCGTAACATACGGAATATCCGTCCGTTTCAGCATATCGGCCACCGCCCGGCAAGCCTCGGTAGTGATTCCCTTGCGCCAAAACTCTTTCCGGAGGCTGTATCCCAAATCATGGCTGTCATCGCCGCTGACATGAATACAGCCGACAGGAACATTATCCGTTTTCAGGCAAATCGCATCGTAAAACCCTCCCCGCTGAATCCAATTTTCGATATCCCGAAGGTACTTTTCGGCTTCCCCGGTGTCTTTCAACGGAAACATCGGCAAAAACGTGTTGACGTCCTGATCGCTCAGAAGAGCGAATAAAGCATCGACATCGTCCCTCGTAAAATGCCGCAATATCAATCGGTCCGTTTCTATGCAATCCATAGGACAAAGGTACAAAAATGCCGTCAACGGACCCGCATCCACCGAAAAAAAAGAGCTGCACATATCGTACAACTCTTTTTTCGATCAGGGTCACAGCAAAGCCTTTTCAATATAAGTATCCATCTGCCCGGCCTGCTCGGGATAGTACCAGTGGCCGGTCTCGTGGGTGAGCTGCATCCGCTTGGGCGCCGTGGTCGCGTTGTAGACCGAGAAAGTCGAAGTCGGAGGACACACCTTGTCGTTGTAACTCAGCATGTAATAGATCGGGATTTTCAGCAGGCGCGCGAAGTTAACCGTATCGTAATACAACAGCGTATTGACGATCTCCTTCCGGTTATAGATGCACTCCGCGGGATTTTTCAAAATCTGGGGCCATCCTCCGGCACGGCCGTGAAGATAGCCCGTCATGTCGCTCATCGCCGGCAGGGCCGCCGCCGCACAGCAGACCCGCGGATCGAGCGCCGCCACCATCACCGTCAGGGCACCGCCTTGGCTGCTGCCCTGAACGCCGACCTTGCCATTGAACTTGTCGAGCGTAAAAATGAGGTCGACGGCCCGCTTGCAGCCCCGGATCACCCGGTTGTAATAGTAATCGTCGCGGCTTTCGAGATTCATCGTGTAATAACGGTTGAGAATTCCCGCAAAGAGCCGTTCGTAAACGACCGGATCGAGCGTCACCGGAATGCCGTGAATCCCGACGTCGAGCGTTATGAAGCCCTTGTCGGCCTGCCACGCACTCCCCTGATAGCTCCGCACGCCCGCTCCGGGCACACGCAGGATGGCCGGATATTTTCCTTCGGCCTTCGGAATGCACAGAATGCCGTAGAAGCGTCCGCCCTGAGGCGTGTAGAGGTAGCTCACCTCGTAGACATCGGTCCTGTCGGTGCAGCGCTCGGGAAGCAGCACCATCCGGGGCCGGAGGGGCATGGCTGCATCGGCGTCGAGCTGCGACTGCCAGTAGGACCGGAAATCGGCCGGCATCGTCACCGTCGGTTCGATCCGCTCCTTGTCTACGGCGACGGTTTTCCACTGGCGGTAGTCCACCCCACCGACCTTGACGCGGACATCGAGGTTGAAGAATCCGGGTTTGTCCATCCGCCCGAGGTCGAGCGTCACGGAGCCGTTCCCGGTCGTCGCCTGCCCCGTCACCGTCGGTTCGACCAGCTCCGGACCGGCCTCATAGGTGAATGCGACGTCGCGGAGCGGGAGTTCGTTCAGCTCCACGCTCACCGCCATTTTGATCCGCTCCCCGACGCGGTAGTCCCACGAGCCGTTCGTCGGCGTGATGCGTATCTTGACCATCGGAGTCTGAGCGCTCCCCTGCGCCAGCAGTTGCGAGCAGGCAACCACCGCCAGCAGCACAAAAACAAGTTTCTTTTTCATCGTTGTCCCGGTCTTTATTTTGCGGATTCGGGTTTGTATTTCAGGTAAAGTTCCCGGACGACCTCACAGACATCGCTTGCAGGGGTCTGCGTCAGCGGCTTCGTGCTGTCGGCGAACTCCTTCTCGAAATCGGCCATGGCGTTGAAGATCGCCTCTTCGTCGAACGTCCGCCCCGCTTCGACGGCGCCGACCGCCGCATCGAGGAACATCCGCCAGCGCACGGCGTAGTAGTCCGCCACCAACCCCGACCATGTGCGGTTGGCATAGTCGTTGATGCTCTGCGCCCGGTCGCCCCACGTCGTGAGGAGCGTGCGGCCGTTCACCTCGTAGTAATCCTGCTCCTCGGGGGTCTTGCCGAAGGAGCGCGAGTCGTCGATCCACTTCTGCATCGAGAAAGCGCCGTGCTGCGCCGTCAGCGTCTCCAGATCCGCCGCCAGCTCCAGCATCTGTTCCCGCAGCTCCTTCATCCGCGCGAGATCCTTCGCCCGGTAGGCCGCCGTAAACTCGTCGCGCAGCGGCAGGAAGAGGTTGCCCAGCGCCTGCCGGCCGACGTTCACGATCCAGAACCGGTAGGTGTCGCGCCCGGAATCCCCGGCATCGATCATCTTCGCCCAGATGTCGAACAACTCGTCGTTGTCGTATTTGATCTCCGCATCGGTGGTACCCGTCAGGATACCTTCCAGCGTGGGACGGGCATTCAGCAGCGGGCAGTGGCCGTATTTCGAAGAGGTGATGTAGACATTTTTACGCAGGGCGTCCCAAGCCCGGCGGTAATCCGCATCCTCATGCCCCAGATACCGGTCGGCCAGCGCATCGATCCACCGGTCGTCGTCGACCGAAAAATCCCACGCACGCTCGAAAACGTAGTCGTACATAAAGGGGTTCGAATCCAACCCTTCGAGTGTCGAGCCGAGGCCCCGCAGGTTCTTTCCGCCCTCGGCCAATACCCCGTCGAGGCGCTCCGAAACGGTGTCGAAATTGCCCACCAGCATCGTGTTGCCGCCGAAGTTGCCCAAGTAGCACCAGAAATAGGGCTGTCCGTGATAGCCGTGGGTCTGGCGCCACACCTCCGTATTCTCACAATAGTAGTCCAGCAACAGCATCTTGTCCTGCGGTACGGCCTTGACGAACGCTTCGATCCGATCGTCGTGCCATTTGTCGCGGTCGAGGTAGAACAGCCACGTCATCTGGAGCCATTCGGCTTCGGGATCGGCCTCGGTCATCGTGTCGTAGATCGTCCGGGAGACCCGCGCGAGGAACTCCGGTTCCCAGCTCGGCGGATCGACCTCGTTGAACGGATCGGCGCCATAAATATGGTCCGTACCGAAAAGTGCGGTCTGCTCGGCGAGGAACTCCTTCTGAATCCGCGCGAAAAGCGGATCGAGCGGGTCGAGGAAATGGCTGCGGTAACGGTCTTCGAAACCGCCCCACTTGCTCATCCGCGAGATTTTAGCCTCGGGGTAGATTTCGCCCAGCTCCGCGGGGACATGCCCGGCGAAAGCCGGAAGCACGGGCTTCATGTTCAGTTCCCGCTCGCGGGCCACGATCCGCTTCTGCAGCTCCACCTGCGCATCGAGCCAACTCTGGGGCAGCGGCGACTGCCAGTAGTCGAGGTTCGACATCCGGTGCCACGGCAGGTGAGCCGGGCCGGTGAAGTAGCTGCGGACCTGCTCGTCGGTGAGCCCGAGTTTCTGCCACACCCGGGCCCACACGGCCTCCTGACCCGTGATCGCCAGCGGCAGGGTCACGCCGTTGAGCGCCATCCAGTCGATCAGCCGCTCCCAGTCGCGCCACTGCCACCACACCATCGTGTATCCGAACGTGCAGTAGTTCAAAAAGAACCTATCGTCGAGCAGGGCGCTGTGGGCGACCTTTTCCGCCACCACGGGCATCTCGGCAGGCACCTCGACCGGCTGGTCGGCGAACCACGAGACGCTCGTGCGGGCGTAATATTTCAGAAAATGGTTCAGGCCCACGGCCATCGAATTGGCGTTGTTGCCCCGGACGACCAGCTTCCGGCCGACCGTCTCCAGTTCGAACCGGTCCGCGGAGTCCGCCGCGGGAGCCAGCTTCTCGAAACGTATCTTCGAAGCGTAGCCGGGGACGATGCGTCCGGCCAGCCCCTGTGCCGCAGCGACATCGGCGTCCGGACGGCTGCACCCTACCGGCAGCGACACGACCGCGGCCAGCAGCACGAGGGTTGCAAAAAATGACTTCATAGCATTAAAATTACAGTTGAAAATCAAGCAAGAGGAATTTTCTCGTCAAAAACTCCTCTTGCCAATTATTGATCGACGGCACTCCGTCACTGATTCGACGTATCCGTCGCACCTCCGGCGTATCCGGGGTTCTGGCTCATGCCGGTCTTGCTGACCTCGCTCTGCGGGATAGGCCACAACCGGTAATGCGGCTCCCATTTGCGGTTCTTGTCGCGCACGAGACGAATTTCAGGGTCTTGAGGGATTGCAATGTCGTTCAGATCGTAATCGTCTCCCTTCTCGCCGAATTTGGGCAGTTTCTGCACCGAAGGATACGGAGCCTTGAAACCGCCGTATTTCTCCTCGGGCATCCCGTATATCGGCTGCGAGTTCACCAATGCACCGATATCCCAGCGGCGCAGGTCGATCAGGTGAAGCCCCTCGAATGCGAACTCCACTTTGCGTTCGCGGCGCACCAACTGACGCATCTTCCACACATTGCCCTTTCGGTCATCGCTTACATCAGGCATGCCGGCACGGTTGCGGACCTCGTTCATCACCGTATAGATACGGTCGTCCTCGTCCTCGGCGCCCATGGCCCAAAGTTCGATCTTCGCCTCGGCGAAGTTCAGCAGCACCTCCGCATAGCGCAGAATCGGGAAATTGACGGTCGACTGGCCGATGTTCTCCGTGCTGTCGCGCTGGAACTTGGCACACATATAACCCTTACCCGCATTGGCGAAACTGGAGAATGCCGCAGGATCCGTGAAATCGAGATTATCCACCTTTTCCCATGTCCTCGTGGTATAGTTATAACTCAAAGTCTTCCGGTAGTTCTCCTTGTCATTCGGATCTCCTTCGTAAGCATTGAGAATCACCTTTAGCTTACCGCTGCCCGTATTGACGGTGATGGTATCGCCCGTGATGAAAATAGTGGAATAAAGCCTCGGGTCACGATTCTTCTTCGGATCAGTAGGATCATACAGCGGCGACTCGTCGATACGCTTGCCGTCGATGCACTCGAAAGTGTCGAAAAGCGTCTGGGTCGGATAACGCCCAGTTTGTCCGGCAAAACGACTTGTCTCGGTGAAGCCAATATAGTGATCTTTCTTTTCGCCCGTTGCATAGAAGCAGGCCTCCAGAATCAGCTCGCTGTGGGCATTGGCCTGTCCCTCCGTGGTGAAGAGCGAGCCGAAATCCTTGTACAACTCGCGCTTGCCGATCACCTTCTCGGCCGATTCAGCCGCGATCTTGAAATAATGAGCCGCGTCATTGTTATAGTTGAAGCTGCCACCCATCAGCGCGGCACGCGACATCAGGCCGTAAGCAGCGGCCTTGTCAACGCGCCCGCGTTCGGAAGCGATCCAGTCAGGCAGGATTTTGGCCGATTCATCGAGTTCTTTAAGCACGAAGTCGAGAATCGTAACCTTCGAAGTACGCTGACACTTAAAGTCCTCGAACTTCGGCGGTTCGGTGAAGAAAGGCACGTCGCCGAACATCGCGATCAGGTAGTAGTAGGCCATGGCCCGGAGCACCCGCGCCTCGGCGGTGTAACGCGCCATATTCTCGGACTGCGCAGCGTTGGCATTGGCCAGCATGGTGTTGGCACGCTGAACGATTACATACCACCCCTTCCAATAAGAAAGAATCGTACCGTCATCGGGCCAGATCCGCCCCGAGCCGAGCGTTTCATTCTCATCGCGTTCTACGACCAGTCCCGTCAGACCGTCGTAGACGGCAAAGGCGGGAAGCCGGTAACGAAGGCTTGCGCCGCTTGACCAAAGATAGAGACCGTTGTAGATTCCCGTCAGCGCCAGTTTGGCAGCCTCCTCGCTTTTGAAGAAATCTCCCGTGGTAGGTTTCGACGGGTAACGGTTCAGGAAGTCCTCCGCACACGACACCATCGACAGTGCACAGAGCAACAAAATCGGATATTTAATGAACTTTTTCATAATCAGAAGCGTAAATCAAGACCGACAGTAAATACACGCATGATCGGATAGAACTCGGAGCCATAAGCATTGTTCGCCTCGGGATCGAAGCCTTCGAACGCATCGGAGAGCGTGAAGAGATTCTGCCCGCTGACATAGACGCGTGCCGACTGCAAACGGATCTTCGAGATGATCTTCTTGGGAATGCGGTAACTCAGCGAAACGTTCTTCAGACGCACATAACCGGCATTTTTCACCCAAACGTCCGACTGATAGTAATTGTTCTTGTTGTTGATCGACAACCGGGGGAACTTGGCATTGAGGTTATCCTCGCGCCAATAGTCGGTCTGGCTCTCGAACATCGAACGACCGTTGTCGAACGGGATGATACCGGCGCCGTTGTAGCGCTTCATCCGCTCACCGACACCCTGAATGAAGACCGAGAGGTCGAAATTCTTCCACGAAACGTTAGCCGTCAAACTGTAGAGATAGCGGGGACTCGCGTCGCCCAACACATAAACGTCGTTGTAGTCGATCGAGCCGTTGCCGTCCTTATCATGATATTTTACGTCACCGGGTTTAAGGTTCGTCTTGTCGTTGTTGAACGCCGGCGAAGCGTCGATGTCGGCCTGATCCCGGTAAAAACCGTCGGTCTTCCACCCGCGGATGGCATTGCGAAGCTCACCCGGACGCAAAGCGCTCAAATCCTCGCTTGAAGCAATATCCGCCACTTCGAGGATCGTACTCTTGGCATCGGAGAAGTTGGCCGTAAACGAGTAGCGCCAGTTACCGTTCTTCGACGAGTTACGGTAGGTGAGCGAAATATCGTAACCGCGTGCCCGCATCTTACCGATATTGAAATAAGGAGCATCATAAACGACGAAGGTCGGAATCGGGGGAATCTGAATCAGGTCCGAAATATCACGATTAAAAAAGTCGAACGTCAGTGAAAGTTTGTCGTCCAAAAATCCCATATCCAGACCGATGTTGGCCTGCTTGGAAGTTTCCCACGAAATGTCTGCATTGAACAGCTTGGCCTGAATACTGCCGAGCAACTGCTCGCCGTTGAAAAAATAACCGTTCCAGAGGTTGGTCGTCATCTGGCTCGTGAACGGATAGTAGTCGTTGAGCCACTGGTTACCGAAATGCGCATAGGAGGCACGAATCTTCAACGAGGAGACATACTTCTCCACCGGCTGCCAGAACGGCTCCTGCGAAATACGGTAAGCCACCGAACCTCCGGGGAAGAAGCCCCAGCGGTTATCAGGCATGAAGCGCGACGAACCGTCGAGACGTCCGGTGAGTTCAATGAGATATTTCTCCTTGTAATTGTAATTAAGCACACCGTAATACGAGAGCATCGCCCATTCGTCCAGCGCCGACCCGCTGGTCTGGGTCTTCGACCCGTTGCCCATATCGTCGTATCCGGGAATAAAGAACCCCTCGCGCGAGCCCGAAAGACTCTGCGATGTAAGGGTCTCGAGCTGTACGCCGGCCAATGCACTGAAGTTGTGATCCTTTTTGAAAGTTTTCTTGTACGAAAGGCTGGCGTTGAACTGAATCTGCTGGTTCTTTTTCCAGTACATCGAAACCTTCCCGTCGGGAGTAGCCTCGGGATAGGTATATTTCAGCATCCCCTGCGTATAGGTATCGTAAGGCTTGGTTACAATCTTCTGGTTGTCGTGCTGATAGCGATAGCTGAACAGCGACTTGAACTCCAAACCATAAGGCAGTTTTAGCACGAGATTACCTTTGGTCCCGAACCCGGTCACGCCGTTCTTCTGTGTGCCGCCATCGCGGAGAATGGCAATGGGGTTATAGCCGTTGAGACCCTCGCCCCAGGTACCGTCGCGGTTGATACCGGCGAGCGTCGGGGTGTAGGTCAGCGCCTCGCCGATAAGCTTCTCGGGCGTGGTGATCGACGGAGCCGTCTCACTGGTACCGAAAGCGTCGAAATCGACACTGAAAGTGGCCCACTTGGCGAGGTTCATATCGGTATTCACCCGAAAAGTCTTGCGGGAGAAGTTGTTGTTGTCGATCAGTCCGTCCTGAAACTGGTACGAACCATCGACATAGTAAGAACAAACATTACCTTTTCCCGAAACGCTCAGGGCGTGGCGGTGCATGTACGAACTGCTCTTGAGCATCTCCTTCTTCCAGTTGGTATCGAACGTCGTCCAGTTGTCGGCGCCGTAACGCTTGTACTCGGCGATGTAGGCGGGGGCGAAACGGGTGCTCTGCCCGGGGGTCAGGGCCGCGACATTCATATACTCCATGTACTCGGCACCGGAAACGGGCGTCGGCATTTCAGTAGGAGCAGTGATGGCGTAATAACCCGTGTAGGAGAACTGGGGCACCTCGCTCGTACCGCGCTTGGTAGTGACGAGGATAACACCATTGGAAGCACGCGAACCGTAAATAGCCGCAGATGCGTCCTTGAGGACCGAAACACTTTCTACGCTATTCATATCGACCTTATTAAGATCGCCCTCTACACCGTCAATCAGCACGAGGGGACTGGTCCGCGAGTTGATCGAACCGATACCGCGAACGGTAATCTCACCGCCGTCAGCACCGGGACGTCCCGAAGCCTGCACGACGCTGACACCGGGCATCAGGCCTTGGAGAGCCGACGACAGGTTGGGAGCGTCACGCTTGACGATGTCCTTTCCGGAGATCGCCGAGACGGAGCCGGTGAGGGTCACTTTCTTCTGGACCTGATAACCGACCACAACCACGTCGTCGATCTGTTGATCCTCAGGTTCGAGGGTGATGTCGAGCTTGGTCCGGTTGTTCACCGGCACGGTACGGCTGTTGTAGCCGATAGAGCTGACGGTCAGCGAAACCGACCCGGAAGGCAGCGTAAGGGAGTAGGAGCCATCCACGCCGGCAGCCGTCGCAATCATCGGCTTCGATCCCTCGACCATGATCGTCGCACCGATCACGGGCTCTCCGTCGGAGGAGACGACCTTACCCGTCAGGGTCAGCTTATTGGAGGCCGGTTTCGACGCGGTTTGCGCCTGCAAAGACACGCAACCGACCAACAGCAGGATTAGTAGTGCTAATTTTTTCATACGAAAATCTTATATCAGTTTTACAGCGGCGGTTAACTGAAAAAACCGGAGGAGGCCCGCTTATGCGGCCGCTCCCCCGGTAATCGAAAGGAGGTTGCTACTTAACGTTGGTAATATCGTAGGCAACCATACCGACGCCAGACAAGAGGTTGTAAACACGGCAACTCAATTTGCCTTCATCCTCCCCGCTGCCTTCGGCAACTACGCTGACCGCAATACCGCCCGTTCCATTCGGATCAAGCGCCGACATCTTGCCCGCAAATACGTCCTTACCAAGATAGACGACCTTGGAATCCTTACCCGAAACCTCAATCAACTGCGTATAGAGGTAAATCTTGTCCTCCGAATAGTCCGGAGTTTCCATGCTGAAGTATGTGCACGCAGCCAAGTAATTAAGACCATTAAATGTGAAAGGTTTAATCTGCAACACCTTACGGCCGTAACCATGTTCCTTGAACATATTGTCCTTGTTATCCGTGCCGCCCGGGATATCGTTCGGATCGACACCGCCTTTGATATAAACGATCTGATCGTCAAGGCCAACATAACCGATACGGGTAATGGGGGAAGCAGCAGCGTTTCCTCTGTCACACCAGTAGAACGGCTTGGTTGCCAGCTCGCTCGCAGGCCAAAGCATCTGGAACGCATCTCCCGAGCGATATCCGGCAGGCACGGCAACCAGTTCAGCTTTCTGAGCAAGGACACCGTTGGTCACTTTCCAGCAATAGTGAGCGGCAGGAGCGGCGGCAGGCTCCACGGCTCCACCCTTCTTACCGATATTGGCCTCATTTATATTATAGGCCAAAAGGAGAGCATTGCCATCGATGTCGCCGACAATCTCCAATGAACGACCGAAATCCTCGGTATCCGTCATACTGTGCTCGAGAACCTTCTCGGGAGCAGCTTCCAACGACTTCCAGCGGAATACCTGCCACGGAACAGGTTTGATGTACGTTCCCAGCGTAGCGCCGAGCAGATTGCCCTTGCTGTCGTTGGCAACGATAAACGGCGAGTGCCAAGCATCGGCAGCCTCCGTAGCGATCCCTTCGACATTCAGGAACTCACCAGTAGGCTCACCGGTTTCGCCGTCAACGATCTTGCCCGGACGGGAAATGATCACCTTGTCACCGAATACGGCGATCGTAGGCTCACCGACACCGATTCCGAGATCCTTGGCCGTCTTTACCCAGAAACGCTTCACCGACCCGATACCCGAGGCGACATACTTGCTGACGACGGGCTTCACGGTCCAAGTCTTCTGCGTCTTCCCGTCCTCGGCCGTAACGAGATAGGTCACCTCCTTGGTGAAATCCTGACTCACGCTGAACGTGGGAACCACCGTAGCGCCGATCGAGAGTTCGCCCGTAGGCTTCACGTCGGAGAGTAGCTCGAGCACATCGGGAGTCACATAAAGCTCCACGAGAGCCTTGTCCTTGTCGATCTTGGCCTCGACGTTGGGAACGGAAACCGAGAATTTCTCGATCTCACAATACGGACGCTTTTCCGGTCCTTTATCGGAATCGTCGTCCGAGCACGAATTCAGTCCGAAAACTGCCAGTGCACCAAGTGCAAGTGTTAAAAACAATCGTTTCATACAATTTTCTTTAAGGTTATTTGGTTGTTGTGTAACTTGTTGCTTATTGCTTGTTTCTCTTTTCGATCATCTCCAGCAGCATTGCGGGCTCGTCCGTGGTGATGAAATCAACGTTCATATCGAGCAGCCGCTCCATGATCTTCGGGTCGTCGACCGTCCAGACGTTGATCGTCAGCCCCAGCATCCGCGCCCGGTCGTAGAGCCGCGGCATCTTGTCGAACTGCGAAAAATGGTAGTCGATGCCGCTCATCCCCTCGATTTTCTGCTGGTCCATCGGCACGACGGCCCCCAAGTAGGCGATATGCGCCGTGGGATCGAGCGCCCGTACGCGCTTCAGCACCTCGTAGTCGAAACTGATATAGTCGACCCACGCCTGCGCGCCCATTTCGTGCACCATTGCCACAACGGCATCGGTCAGTTCGAGGCCGATCTTGTTGTGCGGCATAGATTTCAGCTCGAGCACCAGCCGCGTCCGGTTCTGTTCGCGGATAATATTCAGATACTCGTCCAGCGTCGCCATCACCTCGCCCTTTTCCAGCACCACGCGGCGCATATCGGAGAGTTTCGACAATTCGACGATCATACCGTCGTACTCGTAATCGTGGTTGATGGCGATGTACTTGTCCTTCGTGAGCCAGACATCGAACTCCGAGCCCTCGCAACCCAGCTCGATGGCCTTGCGCAGTGCATGACGCGAATTCTGATGGTTGCCGTAGTGTTTCCATGCGCCGCGGTGAGCGATGACTTTGTTATGGATGAACTCGTCCTTGACGATGGTGAACCGCTTCTGCGCATCGCCGCATGTGACGTCGATCTCGAACAGGATGGGCGACGAAGCCGTCACGACCGCTTTTTTGCAGAGTTTCAACTGGTTGCCCACGATCTCGAAGAGTCCCGAGGGATCACCGGCGAGCATGACGGGTTCCTCCGTGGAGAAACGTCCCACCGCCGCGCCCGGCACCCCGACGGGCACCGTGTATTTCTCCAGCGCCAGCAGCGGCTCCGCAGCGGCGGCCGCGGTCGTCGTCAGCAGCAGGAGCAGCGCCGCAAAGGTTTTCAGCAAAAGGTTCTTTTTCATCTTATTCCGTTTTTTTCCGTTCGTTCAGGTAAGCCTGCTGATGTGCGAAAACAAACATGCAGAAGTCGTCAAAGGTCTGGCGATCGACATTCAGCGCAGCCTTGGAAAGCTGGCAGAACGCGTTCTCGCCCATGTAGTAGGCCAGCGACTGTTTCGCGTAGACACCACTCTCCTTGAAAGCCTTCATGTATTCATACAGCCGCAGACGCTTGGTTCCGCCCAGACTCTCGATAGCCTTCTCGTCGAATTCGACCTCGTAACCCAGATCGTATTTCCGGATGGTCTCGACGGCATCCGCAAGCCGGTTGGGATCGAACTTCGAACTCGACTCCTCCGGAAAGAAATAATTCGGCTGGAGGTATGCCTGATCGAACCCGTAATCCTTCCATGTGTAGTAGTCGGGATCGTTGCCCTGCCAATCCTTCTTGCCCTTCCAGTAAGGGATCCACTCGAACCGCAGCCCCTTCGAATGCAGGTATTCGGCCACGCCCTCGATGATCCCCGACGAGTGGTACATCTCTTCGGCGACCCAGTAGAAGCCCGCCAGTTCCACGTTCTCGTAACCGCCCGCATCGAACATCTCGCAGGCTTTGTCAATGTACCATTTGCAGGCCGCCAACCGGTCCGCCGAGTTGGTGAAGTCCAATTTCCGGCCGTCCACCACGCCCCAATAATCCTTCGCAAGGGTCGGATAGTTCGAACCGGCACCGCCCACGATCGGCTCGGGAAGCGTCAGCACCACCTGCCGCTTGTAGGCCGGGCGTCCGATCTTCTCGATCTGCCTGCCGACGGTCTTGTCCAGCGCATCGACGCTCACGTCCTTCGTAAAATAGTAGTCCAGCAGCTCCTGCCACTCGCTCTTCCGGGCCGGAAGCCCGTAATACCCCGTGGCGAAAATCTGGTTCGTCTGGTCGTTGCCCTTTCCCAGCGTGAATTCGATCAGCAGGAACGAATCGAACAGCCAGTACTTATTGTCGTTTCGGTCGGTGTAGACCACATGCGGCTCGAAGCTCGCCTCGTTCCACACGACCTGTCGGTGACGGCCGCCGCCGTAGATCAGCGCCAAGTCGGAAATGTAGGCCTTTCCATAGGGAGCAGGCTCGTCGGTCGAGGGTCCTTCGGGAGTGACGCCCTTTGTCTCCTCACCCTTGCAGGCTGTGATGCAAAGCACGAATAGCAACAGCAGTTTGCACATCAGTCCGGAAATGCCGGCAGGGTTGTTCAGTTTCATAGGTTTATTGCGTAATTTAGAATTAAAATCACTTTTTCTCGGCGCAAATCACCGCCGTAGGCATAGTCCGCTCGGCCGATATCCCGTTCAGCACGGTGCCTTCACGCCCCACAAAGGCCGAGGAGCCGCCGCCGTCGAGGTTCACGGCCATCACGCAGCCGAACCGCAGCAACAGGTCGCCCATCTCGGGAAGGGTAACCCCCGCACTCCCCTGCACCTTATCGCCATTGCAAACAAGGAGCACAAGCCGCTGCCGGGAACGGGTCGTCCCGAGCGCCGTGCGGGGACGACGGCCCATGCCGTTGATTCCCTGTCCCATATAATGGAGCACTTCCCGGTAATAGGAATCTTCCGCCACGTTCAGGCTGTCCATGACGAGCATCGGCCCGGCGCCGATAGCCTGCTGCGGCTCCCAGAGCTTGGCACCCGGCGTTTTCGAGGTCGGTGCAGCGGGCATGAAAGTCGCGGTGCGCTCGTCGTTATCCAACGGCGAAGGGAATGAATAAGGACGCATCGCATCGTCCTCGACACAGTAAACCCACGTCGTCTCGAACTTACCGTCGGCCATACGGCCGATGGCACCGCGCACGGGAAAGAATTGATAAGGCGACGACGAAGGCCCGGTCCATTCATAAGGATCGGGACGCGACTCCAACCAGCCGTTGCTGATCAGCAGGCAATACGAGCGAGGCTTCGCCGTCATGACGAAGAATCCGCCGTTGACCGCCAGGAACGGTCGATCCGTACCTTCGGCCAAGAAATCACTGAAATATTTGGTAGGTTTTTTCCCGGTGGAGAACCGGGGAAGGAACAGCAGGTCGGGATTTTCGACGAAATCCAGCACGGCATAGTAGCCGACGACTTTGCGGTTTTCGGGGAAGGTCGTCTCAAACGAACGGACATAAACTCCTTTCGGGTAACCTTCGTAACGTTCGGTAATGGTCAGACCCTCGGGGTCCTCATAAGGAGCATCAACAAGATCGCCGCCCGTGGAGGGGGGGGGGAATTTGCACGCCTCCGTCGTCGTCGGAACTGCATCCGGCGAACACACCTATTATAATAGCGGCGGCGACAGTCAGAAAAATAGTTCTGTTCAATTTCATGATACCCAAAACAATTATTGCCTGCACAAATATAAATAAAATAATTTACCTACAAAGAATATTTTAATAATTATTTTTACTCTAAAAATTGATAATGTTGAATTTTATTACTTATTTTGTTGAAAATTAACACCGACTAACCATGAATTTCAACTCACTGGCTGCGCTTTACAAGGCGGAACTGCTTGAAAATGTGATACCTTTTTGGCTGGAGCACTCGCTCGACCGGGAGTGCGGAGGCTACTTCACCTGCCTCGGCCGCAAGGGAAAAGTGTACGATACCGACAAATTCATCTGGCTTCAGGCACGCGAGGTCTGGCTCTTTTCGATGCTATATAATAAGGTGGAGCCGCGCAAAGAGTGGCTCGACGCCGCCATCCACGGCGCCGCATTCCTCGAGAAGCACGGTCACGACGGCGCCCTCAACTGGTATTTCGCCCTCGACCGCCGGGGCGCACCGCTGGTGGAGCCCTACAACATCTTCTCCTATACCTTCGCTACCATGGCCTTCGGACAACTGAACAAGGCGACCGGGAATCCCCGCTACGCCGACATTGCCCGGCGGACCTTCGAGATCATTCTCTCCAAGGCTTCCAATCCCAAGGGCAAATGGAGCAAGGCATCGCCCGGCAGCCGGTCGCTCAAGGGCTTCGCGCTGCCGATGATTCTCTGCAATCTGGCCATGGAGATCGAGCACCTGCTGGGCGAAGAGGTTCTTCACGCCCGCATGGAGGAGTGCGTGCATCAGGTGATGGAGGTCTTCTACCGTCCCGAACTGGGCATCGTGGTCGAGAACCTCACCGCCGACAACCAACTTTCGGACACGTTCGAGGGACGCTCGGTCAACCCCGGCCACGCCATCGAAGCGATGTGGTTCGTCATGGACATCGGCCGGCGGCTCAAGCGCCCCGAACTGATCGAACAGGCCAAGAACATCACCCTGCGGATGGTCGAATACGGCTGGGACAAGACCTACGGCGGCATCTTCTATTTCATGGACCGCAAAGGCTGCCCGCCGCTCCAACTGGAGTGGGATCAAAAACTGTGGTGGGTCCACATCGAGACGCTCATCTCGCTGCTCAAGGGCTATGAACTAACCGGCGACCGGCGGTGTCTGGAGTGGTTCGAACGGGTTCACGCCTACACATGGGAACACTTCAAGGACCCGGAATACCCCGAATGGTTCGGCTACCTCAACCGCCGGGGAGAGGTGCTGCTCGACCTCAAGGGCGGCAAATGGAAGGGCTGTTTCCACGTCCCCCGCGGGCTCTACCAATGCTGGCAGACCCTCGAACGGATCGACCGCAAGACAACCTTAATAAACCCAACCCCCAAAACCGAAACCTTATGCAAAGAAAATTTGCTGTAATCCTCTGTGCGCTGTTCTGCACACTGGCGGCTGCGGCCGGGAATCCCAAACCGTTCGTCATCCCCGAGCTCGTCGGCTGGGAGGGCGGCAACGGCCATTTCACGCTCTCCTCCGCCACCGTCGTCACCCACGACGAGGCCACGGCATCCGTCGCCGAACGTTTCGCCGCCGAATGCCAAGAGCTGCTGGGCTTCGCCCCGCAGGTGGTCCCGGCGAAGCGGAACCGGCAGAAATCCGGCATCATCTCGCTGGCCGTCACCCCGGGCAAATGCGGCACGGGCAACGCCGAGGGCTATGCCGTCTCGATCGGCAGGAACGTCAAAGTCTGCGCCAACGAGCCTCAGGGAGTCATCTGGGCGACGAAGACGCTCCTCCAGATGGCCGAACAGTCGACAGCCCTGCCCTGCGGATCGATCGTCGACTACCCCGCTTTCCCCATGCGCGGCTTCATGCTCGACGTGGCCCGCAAATATTTCGACCTCTCCTACCTCGAAGACCTCGTCAGGGTGCTCGCCTATTACAAGATGAACACGTTCCAGATCCACCTCAACGACAACGGCATGCAGGAGCTCTTCGAAAACGACTGGACCAAGACCCCGTCGGGCTTCCGGATCGAGAGCAAGACCTTCCCCGGACTGGCTTCGAAGGACGGTTATTATACACAGGAGGCTTTCCGCGAATTCCAGAAAGAGGCGCTCCGGCAGGGCGTCACCATCATCCCCGAGATCGACACCCCGGCGCACACCCTCTCCTTCTCGCACTACAAGCCCTCGCTGGGAAGCGACATCTACGGCAAGGACCACATGGACCTCTTCAATCCCGAAGGCTACGAGTTCCTCGACGCCCTCTGGCGCGAATACCTCTCGGGCGACGATCCGGTGTTCGTCGGCAAAAAGGTCCACATCGGCACCGACGAATACAGCAACAAGGATTCGCTGGTGGTCGAGCAGTTCCGCGCATTCACCGACCGCTACCTCCGCTACGTCGAGTCGTTCGGCAAGGAGCCGATGCTCTGGGGCGCGCTGACCCACGCCAAGGGCGTGACCCCGGTCAAGTCGGACGGCATCCTGATGAACTGCTGGTACAACGGCTACGCCGACCCGAAAGAGATGTACGCGCTGGGATACGACATCCTGAGCGTCCCCGACGGCGAAGTCTATATCGTCCCCGCCGCAGGTTACTACCACGACTACCTCGACACCAAAATGCTCTACGATACATGGACCCCGGCCAACGTCGGCAACCAGACGTTCGACCCGGCGGACCCGCGGCTCAAAGGCGGGCTGTTCGCGCTGTGGAACGACCACGCCGGCAACGGCATCAGCGTTCAGGACGTACACCACCGCATTCTGGACGCCGTCGCGCCGCTGTCGGTCAAGATGTGGAACGGAGCGCGGACCTCGCTGAGCTACGACGAATTCACGGCCCTGCGTCCGCAGATCAGCGAAGCACCCGGCGTGGACATCCTCTCGCTGCACCCGGAGAAAGGGGTATTGCTGTCTAAAAAGGAGATTTCGAACGGCGAGCGGCTGCCCCTGAAACAGGTCGGCTGGAACTACCGCGTGGAATTCACGCTGACCGCAGGTCAGAACCCCGGCGGCACGGTGCTATTCAAAGGCCCATACTCGACCTTCTACATCAACAACCCGCTCGACGGCCGGCTCGGGTTCTCCCGCGACGGATACACCTATTCGCTCGGCTACGCCCCGCCCGTCGGCAAACCGGTGCGCATCGCCGTCGAGGGCGACAACAAGTCCACGCGGCTCTACGTCGACGGAGAGCTGACCCGGACGCTCGACATCGTCTACCCCTACCGCGTGTCGGTGACCCGCCCGGCGATGATCATGAGCTATGTACAAACGCTGGTCTTCCCGCTGGAAGAGGTCGGGAATTTCGACGGCCGGATCTCCGACCTGAAGGTTACAGTCCGATAAGTTTGTTGCGTGCCAGCAGGCAGGCACCCGTGACACCCGCATTTTCTCCCAACTCCGAGAGACAGATGCGGGTGTCTTTGTTCACCAGCATCAGCGAGTATTTGTTGACGGCGTTCCGCACGGGAAGCATGATGTACTCCTTGGCCGTGGAGAGCGATCCGCCGATAACGATCAGCTCGGGATTGAAGATATTGATCAGCCCGGCGATGGCTTTGCCCAAGTTGTGGCCGACGGTCTCGAGGATCTCGATGGCGAGGACATCCTCGTTGGCGATCGCCGCCAGAATGTCGTCCATCGTGATCTTTGCACCGCTCTTGAACTTGTCCGACAGCACCGAGACGCTCCCTGCCTCGAGTTTCTCGAGGAACATGCGGTAGAGCGCCGAACCCGACGCGACCGTCTCCAGACATCCCCGCTTTCCGCAGCGGCAGATGATCTCCTCGTCGTTGAACGGGAAATGGCCGTACTCTCCCGAAAAACCCGAATGGCCGTAGAAGAGCTTGCCGTCGATGATGATCCCGATGCCGAGCCCCCAACTGGCGTTGATGTAAAGCAGTGTCTGCTGGGCGTAGCTTTCGTTGTTCATGTATTCGCCGTAAGCCGCGGCGCGGGTGTCGTTCTCGATGAAGACCGTATAACCCAGCCGCTCCTCGAGGAGCACCGACAGCGGCTGCTCCTCCACGAAAAAGTAGCTGTAACTGTACCCCGTCCGGGAGTTGACCCGCCCGGAGATGTTCACGCCCACGGCGAGTATCTTCGTCGGGTCGATCTTGTGGCGCTTGATGAAACCGAGGATGACGTTGCAAAGCTCGTCGAGCGCCTGCGGGCCCTCGAGGTTGAAATCGACCACCTCCCGGTGAATCAGGTTGCCCTTGAAATTCATGGCGCCCATGATCACGGAATCCTTCTTGATGTCGGCGCCGATGATCAGCCCCGTGTAGGGATTCAGCCCGTAGATGTTCGGCTTCCGGCCCCCGGCGGTCTGCTGCTCGCCGAAATTGTGGACGAACTCCTCTTCGATCAGCTCGCCGAGCAGCTTGGTGACCGTCGGAACGCTCAGATTGACAGCCTTGCTCAGATCGGCGATGCTCGAATCGCCTTCAAATATGAAATGCCTGATAATGTGCTGTTTGAGTATCGCATTCTTGTTGCCTTCGGTTGCAAGTTTGAGAAAAGACTGTTTCATGACACAATATTTTGTGTAAATATAATTAAAATTTATCAGTATCGAACAGCTCATGCGTTAAAATATTTTCCCAAATGCCCGGAAAAAGCGCATTTACGGCTCCATTTTCAGGAAACAAAAAAGCCAGTGGCCAGAAGTTTAGCAAACATAATAAGAACAAAAAGATGCAAACTATTAAAAATAATTACCATCAATCCTATTTTAAATAATATTTTTTATTATTTTTGTCCCCATCCGTTAAACCATTAACCGACCTGAATGAAACGAATTACCCTCCTGCTTCTGGCAGCGCTGCTGTTCACGGCATGCGGACGCAACCGCCCGGCCGACCCGTCGTCCCGGCTGATCGTCCCCACGAAGAACGCCCTTCCGATCACCGGCACCTTCCTCGACGAGATTTCCCACGACATCCCCCACCAGAACTGGGGCGAAAAGGAGTGGGACCGGGATTTCCGCTACATGAAGGCCATCGGCATCAACACCGTCATCCTGATTCGCTGCGGCTACCGCAAATTCATCACCTATCCCTCCGAGTACCTCCTTTCGCGGGGCTGCTACATGCCTTCGGTCGATCTGGTGGACATGTACCTGCGGCTGGCCGAGAAATACGGCATGAAGTTCTACTTCGGGCTCTACGACTCGGGCGAGTACTGGGACACGGGCGACATGACCTCGGAGATCGAGGCCAACCGCCACGTCATCGACGAGGTGTGGAAGATGTACGGCGAGAAATACAGCAGTTTCGGCGGCTGGTACCTGAGCGGCGAGATCTCCCGCGCGACGAAGGGCGCCATCCACGCCTTCCGTGAAATGGGCCTGCAATGCAAGCGTGTTTCGGGCGGCCTGCCGGTCTTCATCTCCCCGTGGATCGACGGCAAGAAGGCCGTCATGGCCTCGGGCGGCAAGCTCACCCGGGAGGATGCCGTTTCGGTCGAACAGCACGAGAAGGAGTGGGACGAGATATTCGCCGGCATCGCCGGGGCCGTCGACGCCGTGGCTTTTCAGGACGGGCATATCGACTACGACGAACTGGACACGTTCTTCGCCGTCAACAAGCGGCTCGCCGACAAATACGGCATGCAGTGCTGGACCAACGCCGAGTCGTTCGACCGCGACATGCCGATCAAGTTCCTGCCGATCAAGTTCGACAAACTGCGGATGAAGCTCGAGGCGGCGCAGCGCGCCGGCTACGACAAGGCGATCACCTTCGAGTTCTCGCACTTCATGTCGCCGCAGTCGGCCTACCTGCAGGCCGGGCACCTCTACGACCGCTACAAGGAATACTTCGAAATCAAGTAACCCATGAAAGGCATCGGATACATTCTGTTTCTGTCGGCGGCAGCCGCGCTCGGCGGATTCCTCTTCGGCTACGACACGGCCGTGATCTCGGGGACCATTTCGATGGTCACCGCCCAATTCGGGCTCAACGTAACGCTTCAGGGCTGGTATGTAGGGTGCGCCCTCGTGGGTTCGATCGCGGGCGTGTCATTCGCCGGCATGCTTTCCGACCGCTTCGGCCGGAAAATCTCGCTCTCGCTGGCGGCGCTGTTCTTCACGGTCTCGGCCGCAGGCTGCGCCGTCTCGGCCGACATCACGCAACTGATCGTCTACCGCATCATCGGGGGCGTCGGCATCGGCGTGGCCTCGATCATCTCACCTATGTATATCAGCGAGATCGCCGTCGCCAAACACCGGGGACGCCTCGTGTCGCTCTACCAGTTGGCCATCACCATCGGCTTCCTCGCGGCCTATATCGTCAACTATGCCCTGCTGAACTATGCCGGGCAGGGCACGCCGTCGGACTCGCTCTGGAGCAAGGTCTTCGTCACCGAACCGTGGCGCAGCATGCTGGGCGCCGAGACCCTCCCGGCGCTGATTTTCCTCGCGATCCTCTTCTTCATCCCCGAGAGCCCGCGGTGGCTCGTCGCCCGGGGCCGGACCGACTGCGCCCTCGCCATCCAGACGCGCATCAGCGGCAGCGAGGCGGACGCCCGCGGCGAACTGGGGCAGACCATCGAGCGGATCGAACGCGAAAAGGGTTCGGAATGGAAATTCCTCTTGCGCCCGAACATGCTGAAAGCCGTGGCCATCGGCGCCGCCATCGCCATTCTGGGACAGTTCATGGGGGTCAACGCCGTACTCTACTACGGGCCCTCGATCTTCGAGCAGAGCGGCCTCTCGGCCGGTGATTCGCTCTTTTATCAGGTGCTCGTCGGACTGGTGAACATGCTCACCACGGTGGTGGCGCTCGTCATCATCGACAAGGTCGGCCGCAAAAAACTCGTCTACTTCGGCGTCAGCGGCATGATCCTCTCCCTGCTGGCCATCAGTTGGTACTTCACCTTCGGTGCGGGGATGTCGAGCATCTTCCTGCTGGTCTTCTTCCTGCTCTACATCTTCTTCTGCGCCATCTCCATCAGCGCCGTGATTTTCGTACTGCTCTCCGAAATGTACCCCACCAAGGTGCGCGGTCTGGCCATGTCCATCGCGGGGCTTTCGCTCTGGGTCGGGACCTACCTCATCGGCCAGCTCACCCCTTGGCTGCTGGAGCGCCTGCTGCCGCAGGGCACATTCCTGCTCTTCGCCGTCATGTGCATCCCCTACATCCTCATCATCCGCTTCCTCGTCCCCGAAACCACGGGCAAAACCCTCGAACAGATCGAACAATACTGGGAGGAGAAAGCCTGAAAACCGACACTATGCTGAAACGAATATTACCGATACTGGGCGCCGCCGCGCTGTTCGCCGGCTGCGGAACGGAAGCCCGTTATGACCTGCTGATCGTCGGGGGCGGAGCCTCGGGAACGGCCGCCGGCATCACCGCCGCCCGCATGGGCTCGCGCGTGCTGCTCGCCGAGGAGACCCCGTGGCTCGGGGGCAGAACTCCCCGAAGAACGCTCGAACTGGGTCAGGCCGCGGGCGTGCTCGGCTCGCTGGCCGCCGCCCGGAACACCCGTCCGGAACAGATTCCCGTGCGCGACGTCCAGCGGGAACTGCTGGCGCAGGGGTGCTACCTGCTGCCGTCGGTTACGACATCGGCATGGACGCCCGCGCGGAGAGCGGCGAGGCCATCGCTCCCGAAGCGGCGAACGACATCGTGCAAGACCTGACCTATGTGGCTATTCTGCAGGAGTACGACCACGACGTCACCATCCCCCAACCCGAAGGGTACGACAAATCCGACTTCGCCTGTAGCTGCCAGTCGGCCAACTGCACCGACGCTACCCACGGCCGGGTGCTCTGGAGCCCGCGCGCGATGCTCGACTACGGGAAGCTCCCCAACGGCAAATACATGCTCAACTGGCCCATCGAGGGCAACGACTACTACGCCAACATCATCGAACTCCCGCCGGCGGAACGCGCCGCAGTGTTGGAGAAAGCCAAGCAGTTCACCCGCTGTTTCATCTACTACATCCAGCACGAACTGGGGTTCCGGAACATCGGCCTCGCCAAAGGCGAGTTTCCCACCGGGGACGGCTTCCCGCTGATCCCCTACCACCGCGAATCGCGGCGCATCCACGGACTTGTGCGCTTCACGGTCGAGGATGCGAAGAACCCCTACCGCAACACGCTCTACCGCACGGGCATCGCCGTGGGCGACTACCCCGTCGACCACCATCACCAGCGGCACCCGCAGTGGCAGAGCCTCCCCGAACTGCATTTCCACCCGATTCCCTCCTATACGATTCCGCTGGCGGTGATGCTGCCCCGGGAACGGCCGAACCTGATCGTCGCCGAGAAATCGATCTCCGTTTCCAACCTCGTCAACGGCACCACCCGGCTCCAGCCCATCACGCTCGAACTGGGTCAGGCCGCGGGCGTGCTCGGCTCGCTGGCCGCCGCCCGGAACACCCGTCCGGAACAGATTCCCGTGCGCGACGTCCAGCGGGAACTGCTGGCGCAGGGGTGCTACCTGCTGCCCTATCTCGACCTGCCGCGCGACGACGTCCACTTCGCGGCCCTGCAGCGCATCGGCGCGACGGGACTGCTCCGGGGCGTGGGAACGAATGTCGGATGGTCGAACCAGACATGGTTCCATGCCGACAAAAACGTCGCGGGCAGCGAACTCGCCGAGGGCCTGCGGTCGCTCTACCCGGCCATCGACTTCGGCGCCCTCTCCGATACGGTGACCGTCGCCGAAGCCGGCGACCTCCTCCGCCGGATCGTCCCCGACGCAAAGGTCGACGCCCCGACGTGGGATGCGCTGTCGCTCACGAACTTCGACCCCGACCGGGAGATCACGCGCAGCGAATTGGCCGTACTTTTCGACCATGCGGCAGACCCTTTCGACAACGTGGAAATCGATATTTACGGACAACCCAAAAACCAATGATATGAAACGTCTACTCCTATTTCTTTCATTCCTGCTGATCGGCTCCGCACTCTGCGGACAGACGGTCCACAACAGCAAATACTCGGTCAAAAAGGGCCGGATCGTCTTCGACACCCCCAAACGCGCCCAAGGCCAGCAGTCGATGCTGGGCTTCGCGGCCGAACCGATCCCGGTGGTCCGGGTCGGCATCATCGGACTGGGCATGCGGGGTCCCGGCGCCGTCACGCGGCTGGGATTCATCGACAACGTGGAGATCCGGGCGCTGTGCGACCTCTACCCCGAGCGGATCGAGGAGAACCAGCGGATACTCGAAAAGGCAGGCATGCCCCGGGCCGACGCATACAGCGGCGAGGAGGGTTGGAAACAGCTCTGCGAGCGCGACGACCTCGACTTGGTATACATCGTCACGCCGTGGCTGCAACACGTCCCGATGGCCGTCTACGCCATGGAACACGGCAAGCATGTCGCCCTCGAAGTCCCCGCCGCACAGAGCATCGCCGAGTGCTGGCAGTTGGTCGACACTTCCGAACGGACGCGCCGCCACTGCATGATGGTCGAGAACTGCGTGTACGACTTTTTCGAACTCACGACGCTCAACATGGCGCAGCAGGGTCTCTTCGGGGAGATCATCCACGCACAGGGCGGCTACGTTCACTATCTGGAGGAGTACTGGCCGGCTTTTCAGGGTAACTGGCGGCTCGAGTTCAACGAGCGCCATGCCGGGGACATCTACGCCACGCACGGCCTCGGCCCCATCTGTCAGGCGCTGAACATCCACCGCGGCGACAAGATGAATACGTTGGTTTCGGTCGCCACCGGGAGTTTCAACGGCCGGAAGATGAGCGGGAAGTCCGGCGGCAGCCGGGAGTTCCGCAACGGCGACCAGACCTCGACGCTCATCACGACCCAAAAGGGAAAGACCATCCTCCTGCAGCACAACGTCATGACGCCCCGCCCCTACGACCGCCTCTACCAACTGGTCGGCACCGACGGTTACGCCGCCAAATACCCGGTCGAGGGATATGCCTTCGGGGACCCGAACTTCGCCGGCAGCAAACGTCCCGACATCGAGGCGCTCAACACGCACGGCTTCGTCTCCGAGGAGCGGAAAGCCGAACTGATGCGGCAGTACGAGCATCCGATCCAGAAGCAGTTGTCCGAAAAGGCCAAGCAGGTCGGCGGACACGGCGGCATGGACTTCATCATGGATTACCGGCTGATCCACTGCCTGCAAAAGGGCCTCCCGCTCGATCAGGACGTCTACGACGCCGCCGAATGGTCGTGCATCGGGGAGCTGAGCGCGAAATCCATCGAGCACGGCCATATGCCGGTCGAGGTTCCCGACTTCACGCGCGGCGAGTGGAACCGGCTCCCGGGCCTCGTCTTCGCCGAATAAAAAAAGGGCTGCACCGAGGTGCAGCCCTTTTCCGTTGCTATTTTTCGTCCGCCGAGCGAATCTCCTTGCGGCGTATCTTGCCGCTGATGGTCTTGGGCAGCGACTCCACGAACTCGATCACACGCGGGTATTTATAAGGCGCCGTGATGCGCTTCACATGGTCCTGCAACTCCTTGACGAGCGCTTCACCGGCCTGCGCGCGGTACTTCTCCGCCAGAATAATCGTCGCCTTGACCACCTGCCCGCGAATTTCGTCGGGCACGCCCGTGATTGCGCACTCCACCACCGCGGGATGGGTCATCAGGGCGCTCTCGACCTCGAACGGCCCGATGCGGTAACCCGAACTCTTGATCACGTCGTCGGCGCGCCCCACGAACCAGTAATAACCGTCCTCGTCGCGCCACGCCATGTCGCCCGTGTAGTAAACCCCGTCGCGCCACGCCTCGTGCGTGAGCTCCTCATTGAGGTAGTACTCCTTGAAAAGCCCCAGCGGCTTGCCCCCGTCGGTGCGGATCACGATCTGCCCCTGCTCGCCGTCCTCGGCCGAACGGCCGTCGGGGGTCAGGAGGTCGATCCTATACTGGGGATTGGGCATGCCCATGCTCCCGGGCTTGGGCTCCATCCACGGGAAAGTCGCCAGCGTCAGCGTAGTCTCGGTCTGCCCGAAGCCCTCCATCAGCCGGATGCCCGTCAACCGCTGGAACGTGTCGTACACGGCGCCGTTCAGCGCCTCGCCGGCCGTCGTGCAGTACTCCAGCGACGAGAGGTCGTATTTCGTGAGGTCCTCGCGGATCAGGAACCGGTAGATCGTCGGAGGCGCACACAGCGAGGTGATGCGGTACTGTTCGATCTTGTGCAGTATCTCCACAGGGGTGAATTTCTCGTGGTCGTAGACGAAGATATTGGCCCCGGCCAGCCACTGCCCGTACAACTTGCCCCACGCGGCCTTGGCCCATCCCGTGTCGGCGATCGTCAGGTGGAGGCTCCCCTCGTGGAGGTTGTGCCACAGCAGGCCCGTGGTGATGTGCCCCAGCGGATAGGTGAAATCGTGGGCCACCATCTTCGGCTCGCCCGTCGTTCCCGACGTGAAGTACATCATCATGATGTCGTCGTTGGCGTTCACGCGCTCCGGACGCACGAAAGGCTCCGCCTGCGCGATGCCCTTGTGGAAATCGAGGAACCCTTCGGGAACCTCGGGCCCCACGCTCACCAGCACCTTCGTGGTGGGGCTTTCGGGCATGGCGGCCGCGATATGGTCGGTGATGACCGCTTCGCCGGCCGCGACGATGCCCTTGATCCGGGCCATGTTGCAGCGGTAGACGATATCCTTTTTGGTCAGCAGGTGGGTCGCGGGGATCACCACCGCCCCCAGCTTGTGCAGCGCGAGGATCGAGAACCAGAATTCGTAGCGGCGCTTGAGAATCAGCATCACCGCATCGCCCTTGCCGATACCTAAACTCCGGAACCACGAAGCCGTGCGGTCGCTCTCGCGCTTGAGGTCGGCGAACGTGAACTGAATCTCTTCGCCCCGGTCGTCGGTCCACAGCAGGGCCTTTTTGTCGGGCTGCTCGGCAGCGTAGGCGTCGACGACGTCGTAGGCGAAATTGAAATTCGCGGGAACGCGGATGTGCAGGTTTCTGCGCAAATCCTCCTGCGACGCGAAGGAGGTCTGTGTTAAAAATCGTTCTACCATCGCATTACATGATTATGGCCAGAAAGCGGACCGTTTTTCCGTCGAGGGCTTTCATCCCGTGGGGCTGCGCCGAGTCGAAATAGAGGCTGTCGCCCGGTTCGAGTTCGAACTCCCGGCCGTCGAGACTGATGAGCAGACGCCCCTCCAGCACATAGTTCATCTCCTGCCCGTCGTGGGAGTTCAGGTGCATCGGGGCGTCGGCCGGAGCCGGCTCCACCGTCACGATGAAGGGGTCGATCTTCCGCGCGCGGAAGCCCGAGGCCAGCGCCTCGTACCGATACGCCTTGCGGCGCTCCACCGACACGCCTTTTCCGGCGCGGGTGATGAAATAGGAGTTCATCCGGGGCTCCTCGCCGAACATCAGCACGTCGAGGCTGATCCCGTAATGGCGGGATATGGTTTGCAGCACGTTGACCGAGAAGTCGGTCTGTCCGCTCTCCATGGCCCGGTACTGTTCGAGGGTCAGGTGGCAGCTCTCGGCCACCTCCTGCTCCGACAGTTCGAGCACCTCGCGCAGCCCGCGCAGACGGGTCGCGATCGATTGAATAGGATCGTCACACATGGTTGTCGTTGTTTTGATAAACCTGAGCCGCCCTAACCGCAGCGGCAAGTCCGCGGTAAATATACTAAAAATTATTAGGAACGGCAATTTCCGGGGCAAAATGGCTCCATATATATCGGTAAGACGCCCGGCGAATAAAAAAACGGCCCGAATTTTGTTTTTTCCGAATGGAAACCCTATATTTGTCCCCAACGACAACAGCAATGACGAATTTCAACCATATCCATCATCACCATCACCACTTTACCGAGGGGTAGGTCGATCATGTATATGTGAAAACGCAATTATATGAAGCTCACCCCCTGCGGGTGGGCTTTTTTGTGTGCCGGGCCGCAGGTGGGTGTCCGAAAACGAAACGATCAACACACACCGAATATGCTTAGAATAGCCATTCAGGCCAAGGGCCGACTGAACGAACAGAGCATCGACCTGCTCGCCGAAGCAGGTATCCGCGTTGCCGAGAGCAAACGCAAACTCATCTCCCGCGCCGAGGGGTTTCCGCTGGAAGTCCTCTACCTGCGCGACGACGACATCCCGCAGGCCGTGGCTATGGGCGTCGCCAACGTGGGTATCGTGGGGCTGAACGAAGTGGCCGAGAAGGGCTTCGCCGTCGAACAGGTCATGGACCTCGGGTTCGGGGGCTGCCGCATCTCGCTGGCCGTGCCCAAGACGACAACCTACGAAGGTCCCGACTTCTTCCGCGGCAGGCGCATCGCCACCTCCTACCCCAACATCCTCGCCCGCTACTTCGCCGAGCGCGGCATCGAGGCCGAGATCCACACCATCGAGGGTTCCGTGGAGATCGCCCCGGCCGTGGGCATGGCCGACGCCATCTTCGACATCGTCTCCTCGGGCGGCACGCTCATCTCCAACGGGCTCACCGAGGTCGAGAAGGTCTTCTTCTCCGAGGCGGTGCTCATCGCCAACCCCGGGCTCGACAGCGACAAGCGCCGCGAGATGGAACAACTGACGTTCCGCCTCAACTCGATCCTCGACAGCCGCGGGATGAAATATGTGCTGATGAACCTCCCGAAGGAACGGCTCGACGACGCCATCCGCATTCTCCCCGGCATGCGCAGCCCGACGGTGCTGCCGCTGGCGCAGGAGGGATGGTGCTCGATCCACGCCGTAATCGCTCAGGACCAGCTCTGGGAGCGCATCGAACGTCTCAAGGAGATCGGCGCCGAAGGCATCCTGATCCTCGCCCTCGAAAACATGATCCGCTAAAACCCCGACCCCGCTATGGAAATCCTCAGAATCTACCCGAACCCGGAACGCTCCGAGTGGGCGGCCCTCACCGAACGCTGCACGCGGCAGGAGGAGGAGATCACCCGGCAGGTGACCTCGATCCTCGACGAAGTGCGCACGGGCGGCGACCGGGCCCTGCGCGAAATCACCCGCCGCGTCGAGGGACGCGCCCCCGAAACGTTCGAAATCCCCGCCGACGTCCGCCGCAAAGCCGCGGCGCTCATCCCCGCGGCGCTGAAAGAGGCCCTCGCCACGGCCAAAGCCAACATCGAAACCTTCCACCGGGCCCAGTTGCCCCCCGAAGTCAGCGTCGAACCGATGCCGGGCGTACGATGCGTCCAGCGGGCACTGCCCATCCGCCGCGTGGGGCTCTACATCCCCGGCGGCAAGGCCCCGCTGTTCTCCACGGTGCTGATGCTGGCCGTCCCGGCCCGTGTCGCCGGATGTCAGGAAGTCATCCTCTGCACCCCCGCCCGTCCCGACGGCACCGTCGCTCCCGAAATACTCTATGCCGCCGACCTCTGCGGCGTGGACCGCGTCTACGCCGTGGGCGGCGCACAGGCCGTAGCCGCCATGGCCTACGGCACCGAGAGCATCCCGCGCGTCGACAAGATCTTCGGTCCGGGCAACCGCTATGTCACCAAGGCCAAACAGTTAGTGGGGGCCAACGACGTGGCCGTCGATCTGCCGGCCGGACCTTCGGAGGTGCTCGTGCTGGCCGACGACGAAGCGTCGCCCGCCTTCGCCGCCGCCGACCTTCTCTCGCAGGCCGAACACGGGGGCGACAGTCAGGCGGTGCTGGTCTGCGCCTCGGAACGCTTCGCGCTCGACACCCGGCGCGCCGTCGGGGAGCAGTTGCAGCAGCTCCGGCGCGGCGACACCATCCGCGAAGCGCTCCGCCAAAGCCGCATCGTGGTGCTCGACAGCCGCGAGAAGATGATCGATTTCGCCAACGCCTACGCCCCCGAGCATCTGATCGTTTCGATGCGCGACGCGTGGCAGGCCGCGGCGCAGATCACCGCCGCCGGCAGCGTCTTCATCGGAGCATGGTCGCCCGAAAGCGCCGGCGACTACGCTTCGGGGACCAACCACACGCTGCCCACGGGCGGCTGGGCACGGGCCTACAGCGGCGTCAACACCGACTCTTTCCTGCGCAAGATCACCTATCAGGAACTCACCCGCGACGGACTTTCGGCCCTCTCCCCGGCGATCATCGCCATGGCCGAAGCCGAAGGGCTCGGGGCGCACGCCGCCGCAGTCCGCATCCGTCTGAAAAAACAGCACCCATGAAAACCCTCGAACAGTTGGTGCGCCCCAACATCCGGGCGCTGAAACCCTACTCCACGGCCCGCGACGAATATGCCGGCGGGGAGATATCGACGTGGCTCGATGCCAACGAAAACCCCTACGAGAACGGGGTCAACCGCTACCCCGACCCGCACCAGAAGAATCTGAAACAGCGCATCGCCGCCCTGAAAGGCGTGCGCGGGGAGCAGGTCTTCATCGGCAACGGCAGCGACGAGGCCATCGACCTCGCCTACCGCATCTTCTGCCGCCCCGGCGTCGACAACGCCGTCTCGATCGCCCCGACCTACGGCATGTACCGCGTCGCCGCCGACGTCAACGACGTCGAGATGCGCGAAGTGCCGCTCGGCGAGGAGTACGCTCTCCCGGTTGACGCCCTGCTCGCCGCGGCCGACGAACGGACCAAACTGCTGTGGCTCTGCTCCCCGAACAACCCTACGGGCAACGCCTTCCCGGCGGCCGACATCGAACGGCTCATCCGCCGTTTCGACGGCATGGTCGTGCTCGACGAAGCCTACATCGACTTCGCCTCCGAGCCGGGATTTCTCGCACGGCTCGACGAATTCGAAAACCTCATCGTCCTGCAAACCCTCTCCAAAGCGTGGGGCATGGCGGGGCTACGCCTCGGACTGGCCTTCGCGTCTGCCCCCGTCGCGGCGCTCTTCGCCCGCGTGAAATACCCCTACAACATCAACTGTCTGGCACAAGCCGCCGTTGCCGAACGGCTCTCGTTCGACATCGCAGGGCAGGTGGCGCAACTCCGCGCCGAGCGCGACGCCATCGCCCGGACCCTCGCCGCATGCCCCGCCATCGAACGGGTCTACCCCTCGGAGGCCAACTTCGTGCTGGTCCGCACTCCCGACCCCGACCGCCTTTACGACGCGCTGATCGCCGCGGGGGTCATCGTCCGCAACCGTTCGCGCATCCCGGGGTGCGAAGGGTGCCTGCGCATCACCGTCGGCCGCCCCGACGAGAACGCCCGGATGCTGGAAACCGTCAAAAATTTCACCCTATGAAAAAAGCCCTCTTCATCGACCGCGACGGCACCGTCATCGCCGAACCCGCCGACGAACAGATCGACAGCCTCGAAAAACTCGCATTCGTGCCCGGAGCCATCTCGGGGCTGAAAGCCCTCACGGGCCTCGGCTTCGACCTCGTGCTGGCCACCAATCAGGACGGACTCGGAACCGACTCCTTTCCCGAAGAGACGTTTTGGCCCGCCCACGAAAAGATGCTCTCGACGCTACGGGGCGAGGGTGTCGCGTTCGACGACCAGCTCATCGACCGCACCTTCGAGGCGGACAACGCCCCCACGCGCAAACCCCGCACGGGGATGTTCGGGAACTACCTCGACGGCAGTTGCGACCTCGCCGCGAGCTACGTCATCGGCGACCGCGCGACCGACATCCTGCTGGCCCGCAACCTCGGGGCCCGGGGCATCCTGCTGGCGCCCGCCGCCGAGGGGCTCCGGATGCTCGACGAAGCCGGTGCCGCCGACGCCTGCGCGCTGGTGACCGACTCGTGGGCCGAAATCGCCGAGTTCATCCGCCGCGGCGAACGCCGGGTGGAGGTCCGGCGCGAGACCCGCGAGACGCAGATCACCGTGCGTCTGGACCTCGACGGCCGCGGCGACTTCAACGGCGAGATCTCCACGGGACTGCGCTTCCTCGACCACATGCTCGCGCAGATCGCCCACCACGGCGGCGTGTCGCTGGCCGTGGATGCCCGGGGCGACCTCGACATCGACGAACACCACACCACGGAGGATGTGGCCATCACGCTGGGCGAGGCCATCGACCGCGCGCTGGGCTCCAAGGCGGGCATCGCCCGCTACGGCTTCGCCCTGCCGATGGACGACTGCCGGGCGCTGGTGCTCCTCGACTTCGGGGGCCGCATCGACTTCGAGTGGGACGCCGAATTCCGCCGCGAGCGGGTCGGCGACGTGCCGACGGAGCTATTCCGCCACTTCTTCCACTCGCTCTGCTGCGCCGCGCGGTGCAACCTCCAAATCTCGGCCCGCGGCGACAACGACCACCACAAGGCCGAAGCCATCTTCAAAGCCTTCGCCCGCGCCCTGCGCATGGCCGTCGGCCGGCAGGGCTTCGGATACGACATCCCCAGCAGCAAAGGAGTCCTATGACAGCGGTAGTCGATTACGATACGGGCAACCTGCGGTCGGTTGCCGACGCCCTGCACCGTGCCGGGGCCGAATTCATCCTCACGGCCGATCCCTCGCTGCTGCGCCGCGCCGACCGGGTGATCCTCCCGGGGGTCGGCGAGGCTTCGTCGGCCATGTCGAAACTCCGCGAACGGGGTCTCGACGCCGTCATCCCCACGCTCACGCAACCCGTGCTGGGCATCTGCATCGGCATGCAACTGATGTGCCTCGAAAGCAAGGAGGGCGGCGTCGGCTGCATGGGCATCTTTCCGGCACGGGTCCTGCGGCTCCCGACGGCCACGCAGACGGGCGAACGGCTGAAAGTCCCCCATGTAGGCTGGGACACCATCTCCGGCCTCCGCACCCCGCTGTTCCGCGGCATGGCCGAAGATTCCTATCTATATTACGTCCACTCCTTCGCCGCCGAGCCGTGCGATGCGACCATCGCCACGACCCGCTACGGGCGTCCGTTCAGCGCGGCGCTCGGCCGCGGCAACTTCTTCGGCACGCAGTTCCACCCCGAAAAGAGCGGCGCGGCAGGCGCCCGGATTTTACATAATTTTCTGAACCTATGATTGAAATAATTCCCGCAACAGACATTATAAAAGGCGAATGCGTCCGTCTTACGCAGGGCGACTACGCCAGCCGGAAGACCTACTACCGCGACCCGTTGGAAGCCGCCCTGCGCTTCGAGGAGGCGGGCATCCGCCGCCTGCACATGGTCGACCTCGACGGCGCGAAGGCTTCCGAACCGCGCAACCTCGCGGTGCTGGAACGCGTGGCGACGCGAACGGGGCTCGAAGTGCAGTACGGCGGCGGCATCAAGAGCCGTGAAGCGCTGCGCAGCGTCTTCGACGCCGGGGCCGGCCGCGCCATCTGCGGCAGCCTCGCCGTCCGCGAACCCGAACGCTTCGCCCAGTGGCTCACGGAGTTCGGACCCGAACGGCTGATCCTCGGGGCCGACATCCGCGACGGCGCGGTGGCCATTCAGGGCTGGCTGGAAAGCTCGGCCCTCTCGGCTCCCGAACTGATCGAACGCTTTCTACCGCAGGGCCTTACGCAGGTCATCTGCACCGACATCTCACGCGACGGCATGCTGTGCGGGCCTTCGGCGGCCTTCTACGCCGAACTGCAAAACCGCTTTCCGGGGGTGGAGATCACCGTCAGCGGCGGCATCTCGGCGATGGACGACATCGGGGAGCTCGACCGGCAGGGCCTGCGGAGCGTCATCGTCGGCAAAGCCCTCTACGAAGGGCGCATCACCCTCAAAGAACTCGAACGATGCTTGCGAAACGCATAATCCCCTGCCTCGACATCCGCGACGGCCAGACCGTCAAAGGCATCAACTTCGTGGGGCTGCGACAGGTCGGCGACCCCGTGGAACTCGGCGCGAAATATGCCTCCGAAGGGGCTGACGAACTGGTTTACCTCGACATCAGCGCCTCGGAGGAGGGCCGCAGGACCTTCACCGAACTGGTCGCGCGCATCGCCGCGCGCATCGACATCCCCTTCACCGTCGGGGGCGGCATCTCGTCGGTCGACGACGCCTGCAGGCTGCTCGACGCCGGGGCCGACAAGATCACCCTCAACAGCGCCGCCGTGGCCAATCCCGCGCTGATCGACGCCATCGCCGCCAAATACGGCTCACAGTTCGTCGTGGCGGCGATCGACGCCCGGACCGTCGACGGCCGCTGGGTCGTCACGACCCACGGCGGCAAACGCCCCACCGAACGCGAACTCTTCGTCTGGGCCCGCGAAGCCGCCGACCGCGGCGCGGGCGAGATACTCTTCACCTCGATGGACCACGACGGCACCAAGAACGGCTATCCGTGCGACACCTTCGCGCGGCTGGCCGAGCTCCCCGTCCCGATCATCGCCTCGGGCGGCGCCGGCACGCGTCCCGATCATCGCCTCGGGCGGCGCCGGCACGGTGGACCACATCGCCGACGTGCTGACCCTCGGCCGCGCCGACGCAGCGCTGGCCGCCAGCATCTTCCACTACAACGAAATTCCGATCCCCGTGTTGAAGCGGGCCTTGAACGAACGCAATATAAACGTCAGATTATAACACCATTATGAAAATCGAAGGAAAACCGTTTTCGGCGCTCAGCGCCGCAAAACTCCCCGGCGGACTCGTCCCCGCCGTCATTCAGGACGCCCGCACCCTGCAAGTGCTCATGCTGGGCTACATGAACGAGGAGGCTTACGACAAGAGTCTCGCCGAAGGGCGCGTCACCTTTTACAGCCGTTCGCGCCGGTGTCTGTGGACCAAAGGCGAGACCAGCGGCAACTGGCTCGACATCGTATCCATCGCCGCTGACTGCGACGACGACACGCTACTCGTGCGCGTCATCCCCCACGGCCCGACCTGCCACACGGGATCGAAGACCTGCTTCGGGGAGGCCGTGCCCGAGACCGAAGGTTTCATCCGCTACCTGCAGAGCATCATCCAAGGCCGCCACGCCGAGATGCCCGAAGGCTCCTACACCACCAAGCTCTTCAACCGCGGCGTGAACAAGATCGCGCAGAAAGTCGGCGAGGAGGCCGTGGAGACCGTCATCGAAGCCGTGGCCCAGAACCGCGAGGCGATGATCTACGAGGCTTCGGATCTCGTCTACCACCTGCTCGTGCTGCTCGAAGCCACGGGCTGCTCGATCGCCGACCTCGAAAAGGAGCTGGCGCGCCGTCACTCCTGATCCTCACCGGGTCCCGGAATCCGGACCGCCGGGTACAATGCCGCAGGGTGCTAAAAAGCACCCTGCGGCATTTTTTTAGACCCGATCCGTCATTTTTTCGCCTTTTATGCTGGCAATCCCCATAAAAAAGGTTACATTTGTGAAATAGCCTCCGGGAAGAAACAACATCCAACTTACCCGGTTAAGAATACCAAAAAACACGAATTCTACCTAAACTGCATCTTATGAAACGAAACTTGCACCGAAACCTGCTCCGCACGTTGTTGGGGTCGGGAATCATCGCAGCCTGCCTCTGTTCCTGCGGGCCCAAGCACAACACCCTCACCGAAGCCGAGATCGCCGACGGATGGCAACTGCTCTTCGACGGAAAGACGCTCGACCAATGGAAAGACTTCAACGGCGATTCGCTGACGATGCCGTGGCACGTCGTGGACGGCTGCATACAAGCCGCGGGCGACGGCAGCGACCTGACAGGCTACATCGTCACCAAGAAACAATACGAAAATTTTATCCTCGACTGGGACTGGAAACTCTCCCCGGGCGGTAACAGCGGCATGCTCTACCATGTGGTCGAGAACCCCTATTTCGCCGTTCCCTACGTCACCGGGCCCGAATACCAACTGATCGACAACGACGGCTGGGAGGCCCAGAACGCCCCGACGAAACTCGAGCCGTGGCAGCGGCTGGGCGTGGATTACGCCATGCACCTGCCCGACGCCGATTCGATGTCGGTCAATCCGCAGGGCGAATGGAACTCCTCGCGCATCGTCTGCGACAACGGTCACATCGAGCACTGGCTCAACGGCCGCAAAATCCTCGAATTCGAAGCATGGACCGACGACTGGTTCGCCCGCAAGAACAGCGGCAAGTGGGAGACGGCGCCCGAATACGGGCTGGCGCACCGCGGCGTGATCTGCCTGCAGGACCACGGCTACCCCGCCTCGTTCCGCAACCTGAAGATCAAGGAGCTGCCGCTTAAAGCCGGTAAGGAAGTGGAGCTCTTCAACGGCCGCGACCTGACGGGCTGGGAGGCTTACGGAACCGAGAAATGGTATGTGGACAAAGAGGGCAACCTCGTCTGCGAGAGCGGTCCCGACAAGCAGTACGGCTACCTCGCCACACGGGAATATTACAATGATTTCGACCTCACGCTGGAGTTCAAACAGTTGTCGAACGGCAACTCGGGCGTCTTCTTCCGCTCGTTCGTCGAGCCGCCGGTGAAGGTTCACGGCTGGCAGTGCGAAGTGGCTCCCAAGGGGCATGACACGGCGGGCATCTACGAATCCTACGGCCGCGGATGGCTGGTGCAGATTCCCGACGAGAAGGAGTCGATTCTCAAAGAGGGTGATTGGAACACGCTGCGCCTGCGGGTGCAGGGCGACCGCGTGCAGACGTGGCTCAACGGCGTGGAGATGGTGGACATCACCGACGCGAAGATCGGCGCCGCACAGGGACGCATCGCCCTGCAGATTCACGACGGCGGAGGTATCAAAGTCCTCTGGCGCAACCTCCGACTGCGCACGCTGCTGCCGAAGGAACCGGCCGAAGGGTCGGCCTGCTGTGCCGCGAAACAGGCTGCAAATCAGACAACCGAACGCTAACGAGATAACCAACCCAAAGATATGAGTTCCCGCAGAGACTTTCTCAAAACGCTGGGCGGCATGGCGCTACTGACCGTCGTGCCGCGCAGCGTGCTCGGAGGCCCGAAATTCGTCGCTCCGAGCGACCAGCTCACCAAAGGCATCATCGGTGTGGGCGGCATCGGCAAGAGCAGCTACCACTTCACCTCCACCGACGCCTGCCGGCTGGTAGCGGTCTGCGACGTCGACCGAAACCACCTCGACAGCGCCGTGACGCTGGGCCGCAAGAAATTCGACAAGACTCTCGAGGCCTATCACGACTACCGCGACCTGATCACCGACCCCAACGTCGACATCGTGCACATCGCCACCCCGCCCCACTGGCACGGCCTGATGGCCGTCGAGGCGGCCAGGGCCGGTAAGGACATCTGGTGCGAGAAACCGATGACGCGCACCATCGGCGAAGGCAAGCGTGTCGTGGAGGCCGTGAAGCAGAACGGCCGCATCTTCCGACTGAACACATGGTTCCGTTTCAAGGACACCTTCTACGGACTGGGCACGACGGTCGAACCGCTGAAGAAGCTCGTCGACAGCGGTCTGCTGGGATGGCCCCTCAAGGTGACCATTTCGGGGGCTACGGGATTCGCATGGAAATTCTTCTGGGTGGGGCAGGAGAACCTCACGCCGCAGAGTGTTCCGGCCGAACTGGATTACGACATGTGGCTAGGTCCGGCGCCCTACAAGCCCTACAACAAACACCGCGTCCACGGTACGTTCCGCGGTTACTGGGACTACGACGGAGGCGGACTGACGGACATGGGACAGCACTACATGGACCCCGTGCAGTATCTGCTGGGCAAGGACGACACCTCGCCCGTGAAGATCGAGGTCGACGCCCCGCAGCAGCATCCCGACGCCGTGGGTATCTGGCACCGAATCGTCTACACCTATGAGGACGGCTGCCAGATCGTCCTCGAGGGCGAGGGCTACGAAAGCAAGGGCAAGGTGCCCTACATCGAGGGGCCGCTGGGCAAAGTCTATCAGGGATTCGAATGCACGATCCCGGACGTCATGGAGAAGATTTCCGAGATGCCCGATCCCGAACCGCAAAACACCGATTTCCTCCGGTGCGTCCGCACCCGCGAGCGTTTCGCCCTCGACGAGATCAAGGGCCACCGCAGTTCGACGCTCGTGAATCTGGGCGCCTGCGCCCTGCGGCTGAACCGCACGCTGCATTTCGATCCCGACACACAACTGTTCGTCGGCGACGATGCCGCCAACCGACTGATCGACCAGCCGATGCGCACGCCGTGGAAAATCTGACTTAACCCTGCAAACCTGAAAAAACGATGAAAAAGATACTGATAATTCTCCTGCTGGCCCTCGTGCCGTTCGCCGCCGGGGCGCAGGATGCACGCCAGCGCACCGCCGCGACGATCGTGGCGGACGGACTGAACCAACTTCCGGCGCAGAATCCCAAGGCGTTCGACAACGTGATGCAGGAGCTGGCCGCCACCGGCGCCGAAGGAATCCGGATGATGGCCGGCATGCTCGTCCCCGCCTCCGAAGGCAAGAACGCCGCCGTGGAGTATGCCATCAACGGCGTGGTGAGCTATGTGACCGCCGCAGGCCGCGAAGAGCTGGCCCGGGAGGTCCGCACAGGACTCGCCGAGGCTGTGGAAGCCTCGACGGACAAACCCAATCAGGCATTCCTGCTCTCGCAGCTCCAGCTCTGCGCGACGACCGCCACGGCACCCGTGTTCGTGAAATACGCCGCGGACGAATACCTCGCGGACTACGCCGTGCGAGGGCTGATCTCCACGCCCGGAACCGACGGGGAAATTCTCTCTCTGATCCTACGAAGCCCTGCCCCGAAAGCCTTGCTGGCCTATGCCGCCGCTGAAAAGCGCCTTACGGCCGCCGAACCCGCGCTGCTGAAATGGGCCGCGGACCCCACGGCCGATGAAGCCACGAAAGAGGCCGTCTGCAACGCACTGGCGAAGTGCGGCAGCGAAGCATCGCTCCCGACCCTCGCCGCAGCGGCCAAAGCCGCCAATTACGCCTTTGAGAAGAGCCAAGCCGCAAGCGCCTACATCGAACTGCTGACGCGCCTTGCCGCCGCAGGGAACAGCAAGGCCCTCGCCGCGGCCAAAGCCTTGCGGAAAGCCGGCATGCCGCAGAACGTGCGCATCGCCGGACTGGGGATCGTACTGCGTTCGGATGCCAAGAAACAAACCTCGGAGGTGCTCGCCGCACTGAAAGACGCCGACCGGGCCTACCGCTGCGCGGCGCTCGACTTCGCCACGGAGTTCGCCGACGACGCCCTCTACGCCGCCATCGCCCGAAAACTGCCGTCGCTGAAGGACAACGCCGCCAAAACCGATGTCATAAGCTGGTTCGGAAGCCGTCACGCCGCATCGCAGGCCGGAACGGTCATCGCCGCCATCGCGTCGCCCGACACGGAACTCTCCCTCGCGGCCATCCGCGCCGCCGGCAGGATCGGCGGGCAGGAGGCGCTGGAGACCCTCATCGCCCAGCTCGACGGTCCGCACGCCCGGGAGGCGTCGGCCGCCCTCGCTGCCTTCAACGGCAAACCCAACGCCGCGTTCGTGGCCGCCCTCGACGNGTCATAAGCTGGTTCGGAAGCCGTCACGCCGCATCGCAGGCCGGAACGGTCATCGCCGCCATCGCGTCGCCCGACACGGAACTCTCCCTCGCGGCCATCCGCGCCGCCGGCAGGATCGGCGGGCAGGAGGCGCTGGAGACCCTCATCGCCCAGCTCGACGGTCCGCACGCCCGGGAGGCGTCGGCCGCCCTCGCTGCCTTCAACGGCAAACCCAACGCCGCGTTCGTGGCCGCCCTCGACGGCACGCCCGCCACGCAGGCCAATGCGCTGAAACTCGTCGCCCAACGCCGCATTACGGGCGCCGCCGACAAGGTATTCGCCCTGCTGGAATCCCCCGATGCCGCCGTGCGCGCCGCCGCATACGACGCGCTGGCAGGCGTCACCGCGCCGAAGGACTTCGACCGGCTGTGCGACCTGTTGGACAAGGCGCAGGAAGCCGACGTGAAGGCCCTGCAGGCCGGATTGAAAAACGCGCTGGCCAAAGAGACGCCCTCGGCGCAGTATGAAAAGACCATGGCGCGGATGTCCGCCGCCCCCGCGAAAGCCCGCTATTATCCCCTGCTGGCACAGGCCGCCAACAAGGAGGCGATCGACGCCCTGCTGGCCGCCGGCAACCGCGAAGCCGCCTTCGCCGCCCTGCTGACGGTTCAAAACCCCGCGATGGTCGGGGTGCTGTACGACCTCGCCGGGCAGAACCCCGCATGGACCGATGCGGCTCTGGCCCGCTACACGGATTTCGTGGCGGCATCCCCCGACACGGCCGTCCGCAAATACCAGCTCTACCGCCGCGCCCTCGAACTGAACCCTTCGGCCAAGGTGCAGAACAAGTTGCTCAAAGCGCTCGCCAAAGCCCCGGAGTTCCCAGCGCTCATATTCGCCGCGAAATACATGAACAACCCGGCAACGGCAGAAATGGCCGCGCTGGTCGTGAAGACCGCAGCGGCGAAGAACCCCGACATGGGCGGCGAGACGGTTTCCGCAGCGCTGAAAAAGGCGCAGGAGGTCTACGCCGGACTGGCCAAGTCCGACGCCGACGCGGGTTACGCCGTCGACGAGATCAAAGGACTGCTGGCGAAACTCCCCGCCGAAGGATTCGCCCCGGCATCCCTCGCCCCGGGCGACTGGAAAGCCGTCGCAGGCAATCCCGACGTCCTCAAAGCCATGAAGGCCAAAGCGCTGGCCAAGGCGCAGCAGGAGGCTGACGCCGCAGCGTCAAAAGCATGGAGCGCTGTGAACGGCGTACTCACGGGAACCGCCGGAGCCGCAACGGTCGGCTCGGCGAAGAATTATGAAAACTTCAGCCTGATCGTCGACTGGAAAACCGACGGCGAAGCGGGTCTCGGCATCCGCTCGATCCCGCAGATCGCCCTCGGAGGCCGGAACGCCGGAGCCCTGACGGGCAACATGCTCCACGAAAACACCTCGCCCACGGAGGCCGCCAACAAGCCCGGCGAGTGGAACACGATGGAGGTACGGGTCGTGAACGACCGGGTGACGGTGGTCCTGAACGGCGTCACGACCTGCCGGAACGTGATCCTCGAAAACACCTGCAACCGCGAGATCCCCGCCTACACCGAGGGTCAGATCCTGCTCGTCGGAGGCACAGCCCCCGTCAGCTTCCGCGAAATGTACATCCGCGAACTGCCCCCGACGCCGCGCTACGAACTTTCGCCCGAGGAGGCTGCCGAAGGTTTCGAAGTACTCTTCGACGGAACCTCGATGCACAAGTGGACCGGCAACACCACCAACTACGTTCCCCTCGACGGCACGATCTACGTCACGGCGCAGTACGGCGGCAGCGGAAACCTCTACACCAAGAAGGAGTACAGCGACTTCATCCTGCGTTTCGAGTTCCAGTACCTGCAGGAAGGGGTCAACAACGGTATCGGCATCCGCACCCCGATGGGCGTGGACGCCGCCTATCACGGCATGGAGATTCAGATCCTCGACCACGATGCTCCCATCTACAAGAATCTGCGCGAATACCAGCAGCACGGCTCGGTCTACGGCATCATCCCGGCCCGGCGCGTGAAGTTCCCGCCGCTGGGAACATGGAACGTCGAGGAGATACGCGCCGTGGGCGACCGCATCACCGTGACGGTCAACGGCGAGGTGATTCTCGACGGCGACATCCGCGAAGCCTGCCAAGGACACAACGTGGCCCCCGACGGAGCCAAAGAGAACCCCTATACGGTCGACCACCGGAATCATCCGGGACTGTTCAACCCCACGGGACACATCGGTCTGCTCGGACACGGCCCCGGCCTGAAGTTCCGCAGCATCCGCATCAAGGAGCTGCCCTCGGGAAAAAGAGTGAAATAGAGAAGCCGCACGGCCGTAGGAAAACCCGCCCGACGACGGCGGGTTTTCCCGGACGCGGTTGCGGTAATTCCAAAATTTGTGTTATATTTGTTCCGAATAAAGGAACCTAAAAAGAGAAACCATGTTTATACCTTGCGCAATCGGTTACGGACAGATCATCGTGATCGTGTTGGTAGTCATCCTGCTGTTCGGGGGCAAAAAAATCCCCGAGCTGATGCGCGGAGTGGGCCGCGGCGTCAAAGAGTTCAAGGACGCCGTCAACAAGGACTATACGGCAGAAGAGACCAAACCGGAGAGCGTTTCCAAGAAAGAGACGGCTCCGAAAGAGGAAGACGAATAAAGGCCGGACCACCGCGGAAATCAGAGGATGAAACGAGAGGATACAGAGCCGTCGGAGATGACGTTTTTCGAGCATCTCGACGCCCTGCGCCCACATCTGGTGCGGGGTGCCTTGGCGATCGTGATCGTCGGGCTGGTTGCTTTTTTCTGCAAGAGTCTGATTATCGACACGATACTTTTCGGTCCCAAAGACGCCGATTTCCCCACCAACCGCATGCTGGTATGGGTGGGCGGCGAGTGGGCGCACATCGCCGCATGGCTCAACGACACGCTCGGAACCTCGTTCAATGCCGACCCTGCGGCGTTCTCGATCGGCGGCGACCGCTTTTCGGTCATCAACACCTCGCTGGCCGGGCAGTTCAACCTCCACATGAAGATATCGCTCATGGCGGGCATCGCGCTGGCCATGCCCTATGTGCTGTGGGAGTTCTGGCGCTTCGTGCGCCCGGCACTCACGCCGAAGGAGATCGCCGGAACCAACTGGTTCGTCTTCTGCGTGTCGCTCTGCTTCTTCTCGGGACTGCTCTTCGGGTATTTCGTCATGGTGCCGCTGTCGATCAACTTTTTCGCCAACTACCACGTCAGCGACGCCATCGTCAACATGATCGACATCGGCGACTACCTCTCGACGGTCATCGTCGTGTCGATGGCCTGTGCATTCATGTTCGAACTGCCGCTGCTGATCTACTTCCTGACCCGCATGGGCATCGTCTCCGCAGGGTTTCTCCGCAAATACCGGCGACATGCGTTCGTCATCCTGCTGGTCCTTGCGGCGATCATCACCCCGCCCGACATTTTCAGTCTGGTGCTGGTGATCCTGCCCCTTTACGGACTTTATGAGCTGAGTATCAAACTCGCCGCGCGAATCGAGCGCAAACAGAGCCGCGAAAGCCTTCCGGAAGAAGCAACCGAGTGACGGGCCGAACGGCAAACCTCAAAACTATGAACATCCATAAAGAAGCGGAACCGGTTACGATCATCGCCATCGGAGCCGGGAACCGCACCAACAAATACCTCGAATACGCAGTCAGACACCCCGAACGGCTGAAACTCGCAGGAGTGGTGGAGATCAACGAAATACGCCGCCGCACGACCGCCGAGAAATTCGGACTGGGGCCGGAGCGGTGCTTTACGGACTACGAACGTTTTTTCGAAAATCCCATCCCGGCCGACGCCGTGCTGATCGCCACCCCCGAGAACGAGCATTTCGAACCTTGCATGAAAGCCATCGAGGCGGGTTACAACGTGCTGCTCGAAAAGCCCATCGCACAAACGCTCTCCGAATGTTGCCGGATCGAAGAGGCGGCCCGCCGCAAAGGGGTGACCGTCGGCGTGTGCCATGTCCTGCGCTACCACCCCTATTTCATCCGCATCAAGGAGATCGTCGACTCGGGCGAACTGGGCGAGATCATCTCCATCAGCCACTTGGTCGCCGTGGGGCTCGACCGCACCACGCACGGATTCGTCCGCGGCATGTGGCGCCGCGAAGAGATCACCAACCCGATGCTGATCTCGAAATGCTGCCACGACATCGACTTCCTGCTGTGGCTCACCGGGGCCCGCTGCCGCAAACTCTCGTCGTTCGGCTCGCTGCGCTGGTTCCGCGCAGAAAACGCCCCGGCACAGAGCGCCGCGCGGTGCATCGACTGCCCCGTGGAAAAGCAGTGTCCCTATTCGGCCGTAGACCTCTACTACAACCGCCGCGACTGGATTTCGAATTTCGATATCCCGGCAGGCGCCACGCTCGAGGAGGTCATCCTGCGCGAACTGCGCTCGGGAGATTACGGGCGGTGTGTGTTCCGCTGCGACAACGATGTGGTGGACCACCAGATCGTCTCGATGGAGATGGACAACGATGTCACGATCTCGTTCTCGATGGACGCCTTCACGCTGGGCGACCAGCGCGAAACCCACATCCGGCTGACGCACGGCGAGATCGACGGCGACGAACGCACGCTGCGGGTCCGCAAGTTCCGCGGCGGCGAGGAGCGCGTTTACGACTTTTCGGGGCTGCTCGAAAAGCCGTTCCACGCGGGAGCGGACCTCCTGCTGATCGAGGATTTCGTCGACACGCTCAGCCGCCGGGAGCACCGCTTCCGCACGGCGATCGCCAACTCGGTCGAAAGCCACCGCATCTGCTTCGAGGCCGAGCGCAGCCGCCTCACCGGGCAGACCGTCACGCTGGAGGAGCGGTAGCCGTGCGATTTGCGGAACAAAAGCGCTTCGCCAGTTCCCGAATTTTCGAAAAAATCACTACCTTTGCCGTAAATAAACAATACTATTAATGATATGGAATTCGAAGGAACCGTTTACAAAATAATGCCCGTGACGAAGGGAACGTCGGCACGCGGCGAGTGGCAGCGTCAGGACGTGGTCTTTGAGATGAACGAGGGATCGTTCACCCGCAAAATCTGCGTGACGTTCTTCAACAAGCCCGAAGATGTAGCCCGGTTGCAGGAAGGAGCAACTTACAACGTCTCGGTCAACATCGAGTCGCGCGAATACAACGGCCGCTGGTACACCGACATCCGCGCATGGCGCCTGCAGCCCAAGCAGGAGTCGGCAGGAGCCGGCGCTCCGATGCCCGACATGCCGCCCATCGCCGAGGAACCCTCCTACGCATCCTCGCCCGCGCAGGTCGACGACCTCCCGTTCTAAGGGAGGGAGGCTTAAGAAGCCCCATTTAAGGGTGAAATAGCGTTACAACTGTCATTCACAATTCTGCGCTATTTCCCCATTATAAAAACTCACAACACGGAAAATCCCGGAATCAATCGATTCCGGGATTTTTCGTATCTGTACTCTCCTGATTACTTCGCGGGAGCGACTTCGGGCTTTTCGGCCGTTGCGGTCGAATCGGCGGGAGCAGGCTCCTCGTAGGGAGTCACGTCGATCAGCTCGACCTCGAACTCCAAAGCCTCGTTGGGACCGATGTCACGGCCTGCGCCGCGGGCACCGTATGCCAAGTCGGAGGGGATCCAGAGCGTGATCTTACCGCCCTTGCCTACCAGTTGCAGACCCTCGGTCCAGCCGGGAATAACGCGGTTGAGCGGGAACTCGACGGGCTCGTCCTTGTCGAAATCGTCGGGACGCTGTTTCTTAATCATCTCCTGCTGCTCCTTCGAGCGGTTGGCGAAGACCGAGGTATCGAACACCTTGCCGTCGCGGGTGCGGCCCGTGTAGTGAACCTTCACCACGTCGCGCGGGTCCTTCGGCATCGCAGCGGCGTCACCGGCAGCGGTAACCTTATAGAGCAGGCCCGACTCGGTCTTCTTCACGCCCGATTTCTTCCCGATCTTCTCCAGCCATGCCTTCGAAGCCTCGGCGTTCTCGGCCGGACGCTTCACCATGAAGTAGTACTGCAGGTACTGGTTCACCTCGTCTTCCGACATCTTGGCGTTGTTGTCGCGCACGTTCTGCATGGCCTCGCCGATCCAAACCAACTGGATGGGCATGCCGCTCTGGGCGATGTTGTAACCGATGTCGTTACCGAATGCGTAGGAAATCTCGGCACGCTCCTCCTCGCTCTCGAACATTTCGGGATCGGCTGCGGGATACTCGACCTTGGTCGAATCGCCGCCGGCCATGCGGGCGCTGTCGGCAGCGGCACGCTTCTCGGCGATAGCCTGCGCACGCTCGCCGCGCTTCGACATGAAATACTCGCGCAGCATATCGAGCGACTTCTCGTGCTCCTGTGTAGCCTTGCCCAGAGCGCCTTCCTTGACAGCCTTGTCCACGGCCTTGAAATCGAACGGAATATCCTTCATTTCGTAGCTCATGCCGTAGCCGATGTTGGCACCGAGCGCATACGACAGCGAGTCGAACTCCGAAAGGCTGCCCATCTGCACGCCACTCTTGTTTCCTCCGCAGGAGGCGAGCATCGCAGCACCCGCGAGTGCCGCAGCAAAAAAGATTTTTTTCATTGTTGTTTTAACTATGTTTTGAGTTTGCTTTTATTCGCACGGGCAAAGATATAAAAATATTGTATAATACTCATCTTCATCGGCGTAAATTATCTGCGCCGCGACCGATTCCCGTATTTATCGACTTCGACGAGTTCGATTTCATAGTAAAGCGTCGCGTTGGGAGCCACGCCCAGCGTCTTGTCGCCCTCGGCTCCGTAAGCTGCCGACGAGGGCATCCACGCGTTGATCTTTCCGCCCTTGCCGATCAGTTTCACGCTCTCCTGCACCCCCTGCCGGAGATCGCGCAGCAGCGAACGCACCGTGTCGCCCTTCTCGTAGGAGGAGGCGATCTGGGCGCCGTCGGCCGTGCGGATCACCCACCGCAGGGCCACGCTGTCGCGGTCCGACGCAGGCACCAGTTCCTGATCGCCGACGGCCGTCACCGTATAAGTCACACCCGACGAGGTGCGGGCATAGGAGCGGTTCGACTTGGCGATATCGACTAAGAACTGCTCCTCGTAAGCCCGGGCTTTCTCGGGCAGCGCGTAGTTCACATAACGCAGGTAGAACGTCTCGGCATCGGCCGCCGAGAGCTTCGCCGACCGGCGCACGGCGTCACGAATACCCTCGCAGACGGCGTTCACGTTGATCGTCGAATCCATCCGCAGCAGGTTCATGCCGACGTTCATGCCGATGACATAGGCCACCGAGTCGGTGTCGTTCTTGAGTTTCACGCCCCCGCCCGACTTCTTCGAGCAGGCCCCGGCCAGCAAAGCGGCGGCGGGGAGGATCAGCAGGATCTTTTTCATGGTTTCGTACTTTTTTTCGAAAAGGCCAGAATCAGCAGGCACCCCACGACAGCCGCCGCGAGCGACCCCATCAGGATGGCGATCTTGCCGCGGTCGATCAGGTCGGGATCGGTGAAGGCCAGCGAGTCGACGAACAGCGACATCGTGAACCCGATACCGCCCAGACAGCCCACGGCCAGCAGCATGCGCCACGTCGCCCCCTCGGGCAGCTCCGCAAGCCCCGATTTCACGGCACCCCACGAAGCAAGAAAGATGCCCAGCGGCTTACCGATGAGGAGGCCGAAGAAGATGCCCATGCCGACCGATCCGATCTCGGGAGAATAGTGGAAGATATTGAGGTATTCGAGCGAGGTGATCTCGACGCCGGCGTTGGCCAGCGCGAAGATCGGCATGATGAGGAACGTCACATAAGGCGCCAAGGCGTGTTCCAGCCGATAGCTCATGCCCACCGAGTTGGCCGACAGGTCGTGCATGCGGCGCAGGTAGAAACGCTGCTCCTCGTTGGGGAAATCCTCGTGCGTGGCGGCCGAGAGCATCAGCCCCTTGAGCCAGCGCATCTTATGGGCGAAATACTCCTTGCTGTAACGGGGCTCCATCGGGATCAGCAGGGCCATCGCCACGCCCGAGATGGTCGAGTGCACCCCCGAGTAGTAGAACAGCCCCCACACCACGAAGGCCGGGACCAGATAGGAGAACATCCGCTTCTCGCCCATCTGCTTCATGAAGTAGACCCCGAGCATGATGACCAGCGCCACCAGCAGGCAGCCGATCTGGACCTTTCCGCCGTAGAAGAGCGCGATGACCAGAATGGCCCCCAAGTCATCGGCAATGGCCAGCGCCGTGAGGAAAATCTTGAGCGACACGGGAACGCGGTTGCCCAGCATCGAAAGGATGCCGATGGCGAAGGCGATGTCCGTGGCGGTGGGGATTCCCCAGCCGTTGGCGGCTGCCGTGCCGTGGTTGAAGAGCGTGAAGATGATGGCCGGGGCCAGCATGCCGCCAGCGGCCGCCAGCACCGGAAGGATCGCCCGGCGGGCGGACGAGAGCTGCCCGCAGACGATCTCGCGCTTGATCTCGAGCCCCACGGCGAAGAAGAAGATCACCATCAGCCCGTCGTTGATGAACTTCTCGACGGTCATGCCCCGCGGGAAGATCCAGTCGATCAGCCCGTCCGGGGAGCGGACCATCAGCGAGAGGTCGGTTTCGAGCAGGTGATGGTAGTAGACCTTGGTGCCGGGCAGATTGGCCAGCAGCATGGCAAAGATCACGCACACGAGCAGCACGACGCCTCCGGCCCACGGGGCCTCCAGAAAATTGCGTCCGCGAAGCCCCATCATGTGTCGCTGGCGTACCCAGCGGTACATTGAAAACAGTCGCATTTATTCGTTATTTTGGTGTTTCGTTCGACTTGAGGGTCTGCCCGCAGAGTTTCCACAGGATACGGGCCCCGGTGATGGCGTCGATGCGGTCGTCGGCCACGGGGCACACCTCCACCACGTCGAATCCGATGATGCGGCGGCCCGAGCGGACCAGCGTGTCGACAAGGTAGACGGCTTTATTGAAAGAGAGTCCCCCGCAGACGGGCGTACCCGTATGGGGGCAGTTGTCGAAGGAGAGTCCGTCGATGTCGAAGCTCACATAGACCTCCGCGGGCAGCGCTTCGACGATGCGGCGGCACTGGGCGTCCCACGTCTCGCCGCGGAACTCCGCAGCGGCGAGCGAGAGGTCGTCGAATAGGGCGATGCGCTCCGACGAGGAGGCCAGCGCGGCCTCGGTCTCGCTGAAATCGCGCACGGCGACCTGAGCGATCTTCACGACCTGCGGCACGTCGCGCAGGACGTTGAACATGATCGACGCGTGGGAGAACTCGAACCCCTCGTAAGCGTCCCTCAGGTCGCAATGAGCGTCGATGTGCAGGATGCCGAAAGCCTCGCGGCGGGCGCCCAGAGCCCGGATCAGCCCGTAGGGCGTCGAATGGTCGCCGCCCACGAGTCCCACGATCTTGCCCGCGTCGAGCCAGCGGGCGGCCTGCGCCTCGATGTTGCCGTTCATGGCCACGCAACCCTCGTTCACGCGGCGGACCTTGCGCACGACATAGTCGTCCTCGAGGCATCCGCCCCCTTCGAGGTGGTCGATCACCCGCGAGGCGTCGGCGCGCAGGCGCTGCGAAGACTCCTGCAGCGAATAGTCCACGTCGGCCGTGGCGATGCCGCGGCGCCACGCGCCGGGGGCCAGCGGGTCGTGGAAGTCGAGCTGCGTCGAGGCTTCGATAATGGCATCGGGGGCATAGGCCGTACCGGCCCCGTAGGAGACCGTCACGTCCCACGGTGCCGAGATCAGCACCAGTTCCGCCGTTTCGGGATTGAACGGAAGGCCGAAATAGGTTCCGTTGTCCACGCCGACTCCATCCGGATCGAAGGGTTTCTGTTCCATAACGTTCTTTTAAACTGCAAAGGTACTAAAAATTTAAATTTTACCTATATTTGTTCTCCCGAAAGAGAAGAAACAAGGAAATATACCAACTATCATGAAAATCATAGCCGACAGCGCCATCCCCTTCCTGAAAGGGGTTCTGGAACCTTTTGCCGAGGTATGTTACCTCCCCGGAAAGGCAATTTCGGCCGCCGACGCCCGCGACGCCGACGCGCTCCTGACCCGCACCCGCACGCGGTGCGACGCGNAGGGCGGTCACAACCGGCTCCAGATGCTCGTCCGGGAACGGAAAGACCATATCGCAAAGGTCGACGCCCCGCGTGCGTTCCCGTGGCGCGTGGCGATCGTCGGTTCGGACACCGACCTCGCCGCGAGCAACCTGAGCTACCTGCTGGCCGCACCGTCGCGCCTCGACGACATCGCATGGATCAAGCCGGGCAAGGTGGCTTGGGAATGGTGGAACGACTGGAACCTCTCGGGCGTGGATTTCCGTGCGGGCGTCAACCCCGCGACCTATAAATACTACATCGACTTCGCCGCATCGGAGGGTATCGAATATGTGATCCTCGACGAGGCGTGGGGATTCCGCGTCCTCTGCTGCGACCCGCCGCGCGAGGAGCTGGAGCATTGCGGGTTCCTGCCGCTGGAGGAGGTGGCCCGCGAGGCCGACATCCTCACGTTCCACACCCCGCTGGACGACACGACGCGCCACATGGCCGGCGAGAGGCTGTTCCGGCAGATGAAACCGGACGCCATGGTGATAAACTCCTCGCGCGGGGAGGTGGTCGACGGCGACGCCCTGCTCCGGAGCGGCCTCCGCTGGGCGCTCGACGTCTGGGAGCACGAACCGAACCTCAACCCGCAACTGCTGGAAAAAGCCCTGCTGGCGACGCCCCACATCGCGGGTTACTCCGAACAGGGCAAGGCCAACGCCACGGCGATGTCCGTAGCGGCGCTGGCGCGCTGTTTCGGGCTGCCGCTCGAGGGGTGGTATCCGCCCGAGGCGTCGCCCTCGGCTCCCCGGCCGATCGCGTGGCAGGAGCTTTGCAGCACCATCGGCGAGGTCTACGACATCGAAGCCGAAAGCCGCCGCCTGAAAGGGCATCCCGGCGATTTCGAATCCCTGCGCGACCACTACGCCTACCGCCGCGAATATTTCTAACCGGTCTAAGAGACCGGCTTTATGAGCGGAGGAAAGCCACCGGGATTCCAACCCAGTTCCGCGCTTCCACCACATAACGGCCGAAGTTGTACATCGTTAGCCAAATTTTACTACCTTTGCCCCCGAAATGTACCGAAGGATCATAAAACCCCTGCTCTTCTCGCTCAACATCGAGCGGGCCCACCATGTCGTCCTGCTGATGCTGCGCATTTTCGGGCTGATTCCCGGAGGCCGCTGGCTCCTGCGCAAATGCTACGCCGTGGAGCATCCGGCGCTCGAGCGCGAAGTGTTCGGCATGCGGTTCGCCAATCCGGTGGGAATTGCCGCGGGATTCGACCGCAACGGCGAGGCGTTCCGCGAACTGGCCGCACTGGGATTCGGGTTCGTCGAGGTGGGCACCGTCACGCCCCGGCCCCAGACGGGCAACCCCCGTCCGCGGGTCTTCCGCCTCCCGAAAGACAACGCCATCATCAACCGCATCGGGCTCGCCAACCGCGGGCTGGAGACCGCCATCCGCCACCTCAGGCGTCCGCACGGCGGGGTGATCGTGGGGTGCAACATCGGCAAGAACACCTCGACCCCGGCCGAGAACGCCCCGGCCGACTACCTGAAACTCTTCCGCAACCTCTACCAGTATGCGGACTATTTCACCGTGAACATCAGTTGCGACAACTCGTGCCGCGAGGGCACGACGCACACGCGCGACCATATCCTCCAGATACTCAACCCGCTGTTCGACTTCCGCCGCGGGCAGAACCAATACCGGCCGATCATGCTCAAGATCTCGCCCGACATGACGGACGAGGTGATCGACCGGATCACCGACGTGATGCTCGAGACACCGCTCGACGGCATCGTGGCCACCAACGGCTCGCACAACCGCGAAGGACTGAAGACCAGCCGCACGACGCTCGAAAAGATCGGCAGCGGCCGCCTCAGCGGCGCGCCCCTCACCCGCCGCGCCGTGGAGATCGTGCGCCGCATCCACACCCGCTCGGGCGGCACCTACCCCATCATCGGCGTGGGCGGTCTGATGTCGGCCGACGACGTGCGGGCAATGCTCGACGCCGGGGCCGACCTCGTGCAGCTCTACACGGGATATATCTACGAAGGCCCCGGGCTGGTCCGGGACGTATGCCGCACGCTGATCGCCGACGCCGAACGGGTGGCCGAAGAGTTGGCAGCCATGCGCGCCGCCGAGGAGTCGATGAAGAACAAGGAAATCCCCGAAACATCCGGTCCGGAGCCCGCCGAAACCGCCGGAGAGGCATCCGACGGCAAGCCGGAAGAGAAGCGTCATCCCGGCTCCGAAGCGAAATAACACCACCCATGAAAGCTACCATTATCACCATCGGCGACGAAATTCTCATCGGCCAGATCGTGGATACCAACTCGGTATCCATCGCCAAACACCTCAACGCCGCGGGCATCGTGGTCCGCGAGAAGCTCTCGATCGGCGACGACCGCGCGCAGATCGTCGAAGCCGTCGGACGCGCCCTGTCCGCGTCGGAAGTCACCGTCATCACCGGCGGCCTCGGCCCCACGAAGGACGACATCACCAAGAAGACCCTCGCGGAGATGTTCCGCAGCGAGATGCGCTACGACCGGCGGGTAGCCGACCATGTGGAAAAAATGCTCACCGAACGGGGCATCGAGTACAACGAGCTCAACCGCTCGCAGGCGATGGTCCCGGCGTGCTGCACGGTGCTGTTCAACGCCCACGGCACCGCCCCGGGCATGTGGTTCGAACGCGACGGACACGTCGTGGTGTCGCTGCCGGGCGTACCGTTCGAGATGGAACACCTGATGGAGGACGAGGTGATGCCGCGGCTGAAAGCCCATTTCGCGCTGCGCCAGATCGTCCACCGCACGATGATAACCGCCGGGCTCCCCGAGTCGATGCTCGCCAAGCGGATCGAAGCGTGGGAAAACGCCCTGCCGTCGTACCTGAAACTGGCCTACCTGCCCAATCCGGGCGCCGTGCGGCTGCGCCTGTCGGCCTACGAGGTCGAGGGCGAGAGCGTCGCCCGCGAGATCGACCGGCAGTTCGAAACCCTGCGCAAAATCATCCCCCACAACATCATCGGGTTCGAGACCGCGACGATGCAGGAGCTGGTGCACAAGATACTCACCGAGCGCGGGCTGACTCTGGCCACCGCCGAGAGCTGCACGGGAGGCACCATCGCCTCGCGCTTCACGGCCATGCCCGGGGCTTCGGCCTATTTCCGCTGCGGCGTGGTGTCGTACAGCAATGAATCCAAGGTAAAACTGCTGGGCGTAGACCCCGCGGACATAGCCCGTTACGGCGCCGTGAGCGAACAGGTCGCCCGCCAGATGGCCGAAGGGGCCCGCCGCGCGGCAGGAGCCGATTACGGCATCGCCACCACCGGAATCGCCGGCCCCACGGGCGGCTCGGCGGAAAAACCCGTCGGCACGGTCTGGATCGCCGTCAGTTCGCCCGAGCGCACCGTCGCCATCCTCAAGCAGTGCGGAACCGACCGCGGACAAATCATCGACCGCGCCAGCGCTTTCGCCATCAGCCTGCTACGCGACTGCCTCAACGGAAAATAACAAAAAAACGACCATGAATAAAATCGCCACGCTGCTGGCCGTACTCGCCCTGACAGCCTCCTGCTGCGGATCGAAACCCGAAAAGCGCGTACACAAACTGCTGATGGACCGCATGCTGACGCTCTCCGTGGCCGAAAGCTGCACGGGAGGCTCCATCGCTTCGCGTTTCACGGCCATGCCGGGAGCCTCGGCCTACTTCAAAGGCGGGGTAATCTCCTACTGGAACCAGACCAAGAGCCTGCTGCTGAATGTCTCGGCCGACACCATCGCCCGTTACGGCGTGGTGAGCGAACAGGTCGTGCGCCAAATGGCCGAAGGGGCCCGCCACGCCGTCGACACCCATTACGCCATCGCCACCACCGGAATGGCCGGTCCCTCGGGCGGCACGCCCGAAATCCCGGTCGGCACCGTCTGGATCGCCGTCAGTTCGCCCGAACGCACCGTCACCCGCCTCATCCACATCAAAGGCAACCGCGACCGCGTCATCCGCGAAACCGGCTCGGCCGTGATCGAACTGCTCGAAGAAGAACTGACGGGCGAATACGGAACCCGATAGTACTCCAAAAGAACGCATTTATCCGCATTTCATTTGCTTTTCTCGGTTATTCGCGGTACTTTTGCGCTGATTTAGCCCAAAAAGTAATGAAAAACGCCCTGCTGCTTTTGACGATTCTGATCGCATCGGCATTGCCGGCCGCCGCCCAATCCGCCGCCGACGGCCTCGATACGACGCTCGTCGCCTATTACCGTTGGTGCAACCGCCACAAGCAGGACCCGGAGATGCTGCTCAAGGCCGACACCATGTTCCGGCTGGCCGGCGAACGGCAGAATCCCCGCATGCAGTCGGTGGCGCTCTGCCTGAAAGCCGACTACTATTATTTCACGGACAATTACGATTCGCTCAAGGTATGGGTGGCCCGCACCCAGCAGTTCACCCGCGAGCACGACCAGCCGACGCACTACTATTTCGTCTGGACGCGTCTGATTTCCTATTACAGCAAATACAGCAAATACACCCTCGCCCAATACGAACTGGAGCGTTTCCGCGACCAAGCCATCCGCGACGATTACAAACCCGCGATCGCCGAGGCTTACAAGCAGTTGGGCCACATCTACCGCACCAAATCCCTCAACGACGCGGCGCTCGAATCCTACGCCAAGAGCATCGAGATGGTCGAGCGGAACGGCCTGAAGGAAGTGGATGCCTCCTACCTCTACCTCCAGCTCGGCGAGCTGTACACCCTGCAGCAGAAGTACGACAAGGCCGACGAGGCGCTCCGGATGTCCGAAAAGACCATCCTGCTCCCCGAACATATCTGGCGCACGCGGATCGCCCGGGCAAACCTCGCGGCCTCGCAGGGTGACTTCGCACAGGCCGAGAAACTGCTGCACGAGATCCGGGAGAAAAGCGGCGGATACGTCTCGGAAGACAAGATCGGGGAGATCGAAGTGACAATCTGCAAGGGCACCCGCAACTTCCAGAAGGCGCTGGAAATCGTCAACCGGCAGTTGGAGAGTTTCGATAAAAACAAAGACAGCCTCGGCTCGTCGCATTATTTCTATATTCCGGCGCTCTCGAACCGCGCCGCGATCCTCTACGAAATGGACAACTACAAGGCTGCCGCCGAAGACCTTTCGCGGCAGACGACGCTGACCCGACAGAAATACGAGGCCGACAACCAAGAGGTGCTGAACGAGTTCGCCACGCTGTTCGACGTCGAACGGCTCGACCGCGAAAAGGCAGAAGCCCTGCAGCAGGCACAAGCCGAACGGCTGCGCCGCGCCCGTCTGTTCGAAACCGGACTGGTCGTGATCCTGCTGCTGGCGACGGCGTTCATCGTCATCCTGACCCGCCTCAACCGCCGTTTGGCCCGGGCCAAACGGGCAGCCGAAGAGAGCAACCGCATGAAGGGCGTCTTCATCCGCAACATCACCCACGAAATCAACACCCCGCTGAACGCCATCGTGGGATTCGCCGAACTGGCCTCGACGGCTCCGGACGACGAGCCCGAGCGCAGTTCCTACATCGACATCATCCGCGAGAACAGCGGTTACCTGCAAAAACTCATCGACGACGTACTCTACATCTCCGACATCGAATCGTCCGAAGCACCGCCGTCGTGCGCCGAGGTCGAGGTCGACACCTGCTGCCGCCGGTGTATCGACGAGCTGTCGAAGCACGCCCCGCTCGCCACCGAAATCCACTTCGCCCCCAACGGCGAAGGCCGGTCGCCCCGCATCCGCACCTCGTGTCTGCTGCTGAGCAAGGCGCTCACCGAGTTGCTGCGCAACGCCGTGCGGTTCACCGATCCCGAAAAGGGCGTCAGGCTCTCCTATTCGCTCTCGGCGGACGGACGCAGCATCACCTTCGCAGTCGAGGACGCAGGTCCCGGCGTGCCCGAAGGAGCGCGCGAGCGCATCTTCGAACGCTTCGTCAAGCTCGACTCGTTCAACCAAGGACTGGGACTCGGTCTAGCCGTCTGCCGCCTGATCGCCCGCACGCTGGGCGGCGACGCGCGCCTCGACCCGGAGTGTACCCGGGGTGCGCGGTTCCTGCTGACGATTCCCGTCGAATAAAAAAAGCCGGGGATTATTGGTATTTGACGAAAAGGTTGTATATTTGCACTCCCTTAATCGGGTTTTAACCAAAAATTTATCAAACAATGAAAGTTTGCGAAATCACAGGCAAGGTAGCGATCGTGGGAAACAACGTCTCGCACTCGCACCACAAGACCAAGCGCAAATTCAGTCCCAATCTGAAAACCAAGCGCTTCTGGTCGGAGCAGGAGGGCCGCTGGATTACCCTGAAGGTAACGGCTGCCGGCATGAAAACAATTAACAAGAAGGGTCTTGCAGTCGCCCTGCGCGAAGCTGCCGCACCCAAAAGCGTGTACTAAAAACAACGAGTAATCAATGGCAAAGAAAGGCAACAGAGTTCAGGTCATCCTCGAGTGCACCGAACAAAGAGAGAGCGGCGTTGCGGGAATGTCCCGTTACATCACCACCAAGAACAAGAAGAACACCCCCGACCGTCTGGAGCGCAAGAAGTACAATCCCTTCCTCAAGCGTGTCACCATTCACCGTGAAATCAAATAGTTAAGAGAGCTTTATGGCAAAGAAAGTAGTCGCAACACTGAAAACCGGCACGGGTAAGCAGTTCACCAAGTGCATCAAGATGGTCAAGTCGGACAAGACCGGAGCATACATGTTCAAAGAGAGCATCGTTCCCAACGACCAGATCAAAGAGTTCTTCGACGAGAAGAAATAGTATTTTAAGAGTCGCACTCTTAAATACAAAGGGCATCTTTCGGGATGCCCTTTGTGTTTTTAGGGGCCGGAAAGCACCGCGATATAAAATATTTTTGTTACTTTTATCCGGAAAATTCCCGGACGGGCCGATCCGGTCGGCCCCGCCCGGGAAATTATGACGTGTTTCATGAAGAAAATAGCATTCATCATCATTCGCTATGGAGTCGAGGTCAACGGCGGCGCAGAAGTTCACTGCCGCATGCTGGCCGAACGATTGAGACCCTACTACGACGTGGAAGTGCTTACCACAACGACCAAGGTTTTCCGCGACCGCGACAACGACTATCCCGAAGGGGTCAGCACCGTCAACGGCGTCACGGTCCGCCGGTTCAAACCCGCCCCTATCGACGGAGAGCGCCACGGCGCCTACCGCAAACAATGCAAGACGGCCCGCCGCATCCGCCTGCAACTGGCAAGATTGGGCCTGCTGCGCCTGATCTCCTCGCTGCACCCCGAATGGACCATGAGCCTCGAAGCCGAAAAACGGTATTACGAATCGCAGGAGGACCACACGCCCCAGATGCTGGAGTTCATCGAACAGCACAAGGACGAATACGCGGCTTTCCTGTTCATGAATTTCTACTTCAGCCAGCCGGTGCTGGGCTGCACGATCGCCCCCGAAAAGACGATCCTCATTCCGCTGGTGCACCCCGATAAACCGCTCTATTTCAGCATCAACGCACCGATGTTCACCCGCGTAAGGCACATCGCATTCAACACCGCGGCCGAACGGCGGCTCTGCAGCCGGGCATTCGGCGCTTCGCTGGCTCCGAACAGTCTGGTAGGATGCGGTATCGAGGAGGCCCCTGAGGCGGACTGGGATACAGTCAAGGCCAAATATGGGTTGCCCGACCAGTATGTGCTCTATCTGGGGCGCATCACGCCGTCGAAGACCACCAAGGTGATTCCCGATTTCCTGCGCTACAAGAAAGAACACGGCGGCGATATCAAGTTGGTCATGGTGGGCGGCACGGAGCTCGACATCAAACGCTCGGACTCCCCCGACATCATCTTCACGGGTTACGTTTCGGACGAGGAGAAGACCTCGATCATCCGCCATGCGACGGTGATGGTCAATCCGTCGCGCATGGAGAGCCTCTCGCTGCTGATGCTCGAAGCCATGCAGAACCGCGTGCCGCTGCTGGTCAACGGCCGGAGCCGCGTGATGAAAGACCACTGCAAATCGAGCGGAGCGGCATTCTGGTACAACAGCAGCCGGGATTTCCGCCACAAGCTCCACCGCCTGATCTCCGATCCGGAACTGCGCCGCACGATGAGCGAAAAGGGACCGGTGTATGTGCGCGAACATTACGACTGGAGCGTCATCATCCCCAAGCTGCAGAAGCTGATCGAAAGCATCTGACGCGTCCGGCGCAAACAAAAGCGGTGCACCCCGACTGGAGTGCACCGCTTTTTCGTCCGTGGTCCCGGCGTCAGAACTTATGCACGGCGCGCACGAGGAACTTGTTGTATTTCGGAATCTCGATCACATAGGGAGGCTCAATGCCCATGTGGGTCGTATAAGCGCTCTTCTCGTCCATCTCGGTCGAGGAGAAATAGTAGACCAGCCGGTCCATGCGCTTGCCGCCCGCATCCTTGAGGGCGTCGTTGAACTTGTTGCGCGCCTGACGGTTGTTCTGCACGCGCGTCCCACCGTTGTAGTTGTGGCCGATGGTCAGCATCTCGTCGATGGCGGGCAGGTACCACCCTTCGCCCTTGTCCCGGCACCACTTGAACGCCGGGAAATCGTCCCACGAAAGGTTGTTGGCGGCGATGTACTGCGCCACTTTCGCCATGTTCTCCGCACCGTCGGTCCGGCTGTCGGCCCCCACCACGCGCAGGTCGGGTTTGCGGAACTCGCTCCAGTGGAGGTAAATCTCGTCGAGCGACACCACCAGTCCGTGCATACCGTCGTCCGAAAGCTGGCAGATCACGCCCCGGATACCATTCTGGTCATACAGTTCGCCGATCTCGTATTGTTTGAGCACATAGCGTCCGGCGGATGCCTGCGGCGCAGGCTCGGCAGCCGGAGCAGGTGCCGGTTCGACCGGAGTGGCCGGGGTCAGCGGCGTCGCGGGGATGGTCTTGGTGTAATACTCCTTTTCGCCGTTGGCGTACTGGATATAGTGAATCTCCTTGACAGGCAGCACATAGGTCGGGCCGTCGGGGTTCGAGAAACGCTTGTAGCGCACCGTTTCGGTCGTGATTTCGATCACCTTGGCCTCGATCTTCGTGGCGTCGGTCTTTACGATCAGGTCCTGCGCGGCGGCGGTCAGGACACCGCATAACGCCGCAAATAACAAAAATACCCCTTTCATCATCTCTTACTTCTCTTTTTATAATTAAAACCTTGCATTATCACCTCTTCAGATAATCCGTCACAAGATCGATCAGGTAATGGCTTCCTTGGGGATTCGCCTCGTCCGGAGCCAAATAGTCATGATGGAATTCCCACCAGAAGGCACCCCGAAAACCGTTCGCCTGAATCCATTCGATCTTATTCAAAATGGACGACGGGCTGTCCATCGTTACGAACTCCTCTCGATCGGGAGAGAAATAATAGGAAACCTCCGCCGCAGGGTCATACTCTTCCACCCAGCCTTCGCTCATCCAAGGGATAAACTCCTTGTAGGTAATGTAACGTCCGTATTCACTCAACGGAGCGTCGGCTTTCTGTCCCGGTTCGAGCCCTTTGTAATAAAAACCGTAGTTGGCCAATCCGAGACAAAGTTTGCTCCGGTCGAAAAGTTTCCAGTTCTCGAGTTTCGAACGCAGACTCTCCATCGAGGTATGGTGTGACGGAGTAGTACCCCAAATACCGTCGCACATGTCGTAGGACATGATATTGATCCAGTCGACCGCTCCGATCAGCCTGTCAGCCAAAGCCTGATCGTACACATGGTCGATACTGAGCGCCGTGGTCACATAATAGGTCCGTCGATTCTTTCGCCCGAGCGAATCCAGTTGATCGCGCAAATCCTGCATCATCCCTGCATGCAGTTCCTTATCAATCGAGATTTCCCAATCAATGTCCACGCCGTCATAATCGTTCCGATCAATCAGCCGTACGATATATTTCGTAAACTTAGCGAGCCGCTCGGGTTTTTCCAAGAACGTCCGGAACTCCTTCTGTCCTCCGAAGCAAAGCAATACATTGGCCTCCTCGGCATGCGCCTTCTCGATCATCTGCGGTACCAACGGCATATTCCCCGGCGCCATTCGGTAATCAAAGCTATCGGCATAGGCGTTGATACGTTCCTGCGGCAGATCGAAATCGATCTTCGACCATTCGGGAGCCGCCATCAGGTAGATAAACTCAAAAGCCCCGTAATTCGGATTCGACAATTCAGCCTCACTCAACAGGCTTTCCACCGAATAGACCCCATGAATAAAATCGGGAATCACGGATGTCTCCTTATTATCCGCCGAGCATGCTCCCAACAACGAACACGCCACCCACAAAACTACGTTTCTCATTTGTACAAAAAATAGGGTTAAATAGATAGTCGTACAAATATAACGTTTTTTTCCAAACATTCTTGTTATCTTCGGTGTCGTAACGGCACTTTTTATTTGTCGGAAAGTTTTGCAGGGCCGCATGGCGATTCGGTTTTGGCACCGTCCATTCTTTTTCGTACCTTTGGGGTCGTAAGACGACCCTTTTAGGATCGGGAGGTTTTGCAGGACCGGGCGCGATTCGGTTTTGGCACCGTCCATTCTTTTTCGTACCTTTGGCTGCGCCGAAGATACTCCCGCTCGGCAAAATGCAAGCGAACTTGCTTTTGCCCTCGCTTATTCGTACCTTTGCGAAGGATTAATCCCAAAGACATGGCATTTTTCGATATTTTCAAAAAGAAACAGGATACGCCGCCCTCCGAGGAGCAGGCGCGCAAACAGCAGGAGGAGCTCAGCGCCGGGCTGGAAAAGACCAAGACGGGACTCTTCTCGAAACTGGCGCGCGCCGTGGCGGGCCGCTCGACGGTGGACGCCGACGTGCTGGACGATCTCGAGGAGGTGCTCATTTCGTCGGACGTGGGCGTGGAGACCACCGTGAAGATCATCCGCCGCATCGAGGAGCGCGTGGCGAAGGACAAGTACATGGGCGCTTCGGAGCTGCAGTCAATTCTGCGCGAGGAGATCACCGCCCTGATGGAGGATGCGCACGGTTCGTCGGAGCACTTCGGGCTCGACGCCACCGAGGGCCAGCCCTATGTGGTGATGGTCGTGGGCGTCAACGGCGCCGGCAAGACCACCACCATCGGCAAACTGGCCGCGCAGCTCACCAAGGCGGGCCGCAAGGTCTGGATCGGCGCGGCCGACACGTTCCGCGCCGCGGCCATCGACCAGTTGCAGGTGTGGGCCGACCGCGCCGGGGCGACGATGATCCGCCAGCAGATGGGTTCCGACCCCGCATCGGTGGCTTTCGACACGCTCACCTCGGCCAAGTCCAACGGCGCCGACGTGGTGCTGATCGACACCGCCGGGCGTCTGCACAACAAAATCAACCTGATGAACGAGCTGACGAAAATCCGCAACGTCATGTCGAAGGTGATCCCCGGGGCGCCGCACGAGGTGATGCTCGTGCTCGACGGCTCGACGGGACAGAACGCCTTCGAGCAGGCGAAGCAGTTCACGCAGGCCACGCAGGTTACCTCGCTCACCATCACCAAGCTCGACGGTACGGCCAAGGGCGGCGTGGTGATCGGCATCAGCGACCAGTTCCACGTTCCGGTCCGTTACATCGGCATCGGCGAAGGCATCGACCAGTTGCGCATCTTCGACCGCCGGGAGTTCGTCAACGCGCTGTTCGGCGATGAAAAAAATTAACGTCATAACGCTCGGCTGTTCGAAGAACACCGTCGACAGCGAACACCTGATGGCGCGGCTCGCGGCCGCCGGGTACGAGGTACTTTTCGACAGCGACCGCACCGACGCCAAAGTGGTGGTCATCAACACCTGCGGGTTCATCGGCGATGCCAAGCAGGAGTCGATCGACATGATCCTCAGGGCTGCGGAGGCAAAGAAAGCCGGAAAAATTTCGCGCCTGTTCGTCGTAGGGTGCCTTTCGGAGCGCTATGCCGACGAACTGCGGGCCGAGATTCCCGAGGTGGACGAATACTTCGGCGCCCGCACATGGGACGGCATCGTCCGCGCACTGGGCGCCTCGGAGGACCCGGCGCTGGCCACCGAACGCCGCCTGACCACCCCGAAGCACTATGCCTACCTGAAAATCTCGGAGGGCTGCAACTGGAAATGCGGCTACTGCGCCATTCCGCTCATCCGCGGCGGCCACGTCTCCGTCCCGATGGAGGAGCTGGAGGAGGAGGCCCGCAAACTGGCCGCACAGGGCGTCCGGGAACTGATGGTCATTGCGCAGGACACGACCTATTACGGCATCGACCTTTACGGCCGGCGGATGCTGGCCGAATTGCTGCGCCGCCTGTGCCGCATCGACGGCATCGCGTGGATACGGCTCCACTACGCCTACCCCACGGGATTTCCCGAGGAGGTGATCGACGTGATGGCCTCGGAGCCCAAAATCTGCAAGTACCTCGACATTCCGTTCCAGCATATCTCCGACGCCCAGCTCTCGGCCATGCACCGCCGTCACACCAAGGCCGAGGCGATGGAGCTGATCTGCCGCCTGCGCACGGCCATTCCGGATCTGGCGTTGCGCACGACGCTGCTCGTCGGTTATCCGGGCGAAACGGAGGCCGATTTCGCCGAACTGACGGAGTTCGTGCGCGAGGTGCGCTTCGAGCGGCTCGGGGTGTTCGCCTACTCCGAGGAGGAGGGGACTTATTCGGCCGAAAAGCTCCGCGACGACGTGCCGGAGGCCGTGAAGCAGGAGCGCGTGGAGCGCATCATGGCCCTGCAGAACGAGATTTCGCTCGACAACAACCGCCGCCGCGTGGGACGCACCGAGCGGGTCCTGATCGACTCGCGGCAGGGCGACTGGTATGTCGGCCGCACGCAGTACGACTCCCCCGAAGTGGATCAGGAAATCCTGATACCCGCCGCCGGGAAGCGGCTCCTGCGCGGGCATTTCTACGAGGTGACCGTCACCTCGGCTGCGGATTACGATCTATACGGCGAAGTCCGCACAAAATAATTTTTGGCTTTTTGCCGTTTTTTCCTTACCTTTGAGAAGTAAACCGGAACTTGATCCGAAGACCATGGCCGACAAAAGCGTGATAACGAATCTCGAAGCCCGCGTAAAGCAGCTTATCGACGACCACAAACGGCTGTCGGAACTCTGCACGGAGCTGACGGCACAGCGGGACACGCTCCGCTCGGAAAAACGCACGCTGGAAGAGCGTGTCCGGGAGCTGGACGCCGAATTGGCGCGCATGCAACTGACCGAAGGTCTTGCGGGAGAGAGCCGGAACCGGGAAAAAGCGCGGGCGCGCGTCAACCGTCTTATGCGGGAGGTAGACAAGTGCATCGCGCTGCTGGGGCAGCCGCTGGCGGCTCCGGAGGCCGAATAGGGCCGACCCACAGGATGCAAACGAGGACGAAACAAAAACACGGAAAATGGCAAAACAGGCGATAACCCTCAAAATAGCGGGAAAAAGCTATCCGTTCAACATCGAGAGCGGGAAAGAGGAGGTGTACCGGCTGGCCGAACGGGAGGTGAACAACTACCTCGCACTGATAAAACAACAGAATATCAAGAACTGGAACGACCAAGACTACCTGTCGATGACCGCGCTGAAGTTCGCCATTGCGAACGTCGGCATGCGGCAGAGCCGCGAGGTGGACAACGAAGACCTCCGGCAGTTGGAAAAAATCGGCACGGAAATAGATGCATATCTCAACGACCCGAAGAAGTAACGCCCGGGACGTGCCGCAGGGGTGAGAGAGAGCCTGCCGCGGACAATATGCATTCGACGAAAAACGTTCTTTTACATACAAGAATCTACCCGCATAGATTCCTTAAAGCTTTGCGAAACTGAACATTTATTAAATTGGGGCAACTCAAGGCGCTTCAAAATCAGGCCTTACCACCCTTCGGGGGAGTACGTTACGGCGTACCGTTGGAAGATTGCGATTGTCGGAGCCCCCACACATGACTGATCGGCAGATTCGTCAAACAAGAATAAGGAATCCTATGCGGTTTTTTTATGGCTACACAAAAAACCCTAATTAATAACAACTAAAAACATGTAAGAGTCAATGTATACCATCATTTTGACTGCCTGCATCTCTGCAGTGGTCGCCGTTGCGGTCTACGCGGTTGTCACCAACCTCGTGACCAAGACGTCGGTCCGCAAGCGCCGCGAAGCCGCCATCAAGGAGGCCGAGGCCGAAGGAGAGATGATCAAGAAGGAGCGCATCCTTCAGGCGAAAGAGAAGTTCATACAGCTCAAGAGCGAATACGACCGTCAGGTCAACGAACGCAACCAGAAGATCGCCCAGAGTGAGCAGCGCGCCAAGCAGATCGAGCAGAACCTGCAGAACCAGCAGCGCGAACTGGAGAACAAACTCCGCGACAACGACCGGCTCAAGGAGCAGATGCAGAACCAGTTGCAGATCCTCGAACACAAGAAGGAGGAGGTCGATCAGATGCAGCGCGAGCAGAACGCCCGTCTGGAACAGATCTCGGGCATGAGTTCGGAAGATGCCAAGAACATCCTGATCGAAAACATGAAGGCCGAGGCCAAGACCGAAGCCGCCGCCTACGTCAACGAAACGATCGAAGAGGCGAAGATGACCGCCACGAAGGAGGCCAAACGCATCATCGTCGCGTCGATCCAGCGTGTGGCGACCGAGACGGCCATCGAGAATGCCGTGACGGTATTCAACATCGAGAGCGACGAGGTCAAGGGCCGCATCATCGGCCGCGAGGGCCGCAACATCCGCGCTCTGGAGGCCGCGACGGGCATCGAGATCATCGTCGACGACACCCCCGAGGCGATTATCCTTTCGGGATTCGACCCCGTGCGCCGCGAGATCGCCCGTCTGGCCCTGCACCAACTGGTCACCGACGGCCGCATCCACCCCGCCCGCATCGAGGAGGTGGTGGCCAAGGTCCAGAAACAGATCGAGGAGGAGATCGTCGAGGTCGGCAAGCGCACCACGATCGACCTCGGTATCCACGGACTGCACCCCGAGCTGATCCGCATGATCGGCAAGATGAAATACCGTTCGTCCTACGGCCAGAACCTGCTCCAGCACGCCCGTGAAACGGCCAACCTCGCAGGCATCATGGCCGCCGAGCTGGGCCTCAATCCCAAGACCGCCCGCCGCGCAGGTCTGCTGCACGACATCGGCAAGGTGCCCGACGACGAACCGGAACTGCCGCACGCAATCATCGGCATGAAACTCGCCGAGAAGTTCAAGGAGAAGCCCGAGGTCTGCAACGCCATCGGCGCCCACCACGATGAAGTGGAGATGACTTCGATCATCGCCCCGATCATTCAGGTCTGCGACGCCATTTCGGGCGCACGTCCCGGAGCTCGCCGCGAGGTGGTCGAGAGTTACATCAAGCGTCTGAAGGAGATGGAGGACATCGCCCTGTCGTACCCCGGCGTGGTGAAGACCTACGCCATTCAGGCCGGACGCGAACTGCGCGTGATCGTCGGAGCCGACAAGCTCTCGGATCAGGAATCGGAGGGGCTGTCGCACGATATCGCCAAGAAGATTCAGGACGAAATGACGTACCCGGGTCAGGTGAAGATCACCGTCATCCGCGAAACCCGCGCCGTGTCCTACGCAAAATAACCTCTGTGACCCGGGCACGCCATCCGGCAAACAGACAAACCTCCCTAAATCCCTCCTTTGATAAGGAGGGACTTTTTTTACCGGGTCAGGTGAAGATTACCGTCATCCGCGAAACCCGCGCCGTGTCCTACGCAAAATAACCTCTGTGACCCGGGCACGCCATCCGGCAAACAGACAAACCTCCCTAAATCCCTCCTTTGATAAGGAGGGACTTTTTTTACCGGGTCAGGTGAAGATCACCGTTATCCGCGAAACCCGCGCCGTGTCCTATGCAAAATAACCACTGTGACCCGGGTCGCCATCCGGCGTCCGGCAGACAGACAAAAAATCCCTCCCGGAACGATTCGGGAGGGATTTTTATGCAACCGCACCGATTATCCGATAAACTGCTGCCAGATGGTCACGGAGAAAAAGACCCCGAGGGCGGCACACATCGCCGCCAGCAGGAAATTCATCACCCGCAGGTCGGGCTTGGTGTCGCGGTGGAAATTGAGGTCGATATACTCCTTGAAAAAGAGGTACAACGCCGGGACCGAAGCGCTGACCAGCAGCAGGTCCTCGGGAATGCCGAAGAAATAGACCTTCGAGAAACCCACCAGCGCCCAGTGGCAGAGGAAAAGGATCACGAAAAGGTTCACCCGTTTGGAAAAGGAGAGCATCAGCCCGATGGTGAAGACCGCCACCGAGCAGGGCATGACGGGCGAGGTGACCATCGGGAACTCCAGCCCCCGCAGCAACGAGAAGAGCGGGTAGATAAACGGCATGAGGTAGAAAACGAACGCGATGCGGTCGTGTTTGCGCGTCCGCTCGAAGGTGGTGTAATTCACCACGATATCGTAAATCCACACGGCAGCCATTATGCCCCAGAACAGCGCCATCACACCGCTGTAAGGACGCTCGGCACAGGCCCAGAGGTAATAGGCCGCGGCGATCCAGCCGTTGAGCAGCGTCAGGTAGACCTTCATCGCCACCTTCACGCGCGGCGAAGGCCGACGGTACAACAGCGTCGTGAGCACGATGCCCGCAACGACCAGCAATGCCTGCAGGGGCCATGTCGCGGCGTTATAGCCGGCGATCGTCCGCCAGAAAATGTCCATCATTCGGAAATGTATTTTTTGTTGCGCGTCAGCGAATGGGCGCGCTTGTTAAACAGAAAAATCGGAGCCGCAGCACCCGCCGCCAGCATGAAAATCACGCAGAAAGTCACGAATCCGTTGCGCAGAATCTCCTGCAAATACTGGGCGCTGGTCACCGAGTCGCCCAAGTGCTGCATGAACATAATCATGGCGAAGACCGTCTTGTAGGCATACATGCCCGGGATCATCGGCAGCAGCGCCGGAATGAACAGTACGGTCATCGGGCAGCGGATGCGGCCGCCCAGCAGCAGGCTGCCGACACCGATCACGACCGAGGCGCAGAGCGACGCCGTGGCAATATCCATCCCGCTCTGCATCAGCACGAAACGCAGGGCGTGGCCCACGGCGGCCAGCAGGGCGATGACCGGGAAGGCCCGCATCGGGGGATCGGAAACAGCCCCGAAACCGATGGCCGCAACGGCGGCGAAAAATCCGTCGGAGAGAATTTCGAGCAGCATCATAGCAATCCGTTTTTAACGATCATCAGCGTGCATGACAGCCCGATGGCGATGCAGACGATCAGCATCAGGGCCGAAGTGAGACGGGCGATGCCGTTGAGCACGTGCCCCTCGACAATGTCGATCACGCCGTTGATGAGCGGCACGCCGGGAATGAGGTAGAGGACGCTCGTGGCGAGGGCCACCTCCGACGTGGTGTCGAACATCAGCGCCACCGAAGCGTACATCGAGGCTGCGAACGACGAGGCGATGAAGATCACATAGTGGTTGAATCCGCGGGCCTGCATGCGCTGGCGGAGGAAAAAGCCCAGCAGCGTGGCCGTGAAGACGATGCTCACGGCGAACCAGTCGCCGCCGAACAGCCGGCAGAACGAAGCGTTGGCAAGGCCGACGAGGATGAGCGTGAAGATCGGGTCGAGGCGCGGCCGGGCGATGATCTCCGCATAGCGGGTCCGGATTTCCGGAAGCGGCATCCGGCGGTCGTAGGCCTCCCAGCTCAGGGCGCTCAGCTCGGCGTTGAGTTCGAAGCTGATCGGCAGGGGCGGAATGTCGGCCACCTCGCTGTATATCTCGCCGCTCTCGTCGTCGCAGACCGAAAAGGTCACGACCTTCTGGAACGCCGACACGATCACCCGCACCCCGAGCGCTTCGCCCAGCCGTTTGGAGTTGCGCACCACGCGTGAAGTGTGGACGCCCGACCCCATCAGCCGGGTGGCATACTCGGCGATGAACTGCGCTATTTCCTTGAGTTCCGCCGCTGTTTTCATAACCTGAACTTTAACCGGGGGCAAAGATACGGATAAGCGAGGGCAATGTCAAATTTATTTGGACATTGCCGAGCGGGAGTATCTAAGGCGAAGCCAAAGATACATAAAATTTTTATGTATCTTCGCCGCATGAAACAACCCGATCCATCGCTCGTGGCCTATGTCGAGGCCGAGATCATCCCCCGCTACGAACATTTCGACCGCGCCCACGGCACGGACCACGTCCGCACGGTCATTGCGCAGAGTCTCGCGCTGGCCGCCCACTACGACGTGGACACAGACATGGTCTACGCCATCGCCGCCTACCACGACACGGGGCTGGTGAACGGACGCGAGCGGCATCACATCGACGCCGGGCGCATCCTGACGGAAGATGCCGAGATGCGCCGCCGGTTCACCGCAGAGCAGCTCGGGGTGATGCGCGAAGCCGTGGAGGACCACCGCGCCTCGTCGGACCATGCGCCCCGCACGATCTACGGCCGCATCGTGGCCGAAGCCGACCGGGTGATCGACCCCGCGACGATCATCCGCCGCACGGTGCAGTACGGGCTGGCGAACTACCCCGCGCTCGACCGCGAAGGGCATTATGCACGCTGTCTGGACCACCTGCAAAAGAAATACGCCGAAGGGGGTTACCTGCGGCTCTGGATCGCCGAGTCGGACAACGCCCGGCGGCTCGGGGAACTGCGGGCGATCATCCGCGACCCGCAGCAGTTGCGGAGGCTCTTCAACGAAACGTTCGATGCGGAGACCACCGCGAAATAACAGAACCCCCGGATGCTTCGGCAAGCATCCGGGGGTTTTCATATCCGGCGGCGGTTACTCCTCGCCGTGGGGGAAATATTTCATGTACTGCACCCGCTGGTAGAACTCGCCCTCCGAGGAGCCGTAGTCCATGCGGCCGGAAAACTCGTCGAGCGAGTCGAAGCCCTGACGGGCGGCCCACTCGTCGATGAAGCGGTTGATTTCGCCGATCACCTCGTAACCGTGGCGGTGGATGGCCGTGCAGACCTGCACCACGGCGGCGCCTGCGAGCAGGGCCTTAACGGCGGCGGCTCCGTCGTGCACACCCGTCGAGACGGCTACATCCAACTGCGGCAGCGCGTGGGCGCACAGCGCAGCGCTGCGCAGCACGTTGCGCAGTTCGGTCGGTTCGCTGAACGGGTCGCCGTTCACGAAGCACATCTTCTCGATGTCGATGTCGGGTTCGAAGAAGCGGTTGTAGAGCACCAGTCCCCGGGCGCCGCGGCCCAGCAGGGCGTCGCCGACCGAGAGTACGTTGGTCAGTCGCATCGGGAGTTTCACCGACACGGGGATCGTCACCCCGGCGGCGACCTTGCGCACGATATCGGCATAGTGCTGTTCGATCTCCTGCGCCGAAGCCTGCCGGTCCGTCGGAAGCAGGAAAATGTTCAGCTCCAACGCCGAAGCCCCAGCGGCCTGCATGGCCGAGGCATACTCGATCCACGCATCGCCCGTACCGATGCAGTTGATGCTCCCGATGACGGGAATGCCCGTCTTGGCGGCATCGGAGACGAGCGTCAGCAGCTCGGCCTTGTAGGCGTCGCCCAGATAGCGTTCGAGGTACTCGCCCGCATCGCCGTAACCCTCCATTTTGTCCAGCGAGGCGGCCTGACGGTAAATCTGCTCCTCGAAGATCGATTTCAGCACCACGGCGCCGGCGCCGTTGCGGACGCACTGTTCGACGTTGTGCATGTTTGCCGTATAGGGGGAACTGCTGACCACGACGGGGCTTGCGAGTTCCAGCCCGAGATATTTCGCTTTCATAGGAAATAAAGTATCTATCTGTTAAACATTAAACGAACGGAATCTTCACCACCTCGGCCTTCACGGGTTTCTCGCGGATGACGACAGCGATTTCCGTGCCCGGTTTGGCATAGGCGGCCTCGACATAGCCCAGCGCCACGCCGACCTTCAGGCAGGGCGACATCGTACCCGAGGTGACATGCCCGATCCCGGCGCCTTCGGGCGACGCGATCGGATAACCGTGGCGCGGAATGCCGCGTTCGGTCATCTTCAGCCCCACGAGTTTGTGCGCAACGCCCTCGGCTTTCTGCTTTTCCATCACGGCGCGGTCGATGAACTCCTTGCCCTCGACGAACTTGGTGATCCAGCCCAGTCCGGCTTCGATCGGCGAGGTGGTATCGTCGATGTCGTTGCCGTAGAGGCAGAAACCCTTCTCCAGACGCAGCGTATCCCGGGCTCCAAGGCCGATGTTCTTCAGCCCGAACTCCTCGCCGACTTCCCAGAGGGCCTTCCAGAGTTTGTCCCCGTCCTCGTTGGCGACGTAAATCTCACAGCCGCCCGAACCGGTGTAACCCGTGATCGAGAGGATGGCATCGCACCCGGCGACCGGCATCTTCTTAAAGGTATAGTACTCCATCTCCTCGACCGGCTCCGCGCACATCTTCTGCACGATCTTCATGGCCAAAGGTCCCTGCACGGCCAACTGGCAGATTTCGTCCGAAGCGTTGTAGAGCTCCTTGCCGTGACCGGCCTCCATGCCGAAAGCCTTGCCCTCGGCGCAGATGTGTGCCCAGTCCTTGTCGATATTGGCGGCGTTGACACAGAGCATGTAGGTCTCGGCATCGACCCGGTAAACGAGGATGTCGTCGACGATGCCCCCGCGGCCGTTGGGCATGCAGGTATACTGCACCTTGCCGTCGACGAGTTTCGCAACGTCGTTGGTCGTGATGCGTTGCAACAGCCCGAGCGCCTTGGGGCCCTTGACCCAGATTTCGCCCATGTGGCTGACGTCGAAGACGCCGGCGCCGTTGCGGACGGCCATGTGTTCGTCGTTGATGCCCGTAAATTCGATGGGCATGTTGTATCCCGCGAATTCGGCCATCTTGGCACCCGCGGCGATGTGGTACTTGGTGAATACGGTGGATTTCATATCTTTATTTGCGGTTTCTTATTCGTAACGGCGCTTCACGCCCAGACGCGGACAGCGGTGGAACTCCTTCGTGCGGTCGAACAGGTAGCGGTAGGTGGTGTGCACCTTGTGGCGCGTGGCGCAGACGTAGGTCTCGATCATGCGGTTCATCACGGGGTTGAAGTCGCCGATCCACGCCAGCTCCATCGACTTGTAGGGATTCTTCGTCCGCTCGAGGAACTGCCAGTATTTGACCATGATGGCCGACTCGACCCCCTTGCCGTGGAACTCCGGCGTGATGCCGAAGATGATGGCGAAGATGCGGTCGCACGACTTGCGCACCTTGAGGTCCCACATTAGGCGCAGCTTCTGCCGCAGGCCGAATTTGCCGTTGAACTTGCCGATCAGACGGTTCAGGTCGGGGACGGTGATGAAGAACCCGATGGGCTCGTCGTTGAAATAGGCGAAGAAGATGATGTTGGGGTCGATGATCGGTTTCATCTCGTGAACCATCTCCAGCGCCTCCTCCTGCGTCATCGGCTTCACGCCCGAGAAGAGGGCCCACGCCTTGTTGTAGATGACGCGGAAACTCTCGGCGGCATCCTCCAGATTGTTCATGTCGATGTTCTCGACCCGGTAGCCCGGCACGGTGTAGAGCCGCTCGGCACGGGCGAAAATCTGCTTGTTGGCCTCCGAATCGTTCACCCGCCAGATGAAGCTGTGCTGGTTGAAATAGTTCTTGAAGCCGTAATTCTCGAACAGTTCCTTGTAATAGGGCGGGTTGTAGGGGTTCTTGTACAGGGGTTGGAATTCGTAGCCTTCGACCAGCAGCCCCCACCAGTCGCGCCGCTGCCCGAAGTTGATCGGGCCGTCCATGGCCTCCATGCCGCGGCTGGCGAGCCACATGCGCGAGGCTTCGAACAGCATGTCGGCGACCTGCTGGTCGTCGATGGCCTCGAAGAATCCGCAGCCGCCCGTGGGCTGCTCCTCGAGGGCGGCCTTCTCGCGGTTGTAGAACGCCGCGATGCGTCCCACGACAACGCCCTGCCGGTCGCGGACCACCCAGCGGATGGCCTCGCCGTCGGCGAAAAGTTCGTTCTTCGCCGGGTTGAAGACCTCGAGGACATCCATGTCCAGCGGGCAGACCCAGTTGCGGTTGCCCTTATAGATTTTCTTGGGAAGATCGAGCCACTCGCGCTCCGCGGCGGGTGTCGTAACCTCTTGTAACGTGTATTTTTCCTTGTTCATGTTCTGTCTCTCCATATTTTCGGCGTTTCCGATTCCAAAGGTAACAAATTTTTCCTTATTTTTGTTGGTAGAACAAATTTAGCATCCGAATGGACAAAAGCCTTGAACAATATATGCCCGACGGGAAAGTCCCCTACCGGTTCATGAAATACCGCATCCACAAGATCCTGCTCGTGTGCTGCAGCTACGACGGCTACATCCTCGAGGAGGACGGGCACATCGAGTCGCAGATCAACCAAGAGTACATCGACCTCAACATGTCGAACCCGCCCTCGCTGACGCGCGTCAGCTCGACGGCCGAGGCGCTGGAGAAACTGGCCGGGGACGACACGTTCGACTTCATCCTCACGATGTACAACGTCGGCGAACCCGACGTCTTCGCGTTCGCCCGGATCGTCAAGGAGCGCCACCCCAACACCCCCGTCGGGCTGCTGACCTCCTTTTCGAAGGACATCTACCGCCGCATCGAGGAGCAGGACCGCTCGGGGTTGGACTACATCTTCTCGTGGCACGGCAATACGGACCTCATCGTCGCCATCATCAAGCTCATCGAGGACAAGATGAACGCCGACGAGGACATCCTCGAGGGCGGCGTGCAGGCCATCCTGCTGGTCGAGGACTCCATCCGCTTCTATTCCACCTATTTGCCGGAGTTATATAAACTGATCCTGCTGCAGAACACCGAGTTCCTGAAGGACGCCTTCAACGAACAGCAGCAGGTGCTGCGCAAACGCGCCCGTCCCAAAATCCTGCTGGCCCGCTGTTACGAGGAGGCCGTGGAGCTGTACGAACGTTACAAGAAAAACCTGCTGGGCGTGATTTCCGACGTGGGGTTCGTGCTCCACCGCGACGATCCGCCCGAGAGCGAGAAACTCGACGCCGGGATCGACCTCTGCCGCCGCATCAAACAGGACAACCCGCTGATGCCGGTGTTGCTGCAATCGTCGCAGGTGGCCTTCGGCAAGCAGGCCGCGGAACTCGGCGCGGGGTTCATCGCCAAGAACTCCAAGACGCTCCTCTCGCAGTTGAGCGAATACATCGCCAAGGAGTTCGCCTTCGGGGATTTCGTCTTCAAGGACCCCGACACGGGCGCCGAAATCGGCCGCGCCAAGGACCTCACGCAGATGCAGCACATGATCGCCACGATCCCCGACAAGGCGTTCGAATACCACACCTCGCAGAACCACCTCTCGAAATGGCTCTACTCGCGGGGCCTGTTCCCGCTCGCGGCCTCGATCCGCCAGTACAACAAAAACCATTTCACGTCGGTCGAGGAGCACCGCAACGCGCTGGTGAACCGCATCCGCGACTACCGCACACTGTTGGGGCAGGGAGTCGTGGCGCGCTTCGACGCCGAGACCTACTCCGACGCCGTGGCTTTCGCCCGCATCGGCGAGGGTTCGCTGGGCGGCAAAGCCCGCGGACTGGCCTTCATGAACTCGATGCTCATCAAGTACCGCCAGTACGACAAGCACGAAAACGTGCGCATCATGATCCCGCGGTCGGTGGTGATCGCCACGGAGTATTTCGACGACTTCATCCGCAACAACGGACTGAAATACATCATCTCGCAGGATTTTTCCGACGAGGAGATTCTCTCGGAATTCGTCAGCTCGGTGCTTCCGTTCCGGCTGCGCGAAGCCCTGAAAGGCTACATCCGCACGGTCCGCACGCCGCTGGCCATCCGCTCGTCGTCGAAGCTCGAGGACTCGCACTACCAGCCCTTCGCCGGCATCTACTCCACCTACATGATCCCTTACGTCGACAACGAGGACCAGATGCTCCGCCTGCTGTTCAAGGCCGTCAAGAGCGTCTACGCCTCGGTCTATTTCGCGGCGTCGAGGGCCTACATCCAGTCGTCGCAGAACCTCATTTCGGAGGAGAAGATGGCCGTCATCATTCAGGAGGTGTGCGGCACGGAGCAGGAAGGGTTGTTCTTCCCCACCTGCTCGGGCGTGGCGCGGTCGATCAACTACTATCCCATCGGCGACGAACAGCCCGCGGACGGGGTCTGCAACGTGGCGATGGGGCTCGGGAAACTGGTCGTGGACGGCGGGCGCACGTTGCGGTTCTCGCCCCGCTACCCCCAGAAGGTGCTCCAGACCTCGACCCCCGAAATGGCGTTGAGCGACACGCAGAACGAGGTGCTGGCCCTGAGCCTGCGCCCCGAGGAGTTCCGCACGTCGATCGACGACGCGGTGAACCTCCGCCGCCTGAGCCTCACGGATATCGCCCGGTTCCGCAACTCGAAATACGTCTGCTCGGTCTGGGACCGCGAGAACGAACGCATCTCCGACAGCCCCTTCGACAGCGGGCGCAAGGTCATCACGTTCAACAATATCTTAAAGTACAATACGTTCCCGCTGGCGAAGATCATCGCCGACATCCTCCGCATAGGCGCCGAGGAGATGCGCTGCCCCGTGGAGGTGGAGTTCGCGGTCAATATGGATGTGGCTCCGGGACAGCAGCAGATCTTCAACCTGCTGCAAATCCGCCCGATCATCGACAATCAGGACAACCGCTCCATCGACTGGGCGGAGGAGGAGACCTCCCGGGCACTGATCTACGGCGAGCAGGCCCTCGGCATCGGACAGATGCCCGACATCGCCGACATCATCTACATCAAATCTGACGCTTTCGACTCGCTCTCGACGGAGAAGATCGCCGAAGAACTGCTGATGCTCAACAACCGCATGCGCGACGAGGGGCGGTCGTACATCCTCGTGGGACCCGGCCGCTGGGGCTCCTCGGACCCGTTCCTCGGCGTGCCGGTCAAGTGGAACCACATCTCCGAGGCGAAAGTGATCGTCGAATGCGGCATCGAGAAATTCGACGTCGAGCCCTCGCAGGGCACGCACTTCTTCCAGAACGTCACCTCGCTGGGCGTGGGATACCTGACGATCAACCCCTTCCGCGGCGACGGCATTTTCCGCGAGCAGGAGCTCAACACCCGGCAGGCCCTCTTCGACGGCTCCTACCTGCGGCAGGTGCGTTTCGAAAAGCCCCTGTGGGTCTGCATCGACGGGCGGTCGAACAAGGGCATGATTCGTGAAGAAGAGCCCGAAGATTAATATTTAACGAAAATTTCCGGAAAACGGTTACAATCTATAAGAAATATTTTTATATTTGTGATAGATAGAACCAACCAACTAAAAACTTCAGCATATGAACGTAACCAAATTAATGACCGATCTCGAGCGCAGGCACCCCGGTGAAAGCGAATACCTGCAGGCCGTGCGCGAAGTTCTCATGACCGTCGAGGAGAGTTACAACCAGCATCCGGAATTCGAAGCCAACCGCATCGCGGAGCGCATCGTGGAACCCGACCGCATCTTCACGTTCAAGGTGGTCTGGACCGACGACAAGGGCGACGTGCAGGTCAACCTCGGCTACCGGGTACAGTTCAACAATGCCATCGGCCCTTACAAGGGCGGACTGCGGTTCCACCCCTCGGTGAACCTCTCGATCCTGAAATTCCTCGGCTTCGAGCAGATTTTCAAGAACGCGCTCACGACGCTGCCGATGGGCGGCGCGAAGGGCGGTTCGGATTTCAACCCCAAAGGCAAGTCGGACCGCGAGGTGATGCGCTTCTGTCAGGCCTTCATGACCGAACTGTGGCGCCATATCGGTCCCCAGACGGACGTTCCGGCGGGCGACATCGGCGTCGGCGGCCGTGAGATCGGCTTCCTCTACGGCATGTACCGCAAGCTGGCTCAGGAAAACACGGGCGTGCTGACGGGCAAGGGCATGACCTACGGCGGATCGCTGATCCGTCCCGAGGCGACGGGCTTCGGTGCCGTCTATTTCCTGCGTCAGATGCTCGAAAAGGCCGGCATGGACATCAAGGGACAGACCATCGCCATCTCGGGCTTCGGCAACGTGGCATGGGGTGCGGCGACGAAAGCCACCGAGCTGGGCGCCAAGGTGGTGACCATTTCGGGCCCCGACGGCTATATCTACGATCCCGACGGCCTCAATGCCGAGAAGATCGCCTACATGCTGGAGCTGCGCGCGTCGAACAACGACGTGGTGGAACCCTATGCCAAGAAGTTCCCCAACTCGAAATTCTACGCCGGCAAGAAGCCGTGGGAGGTCAAGGTGGACATCGCCATGCCCTGTGCCACGCAGAACGAGCTGGACGGCGAGGATGCCAAGCAACTGCTGGCCAACGGCGTGAAGGTCGTGGCCGAGGTTTCGAACATGGGCTGCCGCCCGGAGGCTATCGACGCCTTTATCGCAGCGAAGATTCCCTACGGACCGGGCAAGGCCGTGAACGCCGGCGGCGTGGCTACGTCGGGTCTCGAAATGACGCAGAATTCGCAGAAACTCAACTGGACGGCCGAGGAGGTCGATGCCAAGCTGCACCAGATCATGTCGTCGATCCACCACGCCTGCGTGGAGTACGGTACGGAGAAGGACGGCTACCTCAACTACATGAAGGGCGCCAACATCGCCGGATTCATGAAGGTCGCCAAGTCGATGGTCGAACAGGGCATCCTGTAACCCGGCACGCTTCAGTGAAAATGAAAGAGCGGTCCCTTTGCGAGAAGAAACAGTAAAGGTCTCGATAAATCCTTAAAAAAGACAAGTCCTGACTTTTAGTCAGGACTTGTCTTTTTTAAGGATTTATCCGTTTATTCGGTCACACGTTCGAATGTAAATGAAATAAACGGAGAATATGTAGTCGTCGGTTTAGTTTCGTCATAATACATTTTACCGACTAAGAATGATTTTGAATTATAGTCGACAAAATAGATCTTCATCTTATTGGAATCTCCATCCTTAAAGTTTATTCCAATATAAGCCTCTGTATCTTCGCTCTGCTCTGTTGCAGAAAAATAACGGTTCACGTTATCAAGCAAAATCAATTGAAGCGGAACCTTCGTCCCCATTCCCTCTCTTACAATGATCTCTTCACCTTTCGAAATACCCGAACTCTCCCGGAAGAAGTTTTTCAACGTGGATTGAAGCGATGCGGTCAATCCTTCAGCGGTGAAAGTCAGCCGGTCGTTCGCATTGTATGCAGGCAAAGCGGCCATATCGGCATCGAATGTCGGTTTGTCGGTCTCTGCATTGCTTCCGTTCAGACTGGCGAATTCTTCCGGATCATAATTCCCTTCGGCACTCATTTTCCATGTACCTTCCAGCTTGCTGAAATAGGAGCCGAAAATCGACACCGTGATTTTATCATACTGACCTCGAACAAACCCTTTGTCGTTCTCCAGCCCTGTTTTCAGAATGAGTTTATCCTTTCCGGATTCTACGGTTCCGGCCTTGATCGAGATCGTTCCCGAACTCTTTCCCTGAGCGACAACCAACTGTTTTTCGCCCTCGAACGTAAAGTTGACACCTTCGACAGCCGTCGAGCCTTCGGCAACCTCGATGGGGATAACGATATTCTGCTCGGCCGTATATTTCGCTCCGGTAGCGGTATAGAGATCCAACTGAACAGCGCCCGTTTCCCCGACGGTTATGGATTTGACGGAGAACGAATACATGATTTTACTTTTGACTCCCAAGCTGATCTTGGCCGAGGAATTCTTGCCGGGAGCAAAGTTTTCCACAGAACCCAGTGTCGCAACGATCTCCTTGGCCGCATCGTAATTATCGAGAGCCGTCACCGTAATCGACAGGGACTGGCTGCCGCCGCCCAATACGAACTGTTCGGCCGAAACGGAATATTCGGAATCCTTGACTGCGGTTCCCGAGAAAGTCACGGGAACGGTCACGGGCGAAGAGAGTGTCGACAGATCGATTCCGCTGACCTGCAAGTCCAGCGTTACGGATCCTGTGGAAAGCGCGAGAACCGGCTTTGCAAACGAAAGGGTGGGAACCGATTCGTCGTTGTCATCCGAACAAGCGCCGAACAGCAGCGGCGCTGCAAGCAATGCAAATAATAATTTTTTCATAATCGTTGTTTTTAAAAAGAGTTTCTATTCAATGATTCACTTCGATTCCGACAAGAACGCATTGTATTCATCCTCTTCAGCTCCGATTTGCGTCCAATCCTCATTTCCGAGAAATACGCCGTCGGGCATGATGTATTTGGTCAGATAGTCGCTGGCGAGAGGCGGGGTCTCATCGTAATTGTCGCTGCAGGCGGCAAACGAAAGCGCGGCGGCAATCATGGCGACAATCGCAATCAATAATTTCTTCATCGTACTTTTCATAATCGTATTGTTGTCATTATTCCATTCTGTCATATCCCGGATTCTGCTCCAGCCCTTCGACCAACTGAATGTCGGGAGCATACAGGGGGAACGTGTACATCCATGAGTAAACGGTGAATTTCAACCCCTGTTTGGCAACCCAGAACTCAGGACATCCGTTGCGTTTCAGTTCATACCAGCGATCCCCCTCGAAGAAAAGCTCCTTGCGGCGCTCACACAGGATGGCGTACAATAACGGAGTCAGGGCGTTCCCCTTGGCGTCCGTCTGAATCAGATCGGCCGGATTGACGGCCGGCAACGTCTGCACCGTATAGGGCGTAACGTTCGTAATGCGTCTGCGACGCAATTCATTCAATGCGGCAAGGGCTTTTTCGGGTTCATCGCAATGGTAATAGCTTTCCGCCAGAATCAACTGCAGTTCGGCGCTGCGCAGACAGGAGAGCAGATTCTTCACCGCCAATCTTTTACTATCCATGGATATTGCGAACCGGACATCCCGGTCCTTTTCCGCGAAAAGATCGTAGAACTGGCGGGAACAGGGTCTGTTTTTCAGATAACCTTTCAGAGACGTCAATGCCGTGGACTCGGAGGTACCTGCATAAATCTGCGCTTTGAAGATCATGTTTCCGCTTTTGGTCAACTGTTCCCCCATCATCTTCTTATAGGGCTCCGGGTCAAGCAAAGGATATTTTTCCAACAGTTCCGAAGCGTACTGAGCGGCCAGTTCGTATTGCTGCGTCCAGAAATAGAGCCGGGCCAGATAGCCTTTGGCAACATCGGAGTTGAAGCGATAGATCTTATCCTGAATATCGTATTCGATCGCCTTGTTCAAATCCTCCTCAATCCGTTCGACGGTTCGGGCATAGGTGCTGCGGGTCGGCTTCGCCTCCATATCGAACTCCGTAACCAGCGGAACGCCGGGACCCGGATTGTCCGGATTGCAAGCCTGACAGAAATTTCGCAACAGATCGTAATAGCAGATCCCGCGAAGGATATAGGCCGTACCGAGTACATCCATACCGAGCCGGCTGTCACGCTCTTCGAGGTTGCCGATGATGATATTGCAGTTGCGAATCACCTCATAGAGGTTCATGTACATAGTCTGCTTCGCGGAAAGATTCTCGCCTATATAGAGCGGGATATAACCTCCTCCGGGATATTGGGTCAGATTGGCAGCCAGATTATCCGCATAACACTCCAAATCCGCCACGGTCGATCCGTCGCCGATTACGGTTTCTTCCCCATAGTCAATCTCGTCGAGTTGCGCATGGAGCAATGCGGAGAATTCCTCGGCAGTTTCCGGGATAGTCTGTCCGTAGGGCTTTATGTCCAAATACCTGTTGCACGATGCGAATGACAACAAGAATACAAATGCTATAATCGTCTTTTTCATAATCTCTGTTTTGAAGTTGCCATATCATTTAAAAGCCGATCGAAAGTCCGATCGAGTAGGAGCGGCATTGGGGATAGACCGCGCCGGGAGTTTCGGGGTCCAGTCCCGAATAGTTGGTGAAGGTCGCCAGATTATTCACCGTAAACGATACGCTGCAGTTTTGCATGTGCATTTTGTTCACCCACGAACCCGGAAGATCGTAAAGCAGCGTCAGGGAACTGATCTTCAAATAGGAGACATTCTCCAACAGCAGACATCTCGTGACCCTCGACGTCGACGGAAGGCTTTGCGCGATAAGATTGCCGTTCGGATCGTAAAGACGACCGCCGTAGGTGTCGATCAGACGGGGATAACCGTCCGTAACCGGATTGTCGGGCGTCCAACGATGGGTCACGTCCCGCACGACGTTGAGGTGGTTGACGTAAAGATCGTATTTCGAGTTGGGAATCGGCTCTTTGTCTACCCCCGAAAGGTTCCTGTCGAGTTTCGAGTAGGAAGCCGGGGACTCGATGTTGTTCAGAACTTTCGCATTCAATGAGAAGTTTCCGTTCACACTGAGAGTCAATCCCTTGTAACGCACCGAGGTATTGAATCCTCCCGTCCACGGAGCCACCGACGTACCTACATAGAAAAGATAGTTCTCCATGTTCCGGTAATCCGCCACTTCGCTGATCTTTGCATCGGGCCGCAATTCATAATTATAGAACCCCGTTGCAGGATCGATACCTGTACTCTTGCCGGTAATGATCATGCCCTGAGGGTATCCTACATAATATTCGCCGTAAATGCTTCCGGTCGGAGAGACGTATTTGGTCAGTTTGTTCATGTTGTAGGAGGCGTTGACCGTCGCGTTCCAAGAAAAGTCCTTGTAACGCAGCAACGTAGCCCCCAAAGTCAGTTCGATACCCCGGTTCACCTGCTCGGACGTGTTGTATCCCTGCGTGATGAACCCGACCGCCGAATTCACACGGGAGGAGGTCACCAGATCGTATCCTTTGCGATTGTACGCCTCGATCTGCAACCGCAGGCGGTCCTTGAAGAATCCGATGTCGAGACCGGCCTTGACATCCCAAGTCTTTTCCCAGCTCAAATGCGGGTTAGGGGCGTTCGAGATAGTTCCCATACGGTAAAAATCCGTATCGGAAACCCGGAACGAAGTATCGTATTTCATAATGACCACCGGATAGACCGATTTGTTGATTCCTCCCGTATATCCGGTCGCCAGACGCAGGGTCATCGAACTGATTACGTCCGAAATCTTCCCTTTCATCCACGACTCTTCGTCTATGTTCCAAGAAAAACCGGCCGACCATGTCGCATTGAATTGCTCTTTGGCTCCGAAATTGTTCGACCCGTCGGACCGGACCGAAGCATTGAAGACATACCGGTTGAGTAAAATATAGTCGATCGTGCCATAAAACGACGCCATCGCATTCTCCGTTATGGCCTGCCCGGAAGAATTGTCGAGCGTCTTTCCGAAGTTGACCAGTTTATCGTAATCGATAATCGAACCGCTGCCGCTTGCAGGATAAAGCGGCGTTGAATGGTTGCCCGTCACGGGGTCATATCCGTAGCGTTTCGTGAAGATCGTTTTGGCGTAATTCCGGCTGATCTCGGCACCGGCCAGCACATTGAGCCGGTGGATTTCGCCGAAAGTATGTCCATAGGCGAAATGACCCCGCAGCATATAATTGGTATTGTATGTCGAAGTCTGGTAAATGGATCCATAAGTCCGTTTCGAGGTGGTCGTATTGTTTTCGAACGGTCGGTCCATCCATGCCGCATATGTATTCTTGCCGTTGATATTCTCGCTATTATCCGAGATATATGAGAATGAAGCGAGCCCGACAAAGCGCAAATCCTTGGTGATGTTGACCGTCGTGTTGCCCGTCAGCGTGAAATTTCCGCTGGTGCTCTTGGCGGAAGTCTCATTGATCTCCCGCATCAGGTTGAACCCATTGTCGGGGAGAGAAACCGTATAGCTTCCGTTGGCCTCGGTCTGGGAAAAATAGGTCTCGTCCGCCCGGTATGAACCATCATTATTGTAAGGACGTTCGTACGGATTGGCGAAATAGGCGTACTCAAACATATCCACATTGCTCGACGGAGATTTCGACGTCTGATAGGAAAAATCGGTGCTGACACCGAACGAGATAACCTTATTGGGGGTCACGTCGATCTTGCCGTTGAAGTTGTAGCGGTCGTACGAGTTTTTCAGCACGATACCCTGATCGTTGCCGTAACCCATCGAGAGGTAATAGGCCATTTTGGGATTACCGCCTGAAATCGAAAGGTAATGGCTCGTGGAAACCGTCGTCCGGAACAACTCCTCGAACCAGTCGGTCGTATGGCTGCCCAGTTCCGCAATCTTGGCATCCTGCTCAGCAGTGCTCAATCCCTTATATTTTCCGTATCCCGAGCGGATCATGCCCACGATGCCCACTACCGGATAGTAGCTTTTCCCGTCTGCCAAAAAGGCATTATAACCTTTGGCTGAAAACTCGTCCCATAATTCCTGCTCCCAAGCGAGTTTTTCACGCGAATTCATCAGGTTGGCAGAACGTGTGGGACGCGTCTGGATAGAAACCGTTCCGGAATAGTTAACGTGCGTAGGACCCGCCTTTCCCCGCTTGGTCGTCACGACGATCACACCGCCTGCTGCCTGCGAACCATAAATCGCGGCGGCCGCAGCATCCTTTAGCACCGAGATCGACTCGATATCGCTCGGATTGATTCCTCCGACTCCCGTGGCAAAGATGTTTGAAAAATCACCGGATCTGATCTGGCTGTTCGAAACCGGAGGCGTCGGCAGGCTTTTCTGCATCGGAACTCCGTCGATAACCCACAGCGGTTCGGCATTGCCCGTGATGGTGCTCGTTCCCCGGATACGAATCTTCGCAGCTTCTCCGGGACGCCCTGACACAGACTGGACGCTTACGCCGGCCAGTTTGCCCTGCAACAGTTTGTCGACGCCTTCCAACGGCGAAGTCTTGAGGTCCTTCCCCTCGATCACGGCAACCGAACCGGTGTTTTTGCGAATCTCGGTCTTGGCAAATCCCGTCACGACAACCTGACCGATATCCGTAGACTGCTCCTTGAGTACGACGTCGTACACGAACCGCAGCCCTGAACGGCTTTCGCGCTTGACCTTGATATTCTGCGGCTCGTACCCGATATAGCTGAAGCGCAACATGGCGCCTTCGGGAGCCGTGATCTTGTATTCTCCCTTGAGATCGGTGTTCGCCCCGACATGCGTGCCCACGACAACGACCGAAACCCCGATGAGCGGCATTCCGGACGCATCCTTAACCGTGCCCCGCACTGTGATTTTCTCATCACTCTGGGCGGCCGCAGGAACTGCGGATACCAGCAACGCTGTCAGGACAAAAAATGAAAAGAGTCGTAATGTCTGCTTCATACGCAATATCCGTTAGTTATGATTGACAATGTCTATATCCTGCTGAGGCAGCCCGAGCAGGTGTTCGGTGAAGTAGTAGCGGATCAGATTTATATAATACTTGTCACCCAGTCCATGATCCGCCCCGGGAATGACCATCATGTCGAAACGCTTACGGGCCCGGATCAATGCATCGGCAAGCCGGAACGTGGAAGCCGGATGCACATTGTTGTCCATATCTCCGGTGATGAGCATCAGTCGGCCGGCCAGCCGGTCGGCCAGTTCGATATTGGTCGGGATACGGCACTCGAAACATGGTTTCCCGTCCTTTCCCCGGGATTGTCTCACGCCATGGAATGTTTCGCCCCACCACTGCGTATAAATATTGTTGTCGTGATTGCCCGAAGCGGCCACCCCTACCTTATAAAATTCGGGATGATTCAGCATGGCGGCAACCGTCATGAAACCGCCTCCGGAGTGGCCGTAAATTCCTACCCTGCCGATATCGGCACAGGAATAACGGGCTGCGATCTGCCGGATCGCGGCCATGTCGTCGGCCAAGGCATAATCACGCAGATTTCCGTAGCCGAACGTATGGAAATCGCGTCCGCGCCACGGTCCGCTGCCCCGGTAGGCGAAATTGATGACCACAAAGCCGAGTTGCGCGAGCGACTGATTATAATTGTCATCCAGCGTAAAGGCCTGCGGAACCAGATCGACGTGCGGTCCGGGATAGACATTGCTGATGATCGGGTATTTCCGTCCGGGTTCCCGGTCGAAAGGCAGATAGACGACGCCGTAGAGTCGGGTCACGGAATCCGCAGCCAGCACTTCAACGACTTCCGGTTCTTTCCATCCCCGGGCATAGAGCTCCGAAAGGTCGCAGGATTCCAGTTCGATCCGGCTGCGGCCTTTCATATCGCAAATCTGATGGCGGGGCGCACGATCCATCCGCGACCATGTATCCGTCAGGAAACGCCCGTCGGGAGATAACGCCACCGAGTGATCGCCGTTCCCGGGCGTAAGCAAAGTCGGTTCGCCTCCGCTGAATCCGGTTTTATAATAGAAGCGGTAATGCGGGTTGATGCCCGGTTCGCGTCCGTAACCTTCGTAGACGATCGCACGGGCGAGCGTATCGATCCGTTCGATCTTTCCGGCGACATAGTCACCCGACGTCACGGCTCCTTGCAGGCGCCCGTCGCCATCATACAGGTAATAATGACCATAACCGGTCCGCTCCGACCACCAGAGAATGTCGCGGCCGTCGTTCAAGACATGAAAATTGAACTGTTGATCGTTTTGGGCCGGTTTGCACACCTCCCGGATAATCGGTTTGACCCGGTGTGCCGCGAAATCGACACGACAGAGTTCCACGCTGTCGCATGTACGGCTGCGGCGAACGAAATAAGCATGGCGGTCCGTATGCGTAATCATGCTGAACCGGGGAACTTCGACCTTCTGATCGGGCCAGCGGGCGATGTCGAGTTGCCGGATGCACAGGCTGTCGGCGTCGACGAGCCATGCGTCGTATTGCACGACATGCTTGTCGCCGGGCATGGGGAATTTATAGTTTTTGGCCTTGGGGCGCGGCCGGGCAAGGTTATCGACCAGCGTGAGCTCCTCTACCTCGCGTTTGTCTTCGCGTACCAACAGATAGTAATGGCTTTTTCCCATCCAACGACCGATGGCGGAACCGCGTGCCTCGGGCTTTATGTCGTTGCTTCCGCCGGTGGCGAACGAATGATAGCGTTCCCCGGTGTGAGTCAGCCGCACGCTGTCGGTCCCATCCCCGCGAAAAAGCATCAGGTCATGGCCGACAGCCGAAACGTAATACGAACTGTCGGCGGAGTAGCTGCGCCGATAGTCGCCCTGAGAAAAAAGATTTCCGCGGGAAGCATCCTTCCGGGGCTTTTCGCTCAATTCACCGCTTCGGCCGTCATAATGCAGCCGGTACTTGTTGTAATCGAACGTAAAACCGCGGGGATCGGAAGAGTCGAACTCAAGGCCGTAGAGCCTCAGTTCTTTCGGAGTCGGCATGCGCGACGAATCGGCGTAGGCGGCCAGTTGCCGGGCCATTGAGAAGCTGTCGAACAATGGCCGTTTACGCCATGTGCGGGTATCGACCAACCAATAACGACGCGCATCGGCATCATCCGACGTATAATGAAACCAGCGGCAGTCTTTACCGATCCACTGTACCGAAACGGATTGATTACGGATCAGATCACCGAGCGAATCCGACGAAAAACGGTCGGCACGCGCCATATAGGATTCTTGGGCACAGAGCGGACACAAGCTCCATACCATCAAAAATACAAGCAGCCGTTTCATCGCTTTCCGTATTTGCTGACTTTCGACGCCTCACTCAAAGCCGCCTGCGCATCGAGAATCCCTCCGCCGAGACAAACCTCTCGACCCGGAATCATACGCGGCGTCTTGGATTTTCCGGGTGCGGGCATTTCATCGTCCTGAAAATGCGCCGCCGTGCGAATCAGAATATTTCGCACTTCACAGGCCGTAAGGTCCGGATAGAAACTCCGCAGGACAGCCGCGATGCCGGAGACAACCGGAGCCGCAAGACTCGTACCCTGCGCCGTATCGTATTCGCCGTCGGGAGCCGTTGAACGAATATCCTCTCCGGGAGCTAACAGATCCACATTTTCAGCTCCATAGTTGCTGAACGACGCAACTCGCCCGTCGGGAGTCGAAGCCCCCACGACGATCAAATTCTCCAGACGCCTCCCTTTCCTATCCCGGCAGACCGGAAACATGGGACGGGCATCGACATTCACGCCATCGTTTCCCGAAGCCATAACCAGCAATACGTCCTTGTGCCGGGCATATTCCATGGCAGCCAATACCTCGTCCCAATGGGGCGACAAATATTTGCCGAAACTCATATTCACCACTTTCGCACCATTGTCCACCGCATAACGAATCGCAGCCACCACATCGCGGTCGTATTCATCGCCTTCGGGAATAGCCCGGACCGAAAGGATTTTCACCGGACGGGGCATATCGCCCGCGTTCGTGGCGCAGGCGGCGATTATTCCGGCTACCATCGTACCGTGGTAGGCATCCTCGTCAATCCGGTTGTTCCCGTAGCGGAGATTCCGGAAATCATCCGGCGTATTACCCAATCGGAGATGAGGATCGTCATTCAGGGAATCAAGACTTGCCACCCGTTTGGCCGAGAGCAGATATTCGTCCTCGATCGTTTGCACGGCGTCGCGCCACGGCATATCGGGAAGGAACATGACAGGGGTGGAAGCAGCGATCGACAGGGCCCGTGCAAGGCCCGTGGTATCGGACAATTCAAGTTTTTGGAAATCTGCGACCGTAGTCTCCCGGTCGCCGTATCGCCAGCGCATCAGCGAATCGCAAATGCGAAAAGCGTCGGCCCGGGCGCGTTGATATGCCGCAAAAGTAATGTAGGTGTCGAGCCGGGCGGCCCGTTCCATCTGTTTATAATAGGTATAATCGGCTTTTTGAGCCGACGTCAGCCGGGCTGTATCAGCGTCCTTGAAACGGGAACGCAACCGTTTGTATTCGCGGAAAGGCTCCGTGCCGGCCCTCTGGAAAGTCTCTCCCGCAGCATTGCCGAGGAAGTTCCAACCGTGAATGTCGTCAATGTAGCCGTTCCTGTCATCATCACGGCCGTTGCCGGCTTGTTCGCGGGGATTGGTCCAGATGAAATCCGCAAGAGCCGGATGCGAAATATCCAAACCGCCGTCAATGACGGCGACGATTATTTCAGACTTTTTTCGGGGGGGGGATTTTTACCCTTTACCGCACAAGCCTCTGTCAAACGGACTCCGCAAAGCGAGTCCGAAGACGACAAGAACCAAGGAGAATTTCCTTGCGCAAACAGCGTTGTTGCCGAAAACAGACATGCGGCAGAAGTGGAAAATAAGATCTTAGAGTTCATAGTGGCAAATATAGTGAAAATCTGGAATTACAAACAATATTGTATGATTTTATTAATTCCAGACAGTGCATTTAACATTTATTCACAGCTCTTTAAATCTACCCAGATGGGGATTGTATGAGGTTGACTCGATTTTCGAGGCGACCGAATCGGGATCCGTTTTTCGTTTCAGAAGGCCGCGCAGACGCCGATGCCGAACGTCAGCTTGTGGACCCGCCGCCCCGAAACGCCCGTCAGGGGCGGTGCAACGTCGTAGTCGGTCGAGAAACGCACGCCGAGGTTCTGGGTGGCGAGGTAGGTCGAGGAGATGCCCGTGCCGAATGAAAAACCGCTGCGGCCCTCCAGCCGCCGGAGGTCCGTGTCGCAGGACTTGTAAATCTCGCAGCCGGCAAGCAGTTTCGCACCGACCAGCCACCGCATCGAGAAGGGATAGGAGAAATAGGGACCCGCATAGACCGAGGCGCACTCCAAGTTGTCGTTCTGAGCCGCGCCGTTGACCTTCACCCGCAGGTTGGTACACGAAAAGCGGCCTCCGACGCCCCAGTAGGGCGAAGCGAACCAAGCCCCCTGAACCTGTACGGCAGGCCCTGCGAGGAGCTGCACCCGCATGTCGGAATAAAGCCTATAAGTCCCCGGCACAGTCGTCAGCCCGAGGCCGAAACCCAGAAACGAGGGACGGCGGTAGCGGTCATAGACCGAATAGGTCTCCGTGACGAGCAGCCCTTTGTCCTTGAAAATCAAGTCGGCGAGGAAATACCCCAGCTCCGTGGCCAGAATGCCGATGCCGGCGCCGACCATGATGTCGCTCATCCAGTGGCGGTTGTTTAACTGGCGCGTGACCCCCGTGACCGTCGCCACGGTGTAGCCGCCGATGCTGTACCACGGACTGCGGTGGCCGTACTCTTTGTGGAGCATCGTGGCAGTCATGAAGGCCGTGGCCGTATGTCCCGAGGGAAAGGAGTTGCGCGACGAACCGTCGGGACGCATCACGCGGCAGGAGTATTTCAGCGAGTTGACGCCGACGGCCATCAGGCCCGCCGAAAAGGCGTCGGAGACCAGCATGCGGCCCCACGAACTGCGCCCTTTGACGCCAAAAGCCTTCATGCCGACCATCAACCCGGCCGGAGCGTACTGGAGATAATCGTCGTAATCGTGGCGGAACGAACGGCTGTAACCGTTGCGCAGGCGCCGGAAATCGGCGTCATAAGCCTGCATGACGATACCGCCCACGATAAGCGGCGTGCCGATGAAGAGCATGCGGTAGGCTTTCGTCGAAGTGTGGCGGTCGATACGCTGGCGGAATGCGCCGCCCGCGCTCATGTCGACACTGTCCGGCAACTGCGCCCATGCTCCCAGACCCACAAAAGAGAGCAGGCAGGCGGCGGCAAAACGTTTGAACATTTATATATGCAGACGCAACTATATATATTGTAGACGCAACTATTTTTTACGACGGATAGCACGGATCAGTTCGCCGCCGATGGCCAGCAGCGAAGTGAAGCCGATCACCTCGGCCCATTCGCCCCACGTCAGCGGCACGGTGCGGAACACCTCGCCGCCGAACTCCACGATCAACACCTGTCCCACGCCGATGGCCAGCAGGATCAGGAAAAATTCGCGGCACCCCCCGAGGCAGGTAAACACCGAATGACGGGTTTCGAAACCCTTGGCGTTGAACATGTTCCAGAACTGCAGGAAGACGAACGTCGAGAAGAACAGCGTCAGTTGGCGCACCGTAAGTCCGCCCTCGGTGATCGTCCACCAGAAGAGCATCCCCAGCAGGACCGTGACCATGACCATGCCGCAGGTGAAGATGGTGCGGGCCATGGCGCGCGTGATGATGAACTCGTCCCTCGGACGGGGCTTGTCGCGCATCACCTCGGCGCTGGGCGGCAGCGAGGCCATCGCCATCGCCGCGAAGGTGTCCATGATGATGTTGACCCAGAGAATCTGCACCACCGTCAGCGGCATCTCGGTACCGAACACGGCGCCGACGAAGCAGATGAGGATGGCCGCGAAGTTGATCGTCAACTGAAACAGCACGAACCGCTGGATGTTGCGGTAAAGCGAGCGGCCCCACATCACGGCCGTGGCGATCGAAGCGAACGAGTCGTCTAACAGCGTGATGTCCGAAGCGTCCTTGGCCACGGAGGTTCCCGAGCCCATCGAAAGGCCCACGTTGGCGAAATTCAGCGCCGGGGCATCGTTCGTGCCGTCGCCCGTGACGGCCACCACCTCGCCCCGCTGCTGCAACAGCCGCACGAGGCGCTGTTTGTCGAGCGGCCGGGCACGGGACATGATCTTCAGCTCCTGTACGCGTTCCAGCAGTTCCTCGTCGCTCAGGGCGGCGAAATCCGTACCGGTGATATGGTTGCGGTCGCCGTCCTCGGCGTCGTTCCACAGCCCGATCTGGCGGGCGATCTCACGCGCCGTGGCCGGGGTGTCGCCCGTGACGATCTTGATGCCGATGCCGGCCCCGAGGCAGCGTCCGACAGCCGCGGGAACATCCTCGCGGACGGGGTCGGAGATGGCCGCGACAGCCGTGAAATGCAAATTGCCGACCTTGACAGCTTCCAGACAGTCGTCCGACGCGGTCTCGGCCCATGCCACGGCCAGCGTGCGCATGGCGCGGCTCTGGAAACCGAGCAACTGCTCGGCGACCTGTGCGTCCTTGCCGTCCGGGGCGCACATCGTGCGCACGATCTCCGGTGCACCCTTCACACAGAGGATGCGGCGGCCCGAGACGCCGCTTTCGACGATCGTCGCCATGTATTTGCGTTCGGTCGAGAAGGTCAGCCGGTCGACGATCGTCGCCCCGGCACGCAGCGGTTCGTAATCCTCGCCGCGGCTGCGCAGCCACTCGAGCAGGGCCCCTTCCGTGGGGTTGCCGATGATGTGTCCCTCGGCATCGAGGAACGCCGTGGTGTTCAGCGCCACGATCTCGGCGAAATCCCGCTCGGGAAGCGCGTCGTAGCGCACCAGCTCCTGCACATGCATGCGGTTCTGGGTGAGCGTGCCGGTCTTGTCGGTGCAGATGACCGTCACGGCGCCCATCGTCTCGCAGGCGTGCATCTTGCGCACGAGGTTGTTGGTCTTGAGCATCCGCCGCATGGACATCGCCAGCGACAGCGTGATCGACATCGGAAGCCCCTCGGGGACCGCCATGACGATGATGGCCACCGAAACCATGAAGATTTGCAGGACGTGCTGGGAGATCGTCAGCCAGTCGCCGTCGAGCAGCCCGCCCACGAAGATCGCCTTACCCAGCATCACGCAGAAGATCAGCACCGACAGGAGAATGCCCAGACGGCCGATCAGGCGCGAGAGGCGCGTCAACTGGCGGTCGAGCGGCGTCTGTTCGTCGTTCTGCACGGTGGCCTGCTCCGTCACCCGCCCGGCCTCCGTCGCGTCGCCCACGGCCGTGACGACCATCACGCCGTAACCGTCCGCCACGGTCGTCCCCCGCAGCACGGCGTTCGACGGGTAGGTCGCCTCGGGGTCGAAATCGGCCTCGTTGACGGTTTTGTCCACCTCGGGTTCGCCCGTGAGGGTCGATTCGTTGATTTTCAGCGACACGGCCTCGACCAGTTCGCCGTCGGCGGGGATCGTCTCGCCGCCCTCGATATAGACCACGTCGCCGGCAACGACGTCACGGCGGGGGATTTCACGGATCGCACCCTCGCGCATCACCTTGACGGGGATGTCGTCGTTGACCTGATTCAGCCGCCGGAAGCGCCGCTGGGCGTCCCACTCGAACCAGAAGCCGACACATGTGGCGAGGATGATGGCGCAGATAATGCCCACGGATTCGGTGAAATCCTTGTGGATGAAGCCGATGGCCAGCGACAGCACGGCGGCCAGCAGCAGGATGCGGATGATCGGATCACGGAATTTTTCGAGCAGCAGCCGCCACACCGAATCGTCTTTCGGAGGGGTGATGACATTGTCGCCGTGCTGACGCCGGCTTTCGGCGACTTCCTGCGGGGAGAGTCCCCGGGGATCGAAGGGTATCATAGCATTGTCAAAATTTGGTCAGGGAGAACTGCCGCGTCGAGGCATCGAGCCGCACGGCGATGAACAACAGGATGGTGAAGGCGATGAGCGACGAACCTCCGTAGCTCATGAAGGGCAGCGGAATGCCCATGACGGGCATCAGGCCGATGGTCATGCCCACGTTGACCAGCACATGGAACAGCAGGATCGCCGCCACGCAGTAGCAGTAGATGCGCCCGAAAGGCTCCTGCTGCCGCTCGCCCATGCGCATCAGGCGCAGGATGAGGATGCACAGCAGCGACAGCACCACAATAGCTCCCAGAAAACCCCACTCTTCGCCCACGGTGCAGAAGATGAAGTCGGTATGCCGTTCGGGCACGAACCCGTATTTGATCTGGGTACCCTCCAGAAAGCCCTTGCCCCAGAAGTTGCCCGAGCCGATGGCGATCTTGGCCTGATTGACGTTGTAATCGGTGCCCAAGGGGTCGCTGATGATGCCCAGAAAACTCAGGATGCGGTCCCGCTGGTGCTGTTTGAGGATCGAATTGAAAATGTAGTCGGTGGTGGGCAGGAAGACCATCGAACCGATGAACAGTCCCAGCGTAATGTAGATGTTACGCAGGTTCGACCGGTAGGCGTAGGCCGCCACGAATCCCAGCGAGAGGATCGTCACGATCAGCAGCGAGTGGTAAATGTCCAGCACCCCCGGAGCGATGAGCGACATCACGAGGCACAGCAGGATGCTCGCCAGCGCCAGCACGGCCAGAAAGACGATCCGCGAGCGCCACAACCCGTTCATCATCGCCTCCGAGAGGGTGCAGACCAGGATCAGCGAGACGAGGAGCGTCATCGGCGAGAGCAGGAACGAGACGATGAACAGCGCGGCGATCAGCAGGACCGGAATGCAGAGCCATTTGTTCAGTCCCTCGCGGTAGAGCACGAAGAGGAACGACCCCAGCACGATGCCCGACCCGGTATCGTTTTGCAGGATGATGATCAGCAGCGGAATGCAGATCACCATGCCTACTCTAAAAAGATCCCCGGCGCGGTTGATCGAGAACGAATATTCGCTCATCACGCGGGCCAGCGCCAGAGCCGTGGCGATCTTGGCGAACTCCACGGGCTGCACGCGGAACGAGCCGAACTCAAACCACGCCTTGGCACCGTTGACCTCGCGGCCGAACAGCAGCGCGGCCAGCAGCAGCGCGAGACCTCCCAGATAGGCCGGATAGGCGAACATATGGTAGAACCGCTCGTCGAGCAGCAGCACGACGAGCGCCGTGACCCATGCCACGCCGATCCACAGCAACTGCTTCATGTAGAAATGCGAGAAGGAGAAAAGGTCGGCCGAACCCTCGTCGTACGAAGCCGAGGTGATCGACAGCCACCCTGCCAGCACGATCAGCACATACAGCAGGACTGTCCAGCCGTCCACTCCGTAGAAGATGCCGCTATGCCGGTTACTTGTCATAAGCAGGGTAATAGATGTTCATGTTCTTGACATATTCCAGCATGGCCGGACGGCGGATCGTGTCCGTCAGGTAATACTCCTCCAGCAGGCTGGCGATCGGAAGCGCCGCCGAAGCGCCGAAACCGCCGTTCTCGACGTAGACCGAGATGGCGATCTTCGGGTTGTCCTTCGGGGCGAACGACAGGAAGGTCGAGTGGTCGCGGCCGCGCGGATTCTCGGCCGTGCCGGTCTTGCCGCAGACGTCCCATCCGTCGAGCCGCGCCAACGTCGAGGTGCCCCCGACATTCACGCCCCGCCACATGCCCTCGACGATCGGCTCGAAGTGCTTCGGATCGACTTTCGTATAATGCCGCTCGTAGAACCGGGCGTCGAGCGAATCGCGCCCTTCGATCTTTTTCACGATGTGCGGAATGTAGTAGTAACCGCGGTTGGCGACGATGGCCGCGAGGTTGGCCAACTGCAACGGCGTGCAGCCCAGCGCATCCTGCCCGATCGAGAGCGACAGCACCGTGAGCGAGTTCCACGAACCCCGGTACTGACGGTCGTAGAAAGCCCGGTCGGGGACATAGCCGTTGCGCTCGTCGAGGAAGTCCGAACCCAGCTTGCGGCCGAAGCCGAAGCTCTCGACATAGGATTTCCAGACGTCGTAGCCCTCCTTCACGCTCCCGTATTTGGGGTTGTCGAGGATGTCGCGGAAGACATAACAAAAATAGGCGTTGCACGAGGTGGCCACCGCAAAGCGCAGGTCCAGCGGCGAAGCGTGGGCATGGCAGGCCATCTTCAGGCGTCCGGCCTGATAACCCATGTGGCAGGAGTGGAGGTCGGAAGGCCGCAGCACCCCCTCCTGCAAGCCGATCAACCCCTGCACCAGCTTGAAGGTCGAACCCGGCGGATAAGCTGCCCGCACCGCCCGGTTGAACAGCGGCTGGCGTTTGTTGCGGAGCATCTCCATATAGTTGTTGCCGCGTTCGCGGCCCACCAGCCGGTCGGGATCGTAGGTCGGCGAGGAGACCATCATCAGGATTTCGCCCGTCGAAGGCTCGATAGCCACCGCAGCCCCCACCTTGCCGCGCATCAGCTCCTCGCCCAGCAGTTGCAAGCGGGCGTCGATGGTGCTCACGAGGTAGCGGCCCGGGTCGGGCAGCGAGTCGTAACGGCCGTTCATGTAGGAGCCCTTGATGGCCCCGTGGGTGTCGATCTCCTGAATCTTGACACCTTTGCGGCCCCGGAGCTCCGGCTCGTAGGCCGACTCGACGCCGCCCATGCCCACATAGTCGCCGATCTTGTAGTCCGGATGGCGTTTCAGGTAGTCGCCGTTCACCTCGCTGACATAGCCCAGCAGGTTGCCGCCCACCTCGCGGGGGTATTGGCGCACGGTCCGGTAGACGGCATAGAAGCCCCGGAAGTTGCACTCGTCGAAACGCAGTTTGTCCTCCTTGGAAATGTAGCTCATCACGAGGCGCGGCGCCCGCGGACGCATCCGCGCATTGGCCAGTTCCCGATCGAGCTTCACCCGCGGGAGGCTCAGCACCTCGCACAGCCGGGCCGTGTCGAAGCCCCGCTTGTCGATCTCGCTCGAAATGACCATCAAATCGTAACATTCGCGGCTCTGGACCAGATATTCGCCGTTGCGGTCGAAGACCTCGCCCCGCGGCGGGTACTGGACCACATGCCGCAGCACGTTGGCCCGCGCAAGGTCGTCATAACGCGAGTCGATCAACTGGATGTAGGCCAGCCGCCCGACGATCAGCGCAAAGACCAGCAGCACGACGACCTGCAGGGTCCGCATCCGGGCAAAACCCTCTGAACGACTCATACGCGCACGGGGAGTTTGGCCGTAAAGATACGGGCGATGATCCAGATGAAACCCACCGACACCGCCGAGCTGACGACGATGCGCAGCAGCGTATGCAGCACATGAGTCCACGAGAGGGCTTCGAGCGAAAAGAAGACGGCGTGGTGGATGAGCGTCAGCGCCACGAGGTAGCCGACGAAAAGGCGTTCACCGAAACGTGCCGAGGAGGGAATGCCTCCTTCCCGGGCGTTCTCGCTGCCGTAGAGCATTCCGATAAGCGTCGGCCGCAGGAAGGCGATCAGCAGCGTGGCGATGGTATTGATCCCGGCGGCGCCCATCACGCAGTCCATCGTGACGCCCAGCGCCAGACCGGCGCCGAGCACCGCCACCGGCAGCGTGTCGAGCGGCAGCAGGGCGATGAAGACGATGTAGACGAGCGGATTGAGGTAGATGCTGATCGACAGGTTGTCGAACAGGAAAACCTGCAGCAGGACCGCCGCCGCGAAAAGTCCGAGATATGGGAGTGTGCGATGCATTTGTCAGAGTCGGGTATGTTGTTCGACTTGTTCGCTCTGCTGGAGGTCGCGGATTTCGAAGAGGTCGCGGTTGCCGACCAGCACCACCTCGCCCAGCCGCGACATCTCGGCCGCGAGCCGCACCCGGACCGTATAGGCCGTGCGGGTCTCGTTGAGCGAAGCGCTCTCGACCCAGCCGATCAGCACGTCGGCGGGGAAAAACTGGGAAAATCCCGTCGTCACGACCTCCTGCCCGGGCTGCGGATCGGCGTATTTCGAAAGTTCGCCGAGGATCACGACGTTCTGATCGAGGCCGTCCCAGTAGATCGAGCCGTAATATTCGGAGTCCGCGAGCTTGCCGCTGGCGCGGAACGAGGTGTTGAGCACCGACATCGCCACCGAGTAGCGCTCCGTGCAGGCGACGATATAGCCCGCCATCGCACCGTCGGGCGACAGCACGGCCATCTCCTCCACAACGCCGTCGCGGTGCCCGCGGTTGACCGTGATGAGGTTCTGCGCCCGGTTGACCGTGTTGGCCACGACCGAGGCGGTGGCGAAACGGTATTTCGACTCGCCGATATCCTGCATGTAGCTGTCCAGCCGTTCGGCGGTGGCGGCCTCCTCGTACTGGGCCAGCCGCTCCTCGAGCTGCGTGACACGCGTGAGCAGCATCCGGTTCTCGCGCCCCAGCGTGAAGTAGTGACCGATACCCGCAAAGAGCCCGTGCACGCCGCCGACCACTTGGTTGGAACGTGAGAGCAGCCGCGCCTGAGTGTAGTAGGTGGAACGGGCGTAGTAGCTGACGGCCACGGCCTCCAGCACCACGAACAGCACCACGACGTAAACGCTGCGGATGAACTCGAACAGTTTGCGCAAAGCAGTTCTTTAATTTAAGATTGCGGACCAAGGCCCGCAATCGTTTTACTCAAAATCCATCAGCTTTCCTACCCGGCAATTCCGGGTTTCGGCTTTAGGGGAGCAGATTTTGCATCGACCGAAATCGGACGGGGCAGGAGCATACAGACGTATGTGACTGTCCCGGCCGGTGAGGAGATGTGAAATATGCCCCATAAAACGAAAGCTATTTCATTAAGAACGAGAACCGATTGATATTCTTCAATGCAATGCCCGTCCCGCGCGCAATGGCCCGCAGCGGGTCCTCGGCGATGTGGAACGGAATGCCGGTCTTCTCGTTCAGACGCCGGTCGAGACCCTTGATCAGCGCACCGCCGCCGGCCAGATAGATGCCGTTCTTCACGATGTCGGCATACAGCTCGGGCGGCATGGACTCCAGCACCTTCATCAGCGCGGCGTCGATCTTCGTGAGCGATTTCTCCAGCGCATAGGCGATCTCGCTGTACGACAGCGACACGGTCTGCGGCAGGGCCGTCAGCATGTTGGGGCCCGTCACCACGAAGTCCTCGGGTTCCTGCTCCAGATCCGAAACGGCGGCGCCGATCGAACATTTGATCGCCTCGGCCGTGCGTTCGCCGATGCGGATGTTGTGCTGCTGGCGGACATAGCTCTGGATGTCGTTGGTGAAGACGTCGCCCGCCGTGTTGATCGACTCCGAGCAGACGATGCCGCCCAGCGAGATGCAGGCGATCTCCGACGTGCCGCCGCCGATGTCGATGACCATGTTGCCTTCGGGCGCCTCGACGTCGAGTCCGGCTCCGAGCGCCGCGGCCATCGGTTCGTAGATCATGTAGACCTCGCGGCCCCCGGCGTGCTCGGCCGAGTCGCGCACGGCGCGGATTTCGACGTTGGTCGAACCCGAGGGAATGCAGATCACCATCCGCAGCGACGGGGCGAAGAGGCTGCCCGAGGTCTTGACTTTCTTGATCATGCCCCGCAGCATCAGCTCCGTGGCGTTGAAGTCGGCGATCACGCCGTCCTTCAGCGGACGGATCGTCTTGATGTTCGGATTGGTCTTCTCGTGCATCTGCCGCGCCTGCTGGCCGATGGCGACCAGTTTACCCGTATGAACGTCCAGCGCGACGATCGACGGTTCGTCCACGACGACCTTGCCGTTATAAATTATCAGCGTGTTGGCCGTACCGAGGTCGATGGCCAGCTCCTGTGTCAGTGAAAAAATTCCCATAAGGCTACAACACCCAATTATTTCGTAAAATACTTTAATTTCAGCTAAATACGCGGATACCTCACCACCCCGTCGCCGGGGCGGCCACGCATCCGGACAAAGGTACTAAAAAGCCCCGGAAATTTTTGTATTTTATTCTAATTTTTTTTATTTACATTTGTAGTCGAAAAACTGAAACTCCGCATGGAATACAAAATCGGAACCGGCGCCCGCTGCGCGGTCATCGGCTACGGCAGTTGGGCGACGGCCATCGTCGGCCTGCTCACGGCGAACGGACAGCGCGTCGGATGGTATGTCCGCAATCCCGAGGTGCTCGAATCGCTGCGCACCGAAGGCCGCAACCCCCGCTACCTGAGCGACATGGAGTTCGACCGCGACTGCATAGCCCCTTCGGACGACCTCGACGCCGTGGTGTGCGACGCCGACATCGTGATACTGGCCACTCCGTCGGCCTACCTCAAGAATTTCCTCGCCCCGCTGACCGTCCCGCTCCGCGACAAATTCATCGTCTCGGCCATCAAGGGCATCGTCCCGGGCGACTACCAGACCGTCGTGGAGTACATCCACGACCATTACGAATTGTCGTACAGGCAGATCGGGCTCGTCACCGGCCCCTCGCACGCCGAGGAGGTCTCGCGCGGGAAACTCTCCTACCTGACCATCGTCTGCACCGATCCCGAAAACGCGCAGCGCATCGGCGAGAAGTTCGCCGGCGGGAACATCCGCCTCAGCTACTCCACGGACCTCTACGGCATCGAGTACGGCGCCATCCTGAAGAACATCTACGCCTTGGCCGTCGGGCTGGCCGTCGGACTGGGCTACGGCGATAATTTTCTGGCGGTGCTGATCGCCAACTCGGCGGGCGAGATGACCCGCTTCCTCGAAGAGAGCTATCCCGACAGGCGCGACACGCAGGTTTCGGCCTATCTGGGCGATCTGCTGGTGACCTGCTACTCGGTCTACAGCCGCAACCGGCGGCTGGGTCTGCTGATCGGCCACGGCTGCACGGTGAAAAGCGCCCTGAACGAGATGACGATGGTCGCCGAAGGCTATTTCGCCGCCGACTGCATCCGCCACATCAACGCCCGCCACAAGGTCGACATGCCCATCGCCGGGATGGTTTACCGCGTGCTCTACGAGGGCGCCTCGGCCCGCCGATGCATGCAGGAACTGACTACCAAATTAATCTGACAAAGATATGGAAACACTGAAATTAGACATTGCCAAAGCGGGTGTCGCCCTCACGGCCGACATCGAGGCCAAGGCACAGGCCGCCAACGCCCTGCTGCACTCGGGCAAAGGCGCCGGAAACGACTTTCTGGGTTGGGTGAAGCTCCCCTCGTCGATCTCGGAGGCCGAGATCAAGGCCATCGAAGAGCAGGCCGCGAAGCTGCGCGCCAAGGCCGACGTGGTGATCTGCATCGGCATCGGCGGCTCGTACCTCGGCGCCAAGGCCGTACTCGAAGCCATGGCCGATCCGTTCAAACTCCTGCACAAGGAGCAGAAATTCCCTACGGTTCTCTTCGCCGGACAGAACATCTCGGAGGATTACACCGCTGAACTGCTCGACGCCGTGAAGGAGCACTCGATCGCCGCCATCGTGATTTCCAAGTCGGGCACGACGACCGAACCGGCCATCGCCTTCCGCCTGATCAAAGCCGAGATCGAGAAGCGCTACGGCAAGAAGGAGGCGGCAGAGCGCATCGTGGCCATCACCGACAAGGCGCGCGGGGCACTCAAGACCCTCGCCACGCAGGAGGGCTATCCGACGTTCGTCATTCCCGACGACGTGGGCGGACGTTTCTCGGTGCTGACCCCCGTGGGGCTGCTGCCGCTGGCTGCCGCCGGAGTGGACATCGCGGCGCTCGTACACGGCGCGCAGGAGATGGAGAAGGCCACGGCCGAAGGCGTGCCTTTCAAGGAGAATCCCGCAGCCATCTACGCCGCCGTGCGCAACCTGCTTTACGAGGGAGGCAAGAAGATCGAGATTCTGGGTTCATACGAGCCTAAATTGCAGTATGTCAACGAGTGGTGGAAGCAGCTCTACGGCGAGAGCGAGGGCAAACAGGGCAAGGGCATCTTCCCGGCGAGCGTCACGCTGACGGCCGATCTGCACTCGATGGGCCAGTACATTCAGGACGGCGAGCGCACGCTCTTCGAGACGATCATCTCGGTAGCCAAACCCGCAGCCAAGGTCGTTATCGAAGCCGACAAGGAAAATCTCGACGGACTGAACTTCCTTGCCGGAAAGCGCATTTCGGAGGTCAACCGCATGGCCGAACTGGGCGTGCAACTGGCTCACATCGACGGCGGGGTTCCGAACATCCGCATCGAAATTCCCGAAATCTCGGCCCGGACGATCGGCGGCCTGCTCTACTTCTTCGAGAAGGCGTGCGGCATCAGCGGCTATATTCTGGGCGTGAATCCCTTCGACCAGCCCGGTGTCGAGGCGTACAAGAAGAACATGTTCGCCCTGCTGGACAAGCCCGGCTACGAGGAGGCTTCGAAAGCCATCAAGGCCCGGCTGTAACCCGCCGGCATTACGAAAAAAGCGGATTCTCTCGTGAGAGAATCCGCTTTTCATTTTTCCGGAGCCGGTTATCAGAGGAACGGCTTTTCCGCTCCCGACGAGCGCACGCCGGAGGCCACGACGCCGTCCTTCACATAGGCGGGGACCTCAACGGCGGTATAGATTGAAACGACATCCGTTTCCGAGCGCAACTGCAGCTCGGTCTTCGTCCGCTTCTCGATCACATAGCTGCTTTCCCACGGCATATCATCGGAATAAATCCCCGAAAGGACTCCTCCTTCGATGGTATAAGTGCCCGTCAGCTTCCGGTATCCGGGCACGTCGATGCTCTGGTAAAGCGAGAAGGTCCTGTCGGCGTTGAGCTGCAAGTAAACCTTGCCGGAGAGCTCCGTACCGCCGTTCCAGCGCGAGAGCATCCAGCCATCGTAATTGGTGGTATCTTCCTTTTTATCTTTACTGCCGCAGCCGGCCATCAGGAAAGCCAGCGCCGCAATGACACAGAATCTCAGTCCCCGTTTCATACGTTTCACCCGCCCCGCATCTGGTTTCCGCGGCGGCTCACAAATATAGGGTTTGAAATCCGAAATCCAAAGCCTCCGGGCGAAAAATCCCCCGGCGGCGGATGAAAAGGCCCTCCGTTGGCATAAAAAATGCACCTCCCGATCCGTGTTCTCCCTCAATCGTACGACACCATGAAACTGCGTTTGGTCCTGATACTCCTGCTGTTCGCGGCATCGGCCGGCATCCTCGTCTGGCTGTACTGCGCGGCCACGCGCACACCCCGCGTGCCGCAGGCATCGCCGTGGAGCGAGACGCTCGCGGACCTCGACGCCTGCTGCCGCCGCAAGCACGTCAAGTCGGTGCAGTACGACAACTTCGCCGCAATCGCCGCCGGGGAATCCCGCCGGGATGCCGAACGGCTGTTCCGGGCCATGGCCTTCTCCGAGCGGTTGCAGGAGCACGACTGCGCGGAGGTCATCGTACATCTGGGCGGCAACTACACGCCCCCGGCCCGGATCATCCTCTTCGGAGGCACAACCGACGACAATCTGGAACGGAGCATCGCCTGCGAACTCCGGAGCCTCGGCAAACGGCAGGGCGCGGAGATCGACCGCGCGATGCGAAAAGGCAACCGCTATGCGGCGCGGATACTGGCCCGGGCCGCCGCCTCGGACCGGCGGAATGCCGCTCTGATGGAGTATTGCCGGCGCATCGGAAGGCATCATCCGGACAACTGCCGGTTCTTCGTATGCCCGGAGTGCGGCAACCTCTATGCGGCGGAATACCGCGACTATTACTGTCCGTTCTGCCTGACCGGCAGCGAACGATTCGTAAGGTTCGAATAGCCCCTACGACTTGTTCCCCGCGCCTTCGACGCTGAGATTATACCGCTTTTTGATCGGCAAAAAGCGGCGCAAAAACCGACCCGCGGACAAAAAAGCCTAAAAGACGCGGTCTAACGCTGGCTCCGGGCGACTATTCGCGGGTTTGCAAGCAAACCGTCCCCTCCGCTCGCGCTTTTAGTCCGCATCTTTCTTGACGCCTTTTTTGCCAAGCGGGATACACGAACCCGGTTTTTGATTATCGCGGAGCAGATTTCGACATAACGCAGTTCGGGCCGGACAAGGCAGGGCGAAAGGTGCCCGTGAGAATCGAAAACTACTCTTCGTCGGCCTCCTTCATGGTGTGATATACGTTCACCACATCGTCGTCCTCCTCGAGCTTCTCGACCAGCTTCTCGACCGATTCGCGGCCTTCGGCATCGAGCTCCTTCACGTCGGTCGGGATGCGCACCGACTCTCCGGAGACGATTTCGAAACCCTTGTCGTCGAGCCACTTCTGGATGGCGCCGAAAGACTCATAGGGAGCGTAGACCGTGATGCCGTCCTCCTCGGGGTAGAACTCGTCGACACCAAGGTCGATCATCTCCAACTCCAGCTCCTCGGGATCAACCTCCGAGGCGGCTTTGAACTTGAAGACGCACTTGTGGTCGAACATGAAGCCCACCGAGCCGCTGTTGCCCAGCGTGCCGCCGCACTTGTTGAAGTACATGCGCACGTTGGCTACCGTGCGGTTGGTATTGTCCGTGGCGGTCTCGACCAAGAATGCAATGCCGTTGGGACCATATCCCTCGTAAATCACCTCCTTGTAGTCGGCGGCGTCCTTCTCGGTGGCACGCTTGATGGCACGCTCGACGTTCTCCTTGGGCATGTTCTCGGCCTTGGCGTTCTGGATCAGAATGCGCAGGCGGGTGTTGGCCGACGGATCGGGACCTCCGGCTTTGACGGCGATCTCGATCTCTTTCCCCAACTTGGTGAAGACTCGGGCCATATGGCCCCAACGCTTCATTTTTCGCGCTTTGCGATACTCAAAGGCTCTTCCCATACGATTATCGTTTTTTCAGTTTTTTTCTTTCGTGGTGCAAAGGTATAAAATTCGGAATAAAAAAACGGTAATCTTTTTCAAAAATATTCGTCCCGGACCCGCTAATAGACATAACTGATGTCCGTGGACCAAGGGTCGGTGCGGAAAGGTTCGGCAGGGAGCCCGGCCCCGTTTTCGAGGTTGGTCATCGGATAGAGCAGGAAAGCGTAACGCACGGCCACGTCGGCGGCCGTGGTCGAAGCCGTCACCACATCGGGGCAGGTGAGCCACACCTCCGAGCCGTGAATCTCGGCCGCGGCGGGATAGAACCGATGGCTCCGTCCGGCAGCGGCAGCCACATAGAAATGCTTGGGGGCCTGTCCGTCGTTGGTCTTCAGCCCCTCGGCGTTGTCGAAGAGGAGCTTCACCACGCCGTTCTCGACCTTCAGACTGTTGTAGCGCGGCCCGAGGCACGCCACATCGCTGCGGCCATAGGTCTGGTTGAGCGCCAGACGCGCCAGACGTTCGCCGACGGGGCGTTTGTTCGTGGGGTGGATGTCATCGGGATCGCCTACGTCCATCGTCACGGCCATGCCCGAATTGGAAACCTGCTCGCGGGTCAGCGCCTGCGCCTCGCGCATATAGGCGTAACCGATAGCCTCGCTCTGGGTGTAGAACCAATCCTTTGAGGCGGTGTTCTGATCGAAGCCCCACGGAGCGATCTGCACATAATAGAACGGCATCCGTTCGTTGGCGAAATTGCGCCGCCATTCGTTGATAAGCGTTTTGATCAGCAGGGGATAGATATCGTAGTTGTTCCAGTTGCCCTCGCCCTGATACCACACCACGCCGCGGGTCGACAGCCGCAGCAGCGGATAGACCATACTGTTGTAGAGCTCGGCAGGACGCAGCAACACGTTCATATCGGGATCGGCCGTGTAGGGATCGACGAAAGTCGTCTTCAGCCGGCTGTCGGCCTTCAGGGCCTCGATCGGCGTATAGGCCTGCGCCGAGGCACCGCCGTTGGAGGTGTTGACCAGCCCGACGGGCACGCCCAACTCCCGGTGGAGCATCAGCCCGAAGTAGTAGCCCACGGCACTCTGGGCCCCGGCCGTCGCAGGGCTCGTGGAGTACCATTTGCCATAGGGTTCGGGCATGTCGCGCCAGTCGAAGATCGGCCGGGCCTCGTTCGAAGGCTGCACGGTGAAAAAGCGGATGCTCGGATAGTTCGCCGCGCTGATCTCGGCAGCGGCGTTGAGCACCTGATTCATGGCAAAGGCCATGTTGGACTGTCCGCCCAAGACCCACACCTCGCCGATCAGCAGGTCGCGCAAAACGTTCCGCTGGAGCGGCGTGGAGATCACAATCGACTGCGGGGCTCCGTCCGAAGGCGCCGCAGGCACCGGAATCTCCAGCACCCATGTGGCGTTCGCATCGGCCTTGCAGGTGTATTCCTGCCGGGCCCAGCTCGCTTTCGCGGAGATCTTCACATTGGCGGCGGACGCCCTGCCCCACAGACGGAACGGCTGGTTCTGCTGGATCACCATGCCGTCCTGCAGAAAACTGTGCAGCTCGAAAGTCCCGTCAACCCCGTCTTCACCCGGACCACTCTCATCCGAGGAACAGCCTGCGAGGAGCGCACACACGGCAACAAGCACAAAGGAAAGCTTTTTCATATAGCTTAATCGTTTAAGTATTGGTAAAGACAAAAGTAAATAAAAAAACGGAGCATCCAAACCCCCGGACAAAGAAATATCGGCGGGAGGGACGATATTTCACTATATTTATGTAATTTTGCGCCGTATAATACCTTATAGAATATGGAAATCAAAAGCCGTTTCGACCATTTCAACATCAACGTCACGGACCTCGCACGCAGCCTCGACTTCTACGACAAGGCGCTCGGGCTGAAGGAGGTCGGCCGCAAGGAGGCCTCCGACGGATCGTTCACGCTGGTCTACCTCGGCGACGGGCAGACCCCGTTCCGCCTCGAGCTGACGTGGCTGCGCGACCACACCCTGCCCTACGAGCTGGGCGAGAACGAAAGCCACCTCTGCATGCGCGTGGCGGGCGACTACGACGCCATCCGCGAATACCACCGCTCGATGGGCTGCGTCTGCTACGAGAACCACTCCATGGGACTCTACTTCATCAACGACCCGGACGATTACTGGATCGAAATCCTGCCCGTCAAATAGCCATGCAAAATCCTACCGACATACAGAAGGAGGTCGACGAAGCCGTGCGCGTCATGCGCGGGGGCGGGATCATCCTCTACCCCACCGATACGGTCTGGGGGCTGGGCTGCGACGCCACTTCCGCCGCCGCCGTGGAGCGCATCTACCGTCTCAAGCGCAGCGAGAACAAGAAATCGATGCTGGTGCTGTGCGCCTCGACCGACATGACCGTGCGTTATGTCAACAAAGCCCCGGGAGTCGCTTTCGAAGTGATGGAGCTGGCGACCAGCCCCCTGACGGCCATCCTGCCGGGTGCCGTGGGGGTGGCCGAAAACCTCATCCCCGAGGAGGGGACGCTCGGCGTACGCATCCCCGACCACGAATTCTGCCGCCGGATGCTCGCCGCCCTCAAAAAGCCGATCGTCTCGACCTCGGCCAACATCTCGGGCGAAGCGACGCCCGTGGGATTGCAGGATGTGGCGAAGGAGATCGTCGACGGCGTGGATTTCGTCGTCAACCCCCGTTTCGAAGGCAAACCGACCCGCAAAGCCTCGTCGATCATCGCGTTCGGCGAAGGCGGCGAGGTGAAAATCATCCGCGAATAAGATGGCCCGCATACTCGAAACCCCCATTCAGAAACGATTCTCGGACATCGACCCGTTCCAGCATGTGAACAACGTCTCGCAGCAGATGTATTTCGACGTGGGCAAGATGGAGTATTACGAAAAGATACTGGGCGCGGAGGTGCTGCTGGGTGACCTGCGCATCCTCACGGTCTCGACCTCGACCTCCTACATGGGACAGGTGCGGATGCACGACCCCGTGCGCGTGACGACCACCTGCGAACGGGTGGGCACGAAGAGCCTGACGCTGCTTCAGCGGTTGTCGGTCGGCGGCGAGGTCCGCAGCGAAAGCCGCTCGGTGATGGTCGTCTTCGATTTCGCCCGGCAGCAGAGCGAGCCCGTGCCCGCCGGGTGGCGCGAACGGCTCCTCGCGGATTAGTGCTGGAGCCGCCCGTCGCTGCGCAGTTTCGGCAGTCCGTGGCGGACATAGTATTTATAGCCGATCACCACCAGCACCACCCCCGCGAAGATAAAGGCCGACGCCGTGATGTTCGCCGCGTTGAAATGCGCCTGACCGCGCGTGATGGCCAGAATGCCTGCAATCACGGGCTGGATGTAGCGGTAGAGGGCCGTATGCACGGAAGTGAGTTTCTCGGTGCCGCGGTAGAGCAGGTACATCGGCAGCACGGTGCCCAGAATCAGGATATAGCCCAGTTCGGCCTGCGCATAGAGCGGCAGGCGCAGGAAGGGTATGTGGGCGATGTATTTCCAGAAGAAGGGCGCCGTGATGGCCAGTCCGATGATGTAGTACCACCCCATCACGACCAGCGTACCCAGTTTCTCGAGCTGCGGCTTGATGATCACCGTATTGATGGCGATGGCCACCACGGCCACCAGCACAAAGAGGTTGCCCTGCGCCCGGCTGCCGTGGGTAAGCGAGAATCCGTCGCTGAAGATCAGGATCGCGGCCCCGACGAGCGCGCAGACGACACCCACGACACGGGCCCGGATATACTTGCGCGGGTGCATCAGGTGGTCCATGATCAGCGTGAAGGCCGGCCCCAGCGTAGCGATGACCGAGGCGTCGATGGGCGTCGTGTAGGACGATCCCCAGAGCAGCATGTACATCCAGCCGTAGACGATCAGCAGCGTGACGATCAGGATGTTGCCCGCATCGCGCCATGTAATGCGGTAGGAGTAGCGCGAGAAGAGTGCGAAAGGGATGAAGAAAATCGCCGCCGAGAGCACCTGAAGCATGAAGATCTGCTGGAAGTCGAGGTAATTGCGCGTGAGGGAGACGTAAAACGAGAAATTCGCCCCGAAAAAGACGTTGGCGAAGACCAGATCGAGATTATAGCGCGTTTTGCTCATGAAAAAGAAACAGGGCAATTATCGCACCACCCCACCTAAGAGGTGGGCTTTATGGGCGATGGCAGGAATTGCAATTCAGAACATAGCCAACGCTACAACCCATTATAAGACCCACCTCTTAGGTGGGGCGGCGAGCAAGAGAAAAATGGACAAAGGAAAACTGAAAGGACATGCGGCCCTGCTGGCCGCCAACATCGTCTGGGGCCTCAACGCCCCGATCGGCAAGAGCGTGCTCTGGTCCGAGGCCAATTCCGGAGGGGTCAGCCCCTTCGCGCTGAGCGTCTACCGCATGGTGGGCGCCGCGTTGCTGTTCTGGGCTGTCTCACTGCTCCTGCCCCGCGAACGGGTCGCCCCGCGCGACATCGTGCTGCTGTTCTTCGCCTCGGTATTCGGCATCCAGCTCAACCAGATGCTTTTCCTCTGGGGGCTGTCGCTCACCTCACCCATCGACACGTCGATCATCGCCACGATCGTCCCCGTGCTGACGATGGTGCTGGCGACGCTGTTCCTGCGCGAACCGATCACATGGCTCAAGGCCGGGGGCGTCTTTCTGGGATGCGCCGGGGCGCTGATCCTGATTCTGGTGAGTCAGCACGGCGCAGGCCACACGTCGAGCGTCAAAGGCGACGTACTCTGCATCATCAGCGCCATAAGCTACGCCACCTACCTCACCGCCTTCCGCAACGTGATCGTCCGCTACTCGCCCGTGACGACGATGAAATGGATGTTCCTTTTCGCCGCCATCGTCGCCGTGGCGGTCTACTACCGCCCGCTGACCGAGGTCGACTATGCAGGGCTGGCAACCCGGACTTGGGCCGGGATCGTCTATGTGGTCGTCGGCGCGACGTTCTTCTCCTACCTGATGGTTCCCATCGCCCAGCGCCATCTGCGGCCGACGGTGGTTTCGATGTACAACTATGTGCAGCCCATCGTGGCGGTGCTCTTCACCGTGGCCATCGGGCTCGACACGTTCGGATTCACCAAGGCCGGCGCGGCCCTCTGCGTCTTCGTCGGGGTGTGGCTGGTGACCAAGTCGAAATCGCGGGCACAATTGGATACGGAGAAAATGCAAAAAAAAGGTTGAGCGAAATGCTCAACCTTTTTTTGTCAGTCCGCGTTCCGCCGCCAGCCGCTCCATCAGGCCGTAGGCCGCATCGTAATCGTTGGGGATTTCGCCGTCGAGGATGGCGTTCTTGATGACCTCCTTGATATCGCCGATCACGCGGCACGGGCCGATGCCGTAGGTCTCCATGATGAGTTCGCCCGTAACCGGGGGCTGGAAATTGCGGACGCGGTCGCGCTCCTCCAGATCCTTCATCTTGCGGCGCACCAGTTCGAAATTCGCAAGGTAACGCTGCACCTTGGCGTCGATGCCCGAGGTGATGTCCGCTTCGCACAGCGTCATCAGCGCCTCCACGTCGTCGCCCGCTTCGAACAGCAGACGCCGGACGGCCGAATCGGTCACCAGATCCTCGGAAAGGATGATGGGCCGCAAGTGGAGGAAAACCAGTTTCCGGACGAATTTCATATGCTCGTTCAGGGGCAGTTTCAACTGGCGGAAAATTCCCGGAACCATCTTCGAACCCACGACCTCGTGGCCGTGGAAAGTCCAGCCCACCCTCGGGTCGTAAGCCTTGGTCTGCGGCTTGCCGATGTCGTGCAGGACGGCGGCCCAGCGCAGCCACAGGTCGTCGGAACGGCGCGCGACATTGTCCAGTACCTTGAGCGTATGGAAAAAATTGTCCTTATGGGAGTGCCGGCCCCGTTTCTCCACCCCTTTGAGGTTGTGCAGTTCGGGAAAGATCAGCTCCAGCAGTCCGGTGAGTTCCAGCAGTTCGAAGCCCATCGAGGGGACGGGCGAAAGGACGATCTTGTTGAGTTCGGTGGCGATGCGTTCGCGCGAAACGATCCGGATGCGCTCCGCATTGCGGCGGATGGCCTCGAAGGTCTCCTCCTCGATGGTGAAGCCCAACTGCGAGGCGAACCGCACGGCGCGCATCATGCGCAGAGGATCGTCCGAGAAGGTGATGTCGGGGTCGCACGGCGTGCGGATGATGCACTCCTCGAGGTCGGACATCCCGTCGAAAGGATCGACCAGTTCGCCGAACGTGGCGCCGTTCAGCGACCACGCCATGGCGTTGATCGTGAAGTCGCGCCGCCGCTGGTCGTCCTCCAACGTTCCGGGCTCGACCTCGGGTTTGCGCGAATCGCGCGTATAGGACTCCCTGCGGGCTCCCACGAACTCCACCTCGATGCCTCCGGCGCGGACCATCGCCGTGCCGAACGTCTTGAAGACCGAGACCTTGGCTTTCAGTTCGCGCCCCAGTGCCTCGGCCAGAGCGATGCCGCTGCCCACGACCACGACGTCGATGTCGGTCGACGGACGCCGCAGGTAGTGGTCGCGCACATAGCCCCCGACGACGAAAGCCCTCACGCCCTGCTCGTCGGCGAGGCGTGAAATCCGTCGGAATATCGGATTCGAAAGCGGCACGCGGCTATTTCACATGAATTTTAATGGCGTCGCGCCACACCAGATAACCCGGGCCCATCAGGTGCAGGCCGTCATTGGTATAGCGTTTGTCCAGTTTGCCGTCGTGGTCGGCCAAAGCCCCCCAGACATCGAGGTAGGTGACCTCTTTCTCGTCGCACAGCGCCTCGAGCTTCTTGTTCGTCGGCACGATCAGATGGCTGTGGGCGTAGTGGTTCTTGAACTTCGAAAAGTCCTCGCCGTTCACGGGCAGGATGCTCTGGACATAAATCTTGGTCCAGCGCGACTCGCTCTGGAAGCGGTCGATGAGTTTCGCAACATTGGCCACGATCTCCTCGGGCGTGACCCCGGCAGCCAGATCGTTGGTGCCGATCATCAGGAAGAGCTTCTTGGGATGCCCCTCGATGATCGGATCGAGCCGGCCGAGCAGCCACCCCGAACGGTCGGCGCTGATGCCGCGGTTCTTGACATGGCGGTTGTTGAACAGTTCGGCCCACTCGCAGCCGTCGGTGATCGAGTTGCCCAGAAAGACGATGTCGCTCGAAAGCACCGGGAGCACTTCGAAAAGGCTGCGCCGCTGGTAGTTGTATTCGCTCTGGGCGAATGCCGCACCCGCGGCGAGCAGGGCTATGGAAAGGATCAGGATACGTTTCATGGTGGTCGTCATTTAAGTTCGCGGCGATAAAGCTGCACCGTGTTTTCGAGTCCGTAGTAAAGCGCGTCGCAGATCAGCGCGTGGCCGATCGAAACCTCGTCAGTCCAAGGAATGCGGCTGACGAAATAACGCAGATTTTCCAGCGAAAGGTCATGCCCGGCGTTCAGCCCCAGCCCCTGCCGGCGCGCCTCCTCGGCAGCGGCAGCATAAGGGGCGATGGCCTGCTCGGGGCCGTCGGGATATTCACGCGCGTAGGCTTCGGTGTAGAGTTCCACGCGGTCGGCGCCGCACGCCTTCGCCCCGGCGACCATCTCCGGGGAGGGGTCCACGAAGACCGAGACCCGGATGCCCTTCTCGTGGAAGCGCCGCGTCACGTCGGTCAGGAACGCGCGGTTGGCAAGGGTGTCCCAGCCGGCGTTCGAGGTGATGGCGTCGTGGGCGTCGGGCACGAGGGTCACCTGCGCCGGGACCACCTCCAGCACCAGATCGATGAAGCTCGGGATGGGGTTGCCCTCGATGTTGAGTTCCGTCGTGAGCACCCGTTTCAGGTTGCGCACGTCGTCGTAACGGATGTGGCGCGCATCGGGGCGCGGGTGCACCGTGATGCCGTCGGCCCCGAAACGTTCGATGTCCGTGGCCGCACGGACCACGTCGGGAAGGTTGCCCCCGCGCGAATTGCGGACCACGGCAATCTTATTGATGTTAACACTCAGCTTTGTCATAAAACTCGCTATATTTAAAGAATATAGGATTCGGTTCGGCAAAATCCGGACAAGTTTGGTTTTGCGCTCACCTTTCACTATATTTGTGGCGATATGCCGCACCTCCGCACCGGTTCGCAAATGCCTGCGCTCCAAGTTCGGATCGGCGTGGTAAAGTTACTTTATTTTTTCGAAACTCCGCCGATGAAAATCATACTTTTTTCCCGCGCACAGATTGCCCACACCCCCGAAGAGATTCGCCAGTTGTTCGATGCGATCGAACTGTTCGGATTCGACTACGCAGTCAACAAGGAATTTGCCCCCGTCGTGCGGCAAACCGCCGGGATCGTGCTTCCGCCGGAGAGAGTCTACGGCCGGCACATAGGCAAACAGCCTGCCGAAACCGTCATGGTCTGCTACGGAGGCGACGGAACGCTGCTCGAAGGGGTACACCGGCTCTGCGGCGCACCGATTCCCGTCATGGGCATCAACGCCGGACACTTAGGGTTCCTCACCAGCGCTCCGAGCGCCGGACTGAACCTGATATTCAGCGACATCGCCGCCGGGAGAATCGCCACCGAGCCCCGCTCGCTGCTGCGCATCGAGGGCGATTTCGACGACCGGCCCGATTCGACGCTGGCACTCAACGAATTCACCGTGCAGCGCCACGGCGCGGGGATGATCTCGGTCGAGACCTATGTCGACGACCAGATGGTGGCCACCTACCACGGCGACGGGGTGATCGTCTCCACCCCCACGGGATCGACCGCCTACTCGCTCAGCGCCGGGGGTCCCGTCGTGGCCCCGACGTGCCGGTGCCTCGTCATCTCGCCCCTCGCCCCGCACAACCTCACGATGCGTCCGGTGGTGATCCCCGATTCGGGCGTCATCTCGCTGCGCGTCAACGCCCGGCGTTCCGACGCGTTCGTCACGCTGGACGACCGCACATACCGGATTTCGCACGGCGCGGCCTTCACCGTCAGGCGGGCCGAACAGCAGATTTTTTTGGCCGTACCGCACAATATATCATTTTACGACACGTTACGGAATAAGATGATGTGGGGAATCGACATCCGCAGTTAATCTTTAATCGTTTTTTCCTTAAGTTAATAGAATTTTTCCCTATATTTGTGCCCTAATATGAGCGAGCAGAAACGCATACCGCAACACGTCGCCATCATTATGGACGGCAACGGCCGCTGGGCCGGGTTGCACGGCAAAGAGCGTTACGAGGGTCATGCCGCGGGTGTGGAACCCGTAAGGGCTTCGTTGCGCGCCGCTGCCCGCTGGGGTGTGAAGTACCTGACGCTCTACGCGTTCTCGACGGAGAACTGGGGCCGTCCCTCCGGGGAGGTCGATGCGCTGATGGAACTTTTCTGCCAGAGCGTCGTGAACGAAACGCCCGAACTGATCCGCCAAGGCGTCGAGGTACGCATGATCGGCGACAGAAGCCGGTTTTCGGAGAAGGTCCAGCGCTATCTGGCCCAAGCCGAGGAACGGACCGCCGGAGGACGGACGCTGACGCTGATTCTGGCGCTCAACTACTCGTCGCGCGACGAAATAACGCGCGCCGTGCAGCGGATCGCCCGCCGCGTGGAGGCCGGGGAGATCGCCCCCGCGGAGATTTCCGAGGGCACGGTCAGCACCTCGCTCGACACGGCCCACTACCCTGACCCCGACCTGATCGTCCGCACCAGCGGCGAACAGCGGCTGAGCAACTTCCTGCTGTGGCAGGCGTCCTATGCCGAACTCTGGTTCCCCGAAGTGCTGTGGCCCGATTTCACGGAACGGGATTTTGACGCGGCCATAGAGGAGTACGCACGGCGCGACCGCCGCTTCGGACTGGTTAAATAAATGAAATTAGCTATATTTACAATAGATGAATTATTCCGGTAAGATATTCACGGCAGCGGCTGCCCTCGTGCTTTGCTGCTCGAATATATTCGCCCAGGAGCAGAATCCGCAGGACACGACGGCGGCTCCGAAGCCTGCGATTTCCGAAAATGCCCCGATGTATAAAAACGAGGGTGCGCCCAGGCTCTACCACATTCGCAACGTCAACGTCCACGGCGTGCAGTACCTCAATCCCGACATTATCAAGTCGTCTGCCGGACTGATCGAGGGCGACTCGATTTATCTGCCGAGTAACTTCATCTCCAACGCCATCTCGCGGCTGTGGAGCCAGCGGTTTTTCTCGGACGTGAAGATCGGCGCCGAGATCGAGGGCGACAGCCTCGATCTGGAGGTGTTCCTCAAGGAGCGCCCCCGCGTCTACAACTGGGAGTTCGAGGGCATCACCAAGGGCAAGAAGAAGGACCTGCTGGAGAAACTCAAGCTCAAGCGCGGCAGCGAACTCTCGGATTACGTCATCGACAAGAACCAGAAGCTCATCAAGCAGTATTGGGCCGAAAAGGGTTTCCGCAACACGGAGGTCGGCGTGCGTATCGACAACGACACGCTCCGTCCCGGACAGGCCGTGACCGTCACGTTCCTCATCGACCGCAAGTCGAAGGTCAAGATCGGCAAGATCAACTTCACGGGCAACGAGCAGTTCGCGGACAAGCGCCTGCGCCGCACATTCAAGAAAACCCACCAGAAATCGATCAACTTCTTCAAGGGCGCCAAGCTCAACGAGGGCGACTACGAAACCGACAAGGAGCTGCTGATCGACTTCTACAACTCGAAGGGTTACCGGAACGCCACCATCGTGAGCGACTCGATCTACCCGATCAACGAGAAACGCATCGGCATCGACATCGACGTCTCGGAAGGCAACAAATACTACATCCGCAACGTGTCGTGGGTCGGCAACTCGGTATACGAAACCGACGACCTGCAGCGCATGTTCAGCGTCAAGAAAGGCGACACCTACGATAAGAAATCGATGCACAAGCGGCTGGGAATCGGCAAGGAGGAGAACCCCGAGGACATGTCGGTCAAGTCGCTCTACCAGAACGAGGGCTACCTGATGTCGCAGATCGAACCCGCGGAGGTGATCATCGCCCCCGACTCGATCGACATCGAGGTCAAGGTGTTCGAGGGCAAGCAGTTCACCATCAACGAGGTCGGCATCACGGGCAACCAGCGCGTCGACGACGAAGTGGTCCGCCGCGAACTCTACACCCGCCCGGGCGAACTGTACAACCGTTCGCTGCTGATGCAGACCATCCGTACGCTGGGTTCGATGGGCCATTTCAACCCCGAGGCCGTCATGCCCGACATCAAGCCCGTCTCGAATGAACTGGTGAACGTCAACTGGCCCCTCGAGGAGCAGGCTTCCGACCAGTTCAACATCGCCGGCGGCTGGGGCTCGGGAACCTTCGTGGGTTCGGTGGGTATCACGCTGAACAACCTTTCGATCAAAAATGCGTTCAAGAAAGGCGCATGGCGCCCCTACCCGATGGGCCAGAACCAGCGGCTGTCGCTCTCGGCACAGACCAACGGTACCTATTACAAGGCGTTCGCGTTCAGTTTCACCGACCCTTGGATGGGCGGCAAGAAACCCAACTCGTTCACCCTTTCGGCACATTTCTCCGAGCAGAACAATGCCTACTATGTGTGGCAGTCGGCAACGCAGTATTTCCGCACCTACGGTCTGGCCGCCGGTCTGGGCAAGCGCCTGAACTGGCCCGACCCCTATTTCACATTCTATGCCGAGGCCAGCTACGAGCGTTACAACCTGAAGAACTGGACGGGATTCGTCGTGGAGAACGGCAACTCGAACCTGCTGTCGCTCAAGCTGGTGCTGGCCCGCAACTCGGTCGACCAGCCGATCTACCCGCGCCGCGGTTCGGAGTTCAGCGCCTCGGTGCAGGCCACGCTCCCCTACTCGCTCTGGGACGGTAAGGATTACAGCGACCAGTCGATGTCCGATCAGGACCGCTACCGCTGGATCGAGTTCCACAAATGGCAGTTCAAGGCACAGTGGTTCCAAGGATTCCTGCGCAACTCGAACCTCGTGCTGATGCTCAAGGCCGAGATGGGATACCTCGGAAGCTACAACAAGAATAAGGTTTCGCCTTTCCAGCGCTTCGAAGTCGGCGGCGACGGCATGTCGGGATACAATATATACGGTATCGACATCATCTCGATGCGCGGTTACGAGGACGGTGCGCTCGACCCGTCGAGCTATTATTCCCGCGGCTACAACAAGTACACCGCCGAACTGCGCTACCCGATCATCCTGAAACCTTCGTCGCAGATCTATGTGCTCGGATTCCTCGAAGGCGGTAACGCATTCGACTCGTGGAAGAAGTTCTCGCCCTTTCGGATCAAGCGTTCGGCCGGCTTCGGCGTCCGCCTCTATCTGCCCGTGGTGGGTATGCTCGGCATCGACTGGGGATACGGATTCGATCCCCCCGCGAACTCCACGACCAAGAGCGGCAGCCAGTTCCACTTCGTACTCGGACAACAATTTTAGCCTGAGCAAAAATTGCAGCCCGGAGGGGAGCGATATTGAAAATCCCTCCGAATCCCCCTTTGAAAAGGGGGACTTAAACAGGCGAGTGGCAATAAATTTGAAAGAAAAGAGTTATATTTACAGCAAAAACCCGGGAAACCGGCTGAATATTAACTTAAAATAACAGGATTATGAAACGGCTGATTTTAATTGCGGCATTCGTTCTGACGGCAGGGACTCTGGCGGCCCAGAACTACATAATCGTCAACAGCGAAAAAGTTTTCAAGTCGATCGCCGCTTACAACACGGCTATCTCCGATCTGGATGAGCTCGCCAAGCAGTACCAGACGCAGGTGGATACCAAATTCGCGGAGGTGGAGACGCTCTACAACAACTACCAGATCCAAAAGACGTCGCTCTCCGCCGCATCGCGTCAGGTGCGCGAGAACGCCATCCTCCAGAAAGAAAAGGAGGCTCAGGAGTATCAGGAGAGCCTGTTCGGACAGGAGGGTATGCTGATGAAAAAGCGGGTCGAAATGATCAGCCCCATCCAGAAGCAGGTCTTCGCGGCTATCGAGGCCTATGCCAAGCAGGTCGGGGCCGATCTGGTGCTCGACTCGGCGAACAACCCCACACTGCTCTACAACAACCCCTCGGTCGAGCGGACACAGCAGGTGATCGATGCCCTGAAGAAGAAATGACATCAAAACATTAACTGATAAATTCGTATGAAAAAAGCAATTAAACTGACCCTCGCTGTTGCGCTGGTTATGGGTTCCACGACGCTCTTCGCCCAGAAGTTCGGACGTATCAACACCCAAGAGATCATCATGTCGATGCCTGAGACCAAGACCATGCAGGAGAACATGGAGACCTATGCCAAGGAGCTACAGGACAACATCGAGACGATGAACGTCGAATTCAACAACAAACTGCAGGAGTATCAGAAGAATCTCAACACCTACAACGACGCAGTCCGTGAAATGAAGGAGAAGGAGTTGCAGGACCTGCAGAACCGCAGCCGCGAGTTTCAGGAGCGCGCACAGCAGGACTATCAGAAAAAGCAGAACGAGCTGCTCTCGCCGATCATCGACAAGGCCAAGGCTGCCATCGACAAGATTTCGGCCGCCAATGCATACACGGTCGTATTCGACACCTCGACCGGTTCGCTGGCTTATTTCGACGAGGCTACGCTGACCGACATCGCTCCTCTGGTGAAGAAGGAGCTGGGCATCACCGATGCTCCCGCAGCCGCTCCCGCCAAATAAAAAGCAGACACACAAGCCCCGCGGAACACACCGCCGGGTCAGAGATAACCCGCAAAGAGCGCCGGTCCGACAACGACCGGCGCTCTTTTTTGCGCATCATAGTTCAAAAACGCGCCCGAGGTGATCGAAAGGTCGAATAATCAAACCTTATGAACCATATCGAATATTTTTATTACTATATTTGTCGGAAATTAAGTGACGCTATGAACAGAAAAACCACAGAAGCTCCGATCACGAGCTTTACCCTCAGTGAGCTGATCGCCATGTCCGGCGGCGAGAAACGTCCCGGCCTGCTGGGTGAATGCATCGCCGCCAACAGTGCCTCCCAAATGGAGATATTCCGGTTCCCGGGACGTCTCGACGCTTTCGTCATCGGCGTATGCACCGAAGGCGAAACGACCTTTACCTCCAACTTGAAGGAATACCGGCTGAAAAAAGACTCGCTCTTCATCTTCGAGCCGAAGCACATATTGCAGGTACAGTCCAATAACAGCTTCAAGGTGCATGTCCTCGTCATCACGCCGGACTTCCTGCGGCGCATCAACATCGACACCAAGCACATGATGCCGCTCTTCCTGCAATTCGGTTCGCGCCCCTGCATGGAGCTCACACACAAGGAGTGCACCTCGCTGCGCAGCTTCATCTCGATGGTCGAACAGGAACTCGAAGGCCCCGAGACCGATTTCGCGATAGAGATCGTCGGCGGGCTGATCGCCGCGACGATCTACAAGGTCGGCGACATCCTGACCCATTACATCGAGGAGCATCCCGAGGTGGAGAATCCCATGCACAACCGGGCCGAGGAGTATTTCAAGCAGTTCACCGAGCTGCTCGGCGAACATTACATCCGCGAACGCAGCGTGGGGTTCTACGCCCGGCAACTGTGCATCACGCCCAAATACCTCACCACGCTCATCAAGCGCATCAGCGGCAAATCGGTGTCGGAATGGATCGACAGCTACGTCATCCTCGAAGCCAAGACGCTGCTCAAATACTCGAACATGAGCGTACAGGAGATCGCCTACTACCTCAATTTCCCCAACCAGTCGTTTTTCGGCAGCTATTTCAAACGCAACACCGGCATGTCGCCGTCGCAGTATAAAGCCAAGCAATAAGCCGGCAGGCGCAGTTGTTTTCGATCAGTGCGGTGCAGATACCGTGTATCGTGAAAAATCCCCGGACGGGTAGTACCGAGAAGTACATCCCGTTCGGGGATTTAAGGGATGTGCGGCAGGTGCGCCGCAATCATCGAAAACATCAGAACGGATAGCCGACGCCGAAGTTAAGGGCGGTATTCTTCCAGCGGAAATTGTGAATCCACCGCTCGCCGGCGGGATTGTTGGGATTGTGGAGCTGGATACCCCAGTCGAGGCGCAGCACGGCGAATTTGATGTCGAAACGCAGGCCCAGACCCGTGTTGAATCCCAATTGCTTGTAGAACCGGTTGAAGCGGAAGACCGCATCGTCGGAATACTCTTTCGGATTCTCCCGGATGTACCAGATATTGCCCAAGTCGAAGAAGGTCGCTCCGTGGATGATCCCCCAGACCGGGAAGCGCAGTTCGAGATTGGCCTCCAGTTTCACATCGCCGGTCTGCACCGGATAGTCGTTGTGAGGGTTGGCCACCGAGCCCTGTCCGAGGGTTCGGGGCGTCCAGCCGCGCATGCCGTTGCTGCCGCCGCAGTAGAACTGGCGGTCGAACGGCACCGATTCAGAGTTGCCGTAAGCCATCGCCACACCGCCGTAGAGACGTCCCACCAGCGCCGTAACATCTCCCAGCATGATCTTGCGGCTCAGACTCAGATCGGTACGGAAATACTGCGAATACTGAATACCGAAAATCGTATAATAATCCTTGGTCTTGGCCGGGGAGAAGAACATATGCTCGACGGCGTCGATCAGGTTGCCGGCGGTTTCGCCGTTGAAGCGGATGTTCGTGGCATTGCCCCCGAGGTTCTTGCGCTGGTTGTTGTAGCTGTAACCGAACGAAAGGCCGCCGATGAACTGGGTTTTAAAACTGTTTATCAGGTACTTGTTCTGAGTACTGCCCAGAAACTCAGGGTCCACGGGCCGCGTCATGTCGATCACGTTGATGTCGATCGGCCGCAGCGAGAACGACGAATAGCGGTTGTTGGTCCACATATAGGTGATGCCGGCGCTCGAAAGCGTACGGGCATAATAGGGCCTGTCCTGAAAATTAATGGACAACTCGACCTTGGTCTTCGGCTGATTCACCGTGCGGAAACGCCCGGGAAAGAGGAAGCGCGGGAAAGTCAGGCCCGTGGTAACGCCGAACTCCGTGGCCCGCTTCTTCTTGGCATCGGGGGCTTTCATGAACTCGTAACCCGCCGTAAAGGAGATGTCGAACGACTCCGCCCCGCGGAAAATATTGCGGTTCTGGTAACCGAGGGTGGCTTTCAGTCCGTAGAAACTCGACGTGGTGCTTCCCTCGAGATCGATCTTGACGCTCTGCTTGAGCGTCGGCGTGCAGAGGATGTTGCAGGTAAGGTAACCCTCGCGGGTATAGATCGTCCGGGTCGAATCGGCAGTAGCGCCGATGAAGGAGACGTAGGTCGTGTCGTCCACCGGCCGGGGCTGCTCCTCGAAGGCGATCTTGGCACTCTTGAAATACCCGAGAGCCATCAGATCGGTATAGGCGCGGTTGACCTGCGCCGAGTTATAGACGTAATTGGGATAGAGCGGCACGGCCTGCCGGAGCACCGACGGGCGCAGGTTGGGACGCTTCTCGTAGATGATGTTCAGACCCCGGTAATAGAGCGTATCGAGGCGCGAGACCAGCGTGGTGTCGGTCCGCGCGACGGTCGGGTCGTAGCCCGGGAAGATATTGATCTTGTCGATGCGGTAGACCATGTTGTTGTCCATAACGGCCTGTCCGCGGGCGTTGTAGCCCGTAAGGTACTGCTTGACGACCACGCGCAGGTCGACCTCGCGGTTGCCGCCCAGCGTATCGGCCCAGAACATAATATTGTTGACCGAGAAGTTGTAATAACCCCGCTCCTTGAGGTAGGAGGCGATGCGCTCCCGCTCGGCATCGAGCACCGTGACGTCGTAGATGTTCCCCCGGCGGAGCAGCGTATTCGCCGTATCGGGCAGCACGATCTGCTCGAGGAACTTGTCCTGAAATTCGTAGGAGATCGAGTCGATGCGGTAGGGTTCGCCCTGATGCGTGCGGTAGGTGATCCGGGCCCGCTTGCGGCGCGACGTGGTGTCGACCTCGAACGAAGCCTGCGAATTGAAAAATCCCTTCGAGTCCATGTAGACCTTCAGGTTCTCGGCGCTCTTCTCCGTCAGCCCCATCTCCAGCAGCACGGGGGCCTGCCCGATCTTGCGCTTCCAGTTGTTCCAGCGATTGTCCTTCGACGGATTGGCCTGCTCGTAGAGCCAGACATAGAAATTGGTCCCGAGGAATCGCTTGTTGGGAGTCTGCCGGATGTATTTCTCCAGATCGGACGCCGTGATACGCTCCCGGCGGGGGGTCGCGCGGTCGTCCTCGATCTTCACCTGCTGCACGAGGTACTGCCCTTCGGGGATGTGGCGCGTGACGCTGCAGGCCGAGCCGAGAAGACCCAGCGCCGCGGCGGCGAATATGCGGCACACCCTACGCACCATATCAGTTGTTGAAGAACCCCTTCTCTTTCAGCAGGGCGAAATAGGATTTCGAAATGGCAAGGTTGTCCTTGCGCACATAACGACGCTCGGTGAAGACCTTCGCCAGATTCGGCAGACCGTTCTCCTCCAACAGGCGCTTCGTGAGGTCCGACTCCTCGCGTTCGGCCCACAGTTCGTCGATCTCGGCGGCGGTATAGTCGGTGTATTTTTCATAGTGGACCACAGCCTCCAGCGGCAGGCGGTCGGTCAGCTCGGGCGATTCGTCGGGATAGCCCATGACCACGGTGGTGAGCGGAATAACCCCTTTCGGGAGCTCCAGAATACGCGAAATATCACCCGCGGTGTAGATCGTCGTGCCGAGGTAGCAGATGCCCAGCCCGTGCATTTCAGCCTCGACGCAGAGGTTCTGCGCCGCCAGCAGGGCGTCGGTCGAAGCGTTCAGGAACCAAGCGAAATTGTCGTAGGCGGGAGCGGCGTCGCGCTGTTCGCACCACATCGTGAAGCGGTGGACATCGGCGCAGACGGTCACCACGCACGGAGCCTCGCGGACCATCGGCTGGTTGAAATGACACGGCGCAAGTTTCTCGCGCAGCGACCGATCGCGGGTCACCACCAGCGAATAGAGCTGCATGTTGCCGCAGGTCGAGGCGCGCGAGGCGGCCTCGAGGCACTCCTGCAGGATATCCTCGGGAATGGGCGTCGAAAGGAATTTGCGTATCGAACGATGCTTGAAAAGCACACTTTTCATAAAGGGATTTTTTTACCGGTGTAACACATAACTGCGCGCCGGCGGGCAGCGCCGCGGATATTTTTCACAAAATTAGCAAAACTTTTAGAAGTTTTACTATTTTTGTCGGTAGATAACCACCTCAAAAGTGCAGACAGCATTTGCAAAATACGAGGGTGCGGGCAACGACTTCATCCTGATCGACAACCGCGACGGCGTCTTCACGCCCGATGCGGCGGTGATCGCCCGTCTGTGCGACCGTCATTTCGGCATCGGCGCCGACGGCCTGATGACCCTCGCGCGCAGCGCCGAGATCGACTGCTCGATGCGTTACTACAACGCCGACGGGTCGGAAGGCGAGATGTGCGGCAACGGTGCCCGTTGTTTCGCGCTGTTCGCCCAGCACCTCGGCATCGGCGGCGAAACCAAGTATTTCGACGCCGCGGATGGGCTCCACACCGCCCGCATCTGCCGTTCGAAAGGACCCGCGGGAGAGATCGAACTGGGAATGACCGCCGTCCGGGAGATCCGCACGGGCGGGGACTGGTGGTTTCTCAACACGGGAGTCCCCCACTATGTGGAGTTCGTCGACGACCTCGCATTGGTCGACGTCACCGGCCGCGGACGCATCATCCGCCGCGACACGACACGCTTCCCGCAGGGTACGAATGTCAATTTCGTGCACATCACGGGCAACGGCGCCATCAGCGTGCGCACCTACGAGCGCGGCGTGGAGAACGAGACCCTCGCCTGCGGCACGGGAGCCACAGCCGCCGCTATCGTCGCCAGTTTCGTCTTCCAGCCCCAAACCGCGCACTATGCGGTTTCGGTCCCCGGAGGAGAACTTGCGGTACGGTTTTCGCATGAACCGGGAACACAGACCTACACGGACATCCGCCTGACGGGCCCGGCACGCCGGGTCTTCGGAGGGGTGTTCGACAGCGAAAATTTCTAAACAAACCAGTTTTTCCCCATGAAAACACAAAAGGGAATCCGCGAACACGAGGCGGACGAACTTCGGAAAGCCAAACGCCTCGAGCCGATACGCAAAAGCGGCAAGGAGCGCCACGCGCTGTACAGCAGTTTCGACGAAGACGAGGACGAGATACTGCCCCTCAAGCGCGAATCAGTGCTCGATTACCTCGACGAAGAGGAGGAATAAACGCGAATTCGATGATCGAAAAATTCATTATGGCAGGGCCGACAGCCCTGCACGTCTGCGACTCCCGGCAAGGGGACAAATGCGTCGTGCTGCTGCACGGCTACCTCGAATCGATGCTCGTCTGGGAAGATTTTATTCCATTCCTCTACAAGGAACTGCGGGTGGTTACGTTAGACCTGCCCGGCCACGGCATCTCGGTCGTCACGGGCGAGGAACACTCGATGGAGTTCCTTGCCGACACCGTGGCCGACGGGCTCCGGGAGCTGGGGATCGAACGCTGCACGCTCGTGGGTCACTCGATGGGCGGTTACGTCGCGCTGGCTTTCTGCGAACGCCATCCCGAAATGCTCGACGGCGTGGTGCTGCTCAGTTCGACGCCCAATGCCGATACGCCGGAGAAGGCCGAGAACCGCCGCCGCGAAATCGCGCTCGTGAAGGCCGGGAAGAAGGAACTGCTGGCCCGCGTAGCCCCCGAAGCGGGATTCGCCGAGGAGAACCGTGTCCGGATGAAAGATTACATCGAGGACCTCACCGAGCAGGTCTTCGTCACCGAGGACGAAGGGATCGTCGCCCTGCTGAACGGCATGACCGCCCGCAGGGACTACAATGAGATGCTGCGCAAAACCGACGTTCCCGTGCTCTTCATCCTCGGCCGCAAGGACGGATACATCCCCGCCGAGGCCGCCGAAAAGATGGTTGCCGAACACCCCGAAGCCCGGGTCGTATGGCTCGAAAATTCGGGACACATGGGTTTCCTCGAGGAACCCGAAGCCACGGCACAGGCCATCCTCGGATTCATACAATCGGAAAAACGGCTTTAGAAAAGTCGATTTATACGCCCGAAACGTATCCGGAAACAGAATTTGTCTATCTTTAGGGTCGTAACGGCCCTTTTATCAGTCGGAAAGTTTTGCCGAACCGCATACAATTCGGTTTTGGAGCCGTCTGTTCTTTTTTATATCTTTGTATAAATCGGGTTCCGCCGTTGCCATTTCGGCCGCGACACGGAATCTTCAAATCGGAGAATATGACACCTGAAGAGATGAATTTTTGCCAGAGTTGCGGTATGCCCATGACGGCTCCGGAACATTTCGGCACCGAGGCCGACGGAACTCCCAGCAACGAATACTGCGTCTATTGTTACAAGGACGGTGCTTTCGCCCAGAAGTGCTCGATGGAGGAGATGATCCAGACCTGCGCCCAGTTCCACGAGGAATTCAAGCATGAGGATGGCCGCAGCTACACCCGTGAAGAGGCTGTCGCCGGCATGCGGGAGTTTTTCCCGCACCTCAAACGATGGAAAATGTAGTATGATCACCCGTCATCCACTGGGGCGTCACGACCTGTCGATCAAACGGAAGGATATGGTTCTCGAAATCGGCTCGGGGCATAATCCCATGTACCGTTCCGACGTCATTGCCGACAAATACACGCAGGACAACACGCACCGCTGCGGCGAGATACTGATCTACCCCCACCAGCAGTTCATCAAGGCCGACGGCGAATTGCTGCCCTTCGGCGAGAAGGCATTCGACTATGTAATCTGCAATCAGGTGCTCGAACACGCGGAAAATCCCGAGCAGTTCATCGCCGAGATCGTGCGGGTCGGGAAACGCGGGTACATCGAGACTCCGAGTATGCTCGGGGAGCTGATGTTTCCCAAGGAATCGCACAAATGGGTGATCCTGCTGGTCGACAACAAGCTGGTCTTTTACGAAAAGTCACGAATGCCCGGCAACTACCGCAACAACTACGGCGAAGTTTTTCTCAACTACCTGCCTTATCAGTCGCTGCCGTTCAAGATGCTCTACGTCTCGGAGCCCAACCTGATGCTCAACCGCATCGAGTGGGAGGGCGATTTCGAGTGTCTGATAAATCCTAAAGACGACTATTACAGCCGTTTCTTCACCCAGAAATGGGACCGGGAAATGACGATGAAGATATTCCCGCCCCGCCGGGGAATCACCGAGATACGCCGGACCCTGCGGGCCAGTTACTACCTCGTCCGGGAAAAGATCGTCCAAAAATTCCGCCGGCGCCCCGAACCCCTCACGGTCAGCGAGTACCTCAAAGCTGCAAAGAAGCGGCTTTAAAAAAGCGGTTTTATGCGCCCTTGCGTTATCCCGCCTCGCATAGAAGTAGGCGATCCGCTTTAAGAAAGCGGCTTTAGGGTGCGATGTCAACGCAGTACATATCCGCAACAATTCTGCGCGTCCACCCAAAACAAAAAAGCCCCTCGGGAAAGGGCGGGGACAGCGGGGCGGGAATGTCAATACTGCTCTTCAAAACCGGACGTTTCAACTTTCCGGAGCAATCGAACAGTCCCCGCGCAGAGATGAGGGTACAAAAAAAGGTCAGACCTTTCGATCTGACCTTGAAGAGGCGGCTACCTACTCTCCCACGGGAAAACCGCAGTACCATCGGCGTAAGTGAGCTTAACTTCTCTGTTCGGAATGGGAAGAGGTGGAACCTCACTGCTATAACCACCTAAAAGAACCTTTGCTTCAATCTATCGAAGCCGTGCGAGTGATGCTTTTAGATCATCACAATCCGTCGCACTCGGTATGAGTTGACATATCAGGGAAATGAGATAAAGAATTGCTGTAAAAAAGCCGTTCGGGTAATTAGTACTGCTCGGCTTTGACATTACTGTCTTTACACCTGCAGCCTATCAACGTAGTAGTCTCCTACGCCCCTCAAGGGAAAACTTATCTTGGGGATGGCTTCGCGCTTAGATGCTTTCAGCGCTTATCCAAACCGAACGCGGCTACTCGGCGGTACACTTGGCAGCATAACCGATACACCGGAGGTTCGTCCAACTCGGTCCTCTCGTACTAAAGTCAGGACCCCTCAATTTTCCTACGCCCGCAACAGATAGAGACCGAACTGTCTCACGACGTTCTGAACCCAGCTCGCGTGCCACTTTAATCGGCGAACAGCCGAACCCTTGGGACCTTCTCCAGCCCCAGGATGTGACGAGCCGACATCGAGGTGCCAAACCGCCGCGTCGATATGAGCTCTTGGCGGCGATCAGCCTGTTATCCCCGGAGTACCTTTTATCCTTTGAGCGATGGCCAGTCCACACAGAACCACCGGATCACTATACCCTGCTTTCGCACCTGATCGACTTGTAGGTCTCACAGTCAAGCACCCTTATGCTATTGCACTCTACGCACGGTTACCATTCGTGCTGAGGGTACCTTGGGAAGCCTCCGTTACGCTTTTGGAGGCGACCACCCCAGTCAAACTACCCACCAAACGGTGTCCCCTTTGCAGGGTTAGAATCCAAGTACACAAAGGGCCGTATTTCAACGTTGACTCCACGAATACTGGCGTACCCGCTTCAAAGTCTCCGGCCTATCCTACACATTATGTACCCAAATTCAGCGTTAAGCTATAGTAAAGGTTCACGGGGTCTTTTCGTCCCGTTGCGGGTACCCGGCATCATCACCGGGACTACAATTTCACCGAGCTCACGGTTGAGACAGTGTCCAGATCGTTACACCATTCGTGCAGGTCGGAACTTACCCGACAAGGAATTTCGCTACCTTAGGACCGTTATAGTTACGGCCGCCGTTTACTGGGGCTTCGATTCAATGCTTCTCTTGCGATGACATCCCCTCTTAACCTTCCAGCACCGGGCAGGTGTCAGGCCCTATACGTCTTCTTTCGAATTTGCAGAGCCCTGTGTTTTTGATAAACAGTCGCCTGGACCTCTTCGCTGCGCCCTACTTTCATAGGGACCCCTTTTCCCGAAGTTACGGGGTTAATTTGCCTAGTTCCTTAACCGTGATTCACTCGAGCACCTTAGGATACTCTCCTCGACCACCTGTGTCGGTTTACGGTACGGGTAACATATACTTAAACTTAGAAGATTTTCTTGGAAGTCGACTTGGGTGAACTATCAGATTGGCCGTAGCCGCTCCGTACTGTCAGGTTTCAGCAAGGACTAACTCTTAATCTGTCCCTATACCTACGCCCTTTAACCACCTATTCCGTCAGGCGGCGTCACTTACGTTCCTTCGTCTCTCCATCGAGGTATATGTCAGTATCGGAATATTAACCGATTATCCATCGAGATCACCGTTCGGCTTACCCTTAGGACCCGACTAACCCTGATCCGATTAGCGTTGATCAGGAAACCTTGGTCTTGCGGTGTGCGGGTTACTCTCCCGCATTATCGTTACTCATGCCTACATTTGCTTTTCCATAAACTCCACCTATCCTCGCGGAATGGCTTCGACGTCAATGGAATGCTCCCCTACCGCACTCTCGTGCCCAGAACTTCGGTGGTATACTTGATGCCCGTTTATTATCCACGCTTTGCCGCTCGACTAGTGAGCTGTTACGCACTCTTTGAATGAATAGCTGCTTCCAAGCTAACATCCTAGCTGTCTCTGCAGCAAAACATCGTTAGATCAACTTAGTATACTCTTCGGGACCTTAGTTGCTGGTCTGTGTTGTTCCACTCTCGTAACCGGACATTAGCACCCGGTCGCTCACTGCTGTAAATCATACTACTGGCATTCGGAGTTTGTCAGGATTTGGTAGGCGGTGAAGCCCCCGCATCCAATCAGTAGCTCTACCTCCAGTAGACTCTTAATTACAACGCTGCCCCTAAAGGCATTTCGGGGAGTACGAGCTATTTCCCAGCTTGATTAGCCTTTCACCCCTACCCTCAAGTCATCGAGAAGCTTTTCAACGCTTATTCGTTCGGTCCTCCAGTTGGTTTTACCCAACCTTCAACCTGCTCAAGGGTAGATCGCAAGGTTTCGCGTCTACAACCACTGACTAGCCGCCCTGTTCAGACTCGCTTTCGCTTCGGCTCCGTGCATCCTTGCACTTAACCTCGCCAGTGATTAGTAACTCGTAGGCTCATTATTCAATAGGCACGCCGTCACAGCACGAAGCTGCTCCGACAGGTTGTAAGCGTATGGTTTCAGGTTCTATTTCACTCCCCTGTTCGGGGTTCTTTTCACCTTTCCCTCACGGTACTGGTTCACTATCGGTCTCTTGGGAGTATTTAGCCTTACCGGGTGGTCCCGGCAGATTCAGACAGGATTCCTCGTGTCCCGCCCTACTCAGGATACTGCTATCGCTTGACAAACTTACCTGTACGAGTCTTTCACTCTCTATGGATGAACTTTCCAGAACATTCCAGTTCGTTGTCAGTTGAATGTTGCAGTCCTACAACCCCGGCTTTGCCGTAACAAAACCGGTTTAGGCTGTTTCCCGTTCGCTCGCCGCTACTTAGGAAATCGATGTTTCTTTCTTTTCCTCCTCCTACTAAGATGTTTCAGTTCAGAGGGTTGGCTTCCGTTGCCGGATGCTGGATCTTCTACCCAGCGGGTTGTCCCATTCAGAAATCTCCGGATCAAATCTTGTTTGCAAATCCCCGGAGCTTATCGCAGCTTACCACGTCTTTCGTCGCCTCCAAGAGCCTAGGCATTCCCCATACGCCCTTATTTACTTTCTTACAACTTCCAACACGGCCTATTGATCCGTGTCGGAACTCTATCTCATCTCCTTAAATATGTCAATGTACGTTGAATCTTTCGATTCCGAGTGGAGGATAAGGGAGTCGAACCCTTGACCCCCTGCTTGCAAAGCAGGTGCTCTAGCCAACTGAGCTAATCCCCCGAGTGTTGTATCGGTTGTAGTCCCGTGCGGACTTGAACCGCAGACCCCTACATTATCAGTGTAGTGCTCTAACCAACTGAGCTACGGGACTGTATCCGCGGGAAAACCCCACTCGAGTATAACATTAAAAATTACTGATTATTTCGAGAGAAAATCGCAGACCTATCTGTCGACGAAATAGTCACACTCTCCAGAAAGGAGGTGTTCCAGCCGCACCTTCCGGTACGGCTACCTTGTTACGACTTAGCCCCAGTCACCGGTTTTGCCCTAGGTCGCTCCTTGCGGTCACGAACTTCAGGCACCCCCAGCTTCCATGGCTTGACGGGCGGTGTGTACAAGGCCCGGGAACGTATTCACCGCGCCATGGCTGATGCGCGATTACTAGCGAATCCAACTTCACGGAGGCGGGTTTCAGCCTCCGATCCGAACTGAGATAGGCTTTCGAGATTCGCATCCCTTCGCAGGGTAGCTGCCCTCTGTACCTACCATTGTAACACGTGTGTAGCCCCGGACGTAAGGGCCGTGCTGATTTGACGTCATCCCCACCTTCCTCTCGGCTTACACCGGCAGTCCCGTCAGAGTGCCCAGCTTGACCTGATGGCAACTAACGGTAGGGGTTGCGCTCGTTATGGGACTTAACCCGACACCTCACGGCACGAGCTGACGACAACCATGCAGCACCTAGTTTCCTGCCCCGAAGGGAAATCCTGTTTCCAGAATCGTCAGTAACTTTCAAGCCCGGGTAAGGTTCCTCGCGTATCATCGAATTAAACCACATGTTCCTCCGCTTGTGCGGGCCCCCGTCAATTCCTTTGAGTTTCATTCTTGCGAACGTACTCCCCAGGTGGATAACTTATCGCTTTCGCTTAGCCGCCGACTGTGTATCGCCGACAGCGAGTTATCATCGTTTACTGCGTGGACTACCAGGGTATCTAATCCTGTTTGCTCCCCACGCTTTCGTGCCTCAACGTCAGAAATAGCTTGGTAAGCTGCCTTCGCAATCGGTGTTCTGTATGATCTCTAAGCATTTCACCGCTACACCATACATTCCGCCTACCGCAACTATTCTCTAGCTAAACAGTATTAGAGGCAGTTCCGGTGTTAAGCACCGGTATTTCACCTCTAACTTATCTAACCGCCTACGCACCCTTTAAACCCAATAAATCCGGATAACGCTTGGACCCTCCGTATTACCGCGGCTGCTGGCACGGAGTTAGCCGGTCCTTATTCGTACTATACTTTCAGTCAGATACGCGTATCTGAGTTTACCCTAGTACAAAAGCAGTTTACAACTCATAGAGCCGTCTTCCTGCACGCGGCATGGCTGGTTCAGACTTGCGTCCATTGACCAATATTCCTCACTGCTGCCTCCCGTAGGAGTTTGGTCCGTGTCTCAGTACCAATGTGGGGGGTTAACCTCTCAGTCCCCCTATGTATCGTTGCCTTGGTGAGCCGTTACCTCACCAACCAGCTAATACAACGCATGCCCATCCAGAACCACCGGAGTTTTCAACCAAAAGGGATGCCCCTTATGATGTTATGGGATATTAGTACCAATTTCTCAGTGTTATCCCCCTGTTCTGGGTAGGTTGCATACGCGTTACGCACCCGTGCGCCGGTCGCCGGCGATTGAAGCAAGCTTCAATCCCGCTGCCCCTCGACTTGCATGTGTTAGGCCTGCCGCTAGCGTTCATCCTGAGCCAGGATCAAACTCTCCATTGTATAAAAAATAATGTTTTGTTAGAGTCCTGACTATTCGTTTATCCTTAAAAGGAAATTGACAGATAAATACTACAATTTTTCTCTCAAAATAATATCAGTAATTCAAAGAACCTTTTGGAAAAAGTCTCGCATTTTGTAGTGCGAAAGGACTGCAAAGATAAGTCATCTTTTTCAATCCTGCAAATCTTTTTTCAAGAACTTTTGCATCTTTCGAAATTTTACGGTTTACGCGGTTTTCAGCTCCTTTATTGTAAACTTTCAACCTTTGCAAGAACCGGTATTTCTCAAACGCGGATGCAAAGGTAGCGACTTTTTTCGAACCTCCAAATAAATCCGGATCTTTTTTTGAAAAATCGTTCATTTTTTCCAAAATCGGTTCCGATACCTATATATTAATAAATAGAAAACGGCAGGTCCCGAAAGACCCGCCGCAAGCGTACCGAACCGTCCGTCCCTTAGAGCCAGCCGCCGTTGCCGGCCAGATTGGGCCGCGAGACGACGGCGAACTCCTGTTCGATGGTCGTATCACCGGCCTTGGCCGTAATCGTAAGCAGCGAAGCGCCCGTCTTGGAGCAGTTGAACGTGATCTTCGTTCCGTCGAAAACGGCCGACGAGGAACCGACACCCAAGTTGGCGGGCGACGCGAATTTCGCGGATTCCAGCACCACGGAGCTCTTGCCGCCGCCGAAGTAGCGGGCGAAATCGACCGTCGCAGCCTCCCCGGTCTTGACATACACGGCCGGAGTGCCTTTGATCGCGAGCAGCAGCTTCAGGGCATCGATACAGCCGCCGCCCATCTTGTGCTTATAAACGGAGAGGTCGGGAATAGGCAGGAGATCTCCCTTTTTCGATCCTGTAAAATAGTCGTCGATACCGTAAACGGAACTCAACAACAACGCCTTGAATTCGGAGGGAGTATATTTCTTTCCGTTTTGGGCGGCATAGGCAAGCCCCAGCGCCGCAACACCCGAGACATGCGGGCAGGCCATCGATGTCCCCTGCATAAAGCCATATCCATACAACTTTTTATTCTTACGGCCGTCTGTAAAATTCATCGTATCGTCACAGAGGATCGTACTGAGCACCCCGCCATCCCCATAGCCGTCGCTGGAAATGAAATCCCCGCCCGGAGCCGTGATATCTACCCACGAACCGTAATCCGTGTAATAAGCTGGGAGAAAACTCCAATCCATCGAACCGACGGCGACAATCGGACTGTAAGCCGCCGGATAGATCGCAGCGTCGCCGTAAATGTCTCCGTCATTGCCGGCAGCGAAGATTACCAGTCCGCCCTGCAGCGGGGAGTTCGGATTCTTGGCGCCCGCTCCCCGGACAAACGTGTCGATCGCATCGCGCATCAGGCCGTAATTCTGGTTCCAGTCCTTCTCGAACTGCTCCGGAGTTATCGGCTTGCCATCGTTATCTTGAAGGAGATACCCCCAACTATTCTGCGCGATTACTGCGCCATTGGTCCAAGCATATTCGAAAGCCTTGATATTTTTATTCCCGGTTTTAGCGCCCTCGCTATAACCCATGATCTGGCATGACATGATCTTCACGCCGCCCTGATTGCTTCGGCCTCCGGCGATGCCGCAGACGCCCCGTCCGTTGTTGTTTACGGCAGCAATCACACCGGCCACATGCGTTCCGTGGTCGGCATAAACATCCTTGCCTTTCTCATCCTTACCGGACGTTTTCCAGTCGAGCACCGAAGAGTCGTCCCAAAAATTGTGACCGTGTACCTGCGAATTCTTCGGATCGTTCCAGATATTAGCCTTCAGATCCGGATGGTCGGTCTGCACAGCATGATCGATCACCGCCACGATAATATCCTCATTGCCGGTGCAGAGCTGCCAAGCATCGAGCAGGTTGATATCGGCCCCCGCTTTCGGCTGGCTGAAGATCTGGGTCGGCCCCGGATTATCGAAATGCCACTGATAATCCAACAAAGGGTCGTTCATCGTCGTTGCAGCACGCGTTTCGCCCATTCTATGAAGATTGTCCCCGGACGCCGGGATGGCCGGGCCGACGCTCATCGGCCGGATATACTCGGGATTGATCCCGTACTCCACGACGGTGACGCCGGACAGCGCCGCAAAACGGCTCCCGATCTGGCCGAGGTCTGCGCTCTCGTCGAACGTAACGCTGTACCAACGGTTGATGCCGGTTTCATTGTAGATATCCTCCCATTCGGGGTTATAGGTGATGATGCGCTCGAAATGCTCCGCGCCGATCTCATTCAGGAGGTCGTCGATCGTGCCGACGCCCGAACGCGTCACGGCTCCGCTGCGGGTAGCCGGAAGCTGTGCCTGCGCCGTCGCAACGGTCTGCGCCATTTCAGGCGTGAGTTTTATGGAGAGCGACCCTTTCAGGGCAAGTCCGGAAGTAGGGGTCCCGACGATCCGGGGAGGAGTCGGACCGGAATCGCCGCCGGAAAGGTTCGTCGGCTCCTTCGTACACGCAAACGCCGCAAACAGGCACCCGATGAGTAGTAATCTCTTCATAATCCATCAAACATTAGATTTTTCAAAGGTATAATTTTTCTGCCAAAAGCGCGTCACACGAATGATAAAATCGACCCAAGGCCGTTAAAAATGAGATTTTTTACTACTTTTGCCAAGACAAACCCCGGCCCGAGAGACTACCCCGGCAAAACCCGGACCACGCCGACGACGGGCCTCGGTTATACGACCCTTACAACGGAATACCACATATTATGAATTTCAAGAAAATATCGCTGCTCATCCTGTTGCTGCTCATCGCAGATCAGGCGCTCAAAATCTGGGTCAAGACCCACATGCACCTCGACGAATCGATCATGGTCATCCCCGACTGGTTCCAGTTGCGGTTCATCGAGAACAACGGCGCGGCCTTCGGCATGCACATCGCCTCGCGCGGCGGCTTCGACTGGGGCAAACTGCTGCTGGGAGTCTTCCGGATCGTGATGGTCGGATTCATCGGCTGGCTGATGTACCACCTCACCTGCAAGCGCAAGGATACGCCCAAGGGAGTGATCGTGGGACTGGCGCTGATCTTCGCCGGAGCCATGGGCAACATCCTCGACAGCGCCTTTTACGGACTGATCTTCTCCGAATCGACACCCTACACCGTGGCGCACTTCGGGGGACATTACGCCGGCTTCATGATGGGCAAGGTGGTTGACATGTTCTATTTCCCGCTGTTCCAGTGGAACGGCGTGCCGCGCCTGCTGCGCTTTCTGGTCGACAGCAACAACTACTTTTTCGGCGCCATCTTCAATCTGGCGGATGCCTACATCTCCGTCGCTGTAATCTATCTGCTTCTGTTTCAATATAAATTCTTCAGCAAGTAGTTTTTTTTCGAAAAAAGAGTTGGCGATTCAGAAAAAAGTATTACTTTTGCACACCACAATTCCAGAAATGCCCAGGTGGCGGAATAGGTAGACGCGCACGTTTCAGGTGCGTGTGCCGCAAGGCGTGCAGGTTCGATTCCTGTCCTGGGCACTGGTTAAGCCTCGTAATCGACTGATTACGAGGCTTTCTCATTTTCACAGGGTGTACTAAAGGTGTACTGATTGTGATAATAGTGATCACATATTGTGCCTGCTTCCTAATAATTTATTCGGGTATGGCTGATCGTCGGTCAAAATAGTCGATCAGGGCATAAGCATTTACATGAATTTGTTTCATGGCTTTCAGAAAATCCGTGTAGGGTTCACAGTCGACCGAAACGATACCTTTGTTACAATAGGCCTCTTCACCATTCTTATTCCTATATATGGCATCCCGGTATTTGAAATGTACCCATCCGACACAGTTCCGAGCCCGCAGCAGATGAAGAGTGAAATTCTGGTAAAATCGGCCCCGATCAGCCTGTGTACGCACAAGCCAGCCTCCGCCCTCCTTGTTTTCATAAGGAATCCCATTACGGACAGCATCCTCTCCCTTGACATAAAATTCAGTAACAAAAAAAGGTTTGCCGTCACTCCACCGCTCCAAATTGTGCATGTACTCCTCTTCGGGCGTCCAAACCCCATAGTAATTGATCGAAAGTGCATCGCAGTACCGGGCACAAGCACGGACCGTAATCTCGTCATATTTCGGAAACCCATGCAGACGGCTTCCCAAGATTAAGTGGTTCGGGTCGTAGCGACGCAGTGCCTCCGAGGCTGTCCGAAAATAGTAATCGGCGACATAGGCGCGGAATGCCTCCTCATCTTCTTCGGTGATCGCCTCGGGCGCGACACCGCGGTGTCGCAGAAACTCAAGTGCCGCCTCTTTGGCATAAGCACAGCTCTCGGGAAGCGGAGCCGGATTCCGGGCATCCGTCATTCCAAGGAAATTGCGGAGCAAAATCGTTTGATTGGCAAAATATTTGCGCCACCCAATGAATCCCAATTCATTGTCGATGTAATAGCCTATACAATGTTTATCATTGCGAAACTTGGCACAATTCTCACGGGCATATTTATCCAAATGATTCAAATAATCGGGATGAAAAACCGCAATCAGCCGATTCAGTTTCAGGTGGTCAATTTCCGTATCCCACACGAACGAACGCAACATATAGGCTAAATCAATATAGGCCAGCTTCCGGCCGCCGGAATCAAGGATTCGCTCGCCACACCCCGGAGACATGACATCGGTATAGTGCTTGAGGGTGAAATCTCCGAAATTGACATAATTGAAACCGTTCTCGCGCAACAGTCGGGCCGTCTCCCGGCTCCACCGCTGTTCGCCGAGCATACCAGCACAGTCGCCGAGACTCTGTATTCCCATCAGTACCAGACATCCGCCATCGGGATCGATAAAATACCAACGACCGTCGAACTTTCCCAGACGGAAATACCCCGAACGCCCGATGACGACCGACGGTTCCTTCAGGTCGCGACGTCCGCCCCATCGGGTGAGACGAATCCGTTTCGGCCGGAAACCGCGCAGGCTGTCGACAACGAGCGTCCGGTCCGATTCGCTGCTCTCCCAGCCGGTATATTCCAAGTTCCGGATTTTCTGGTATTCCACCGCACAACGGTTTCCATAGGACATCTGCTGCCCTAAACCGGGATAACAAAGGCAAAAGGCATAAGACAAGAGAAATATTCGAATTTTCATCATTTGGTCATTTCAGTATGAAATCGGTCGATTGCGACCGCATATTTTGCATAAAGCGATTGACAAAGTTTGTAAGCATCACCCCGAGGTCGTTCCGCGAAACGCTCCTTCTGGCCGACCCATTCCCACTCGAAGTCCTGCAATTCTTGCAGCAATGACTCCTCATCCAACTTCCCGCCACTTTGCAGCCGATCGTAGAAACGTTTCCAACGCTCCTTGTAGTAGCCTGACACCAATCCTGACCAAGTACGGTTCGCATAGTCATTCAGCGAATATCCCCGACCACCCCAAGTGGTGAGAATGTTACGGGCATCGTATTCGAAATAGTCCTTCTCGGCGGGAGTTGTTCCCATCCTACGGGCGTCGGAAATCCATTTTCCAAGCAGAAAATATGTATCTGTCGCAACCAATAGATCAATATCGTCCAGCAACTCCAAAAGTCGGGACGAAAGCCTCACGACTCCGTCCCGATCACCGTTGCGGTAAGCGGCAATACACAGTTTGTTCAGCCCCCCGAAATAGTTTTCAAGACACTGCCGAGGAATGTTGACACAATCGAAACGGCTGGAGGGCGTTCGCTTCGGCCGGGCGAATGTCAACTGTTCCCAAGCCATCAGTAAATCCCGATTGTCGTAATCGGTATGCGTACTGCTCCACTTCGAGCGGCTTTCCAGATTCGGGCGGGCACAAACCGCCGCCGAACGGTTTCCGCTCGAAGCCCTGTAAACTTTGTCATAAAGAATCTGCCAAGCCTGCCGATAATGTGCATCGACACACCCGCTCCGACGGTCTGCCAACCGATCGATCCACTCGGCATCGTTATACACCCGTATCCAAGCACGGTCCAGTACATATTCATACATGAACGGATTGACATCCAGCCCTTCGAGCGTACAGCCGATCCCCACGAAATTACATCCGGCTTCCACATAGGCGCGGTCCAATTTCCGGCTTACATCTTTCATATCCCCCGCAAGCATCGTATTACCACCGAAATTGCCCAGATAGGACCAGATGAAAGGCTGACCGTAGAAAGATTCCGTACTGCGCCACAGCTCCACCTTGTCGCAATAGTAGTCCAGCATCAGCAGTTTCCCTTTCGGAACGGCGCACAGATAGGCTTTCAACCGTTCGGGAGTCCAGTCCTTACGTTTGTGGTAAAATACCCAAGCCATCTGCAGCCAAACGGCATTCTTGTCGAATCGTGTGATCGATTCGTAAGTCAACCGAGCAGCCCGAGCCAGATATTCCGGGTCCCAACTCGGCGGGTCCAGCTCGTTGAAAGGATCGACCCCATATATGGAACTCTCGCCGAACAGCCGCCGCTGTTCCTGCATGTATGCCTGTTGTATCCGGTTAAAAAGCGGTTCGGCTGGATTCAGGTAATAACTGTTATAAGGTTTCTCGAAACTTGTCCACGGATTGAGTCGCTTAATATCCGCATCGGGAAAGAACTGTTTCAGGGCCTTAGGTACATGTCCCGTGAAAGAGGTGAAAATCGGCTGTATTCCGAGTTCCCGCTCCCGGGCGACAATACGCTGCTGCAACTCCAACTGTCCATCGATCCACGACTGTGGCAGCGGTCCGTGCCATGTATCAATATTGGCCATACGGTGCCAAGGCAGATAGGAAGGTCCGGTGAAATAGTTGCGGATCGTTTCGTCATCCAGCCCGAACTGCCGCCAAACACGCTGCCACACAGCCTCCTGTCCCGTAGTCGCCAGCGCCATCGTAACACCGTTCAAAGCCATCCAGTCGATGAAATGTTCCCATTCGTCCCACTGCCACCAGTTGAGCGAATAACCGTAGGTGCAATAATTCAGGAAAAAGCGGTTTTCAACCCGCGCCTCGCGTTCGATACGCCCCACCACGATCGGCAGCCGCTTCGGCTCGTCAATCTTGTCACGCCGGTACCATGTCACCGTAATACGGCAATAATCGCGCAGGTAGCAGTTCAACCCGAAAGCCATCGAGACCGCCGAATTTCCAGCAATCTGCAACTCGTCGCCACACATCTCAAGCACAAAGTGGTCTCGATCGGAAGGGATGTAGACAAACCGGATACTGGAACTCAGACGCGGCAGAATGCGCCGGGCCAACGCTGTGGCGGCCTGTGTTTCGGACTGGCCGACAACAGCATCAGCAACAACCTGACAGGGCGAAAGAAACAACAGCGTCGTAATTAACAGGATAAACAATTTCTTCATGTTCGTATTTCATATCAAGTGATGCGTAGAGCCTCGATCCGCCCCTCGCCTTCAGTAACCATGATACGCATTTCACTGGCATTGGTCCGGCGGAAGCGGTAGAGGGTTCCCGGATGGACGGAGCGTATCGGATAGCTCCCGACGGTCAGGAACTGGCCGCCGCCCGACATGAGCTGCACCTCAAAAGTGCCCCGCGAACCCTCAGACCAGAGAATCTCCACCCCTTCAGGCCGGACATCGCCTCCGATCGAAAGAATCAACGACTCGCCCTTACCAAGCGTATGCGGATAATGCACCTCCTCCTTTGCCATCACACCGCCTTCACCTTCGACGGTAACGATCGCCTTCAGCCGAATGTCGGTCGACGACGCCCCGATCAGCACCTCGAAATCCCCGGGTTCGACCACTCGCTCCATCCGCTCATTTAGCAGCGACAAATCCTGCGGGCGGACCTGCATGGTCACGCGGCGCGTCTCACCGGCCCTCAGGTGCACGCGGTCGAAGCCGCGCAGATTCTTTTCATAGGTGGTCACCGTCGAAAGCATGTCATGGATATATAGTTGCACCACCTCATCACCGCTCCGCTGTCCCGTATTGGTCACATCGAACGAAACCGTGAAAGGCTCGTCCCCATGTATCGTCTGCGGCTCAACCAGCAAATCGGTGTATTCAAACGTCGTATAACTCAGCCCATAACCGAAATCATACAGAGCCCCGTTGACGCGGGTCTGGTTGCCATCGGGTCCCGGTGTAAGCCCGCCATCGGTATTGGCGGCCGGTTTATATGGAAAATTAAAGGGTATCTGACCGACATGCCGAGGGAAAGTAACCGTCAGTTTACCCCCAGGATTATACTCTCCGAACAGCACTTCGTAAATAGCCTGCCCGCCGTGAGCTCCCGGATACCATGCCTCGACGATGGCATCGACATGCGCATCGGCCCAATTAACCGAGTTCGGACGGCCGTTTATCATCACCAGCACCGTGGGTTTTCCGGTCGCCTCGACCGCTCGTAGCAGGTCCTCCTGACGACCGGGCAACTCAAGACTCGACCGCGAGCAATTTTCGCCGCAGGTGCGGGAACTGCCCCCCAAAACGACAATGGCCACATCGCTCTCCGAAGCGACCTCTGCGGCACGCAGAATTCCCGCTTTTTCATCCGGAGTCATCTCCTCGCGAAAGATCTCGGACAAAGGCCAGTTGACATCGACCAGTTCACAACCCTTCTCATAAACAATCTCACACTGCGTACCTAAATTCTTTTTCAATCCGTCAAGTACAGAAGTAACTTCGACTGCCAACGGTCCGTAATGCCCCAGTGCAAATCCCCGGGCATCGGCGTTCGGCCCCAATACGGCAATACGGCGAATCTTCCCGGCAGCGAGCGGCAGCGTATGGTTCTCATTCTTCAACAGCACGATAGATTCCCGCGAAGCCTGCAACGCAACCTCGTTGTGCTGCGAACCGTTTACCTCACGGTCTGCTGCGGCCAGATCGGTCTGATAGGGTCTATCGAACAACCCGACGAGGAATTTCACGCGCAGCACGTCCCGAACCCGGTTATCCAGCAATTCTTCGCTGACAAGTCCATCCCGGAGAAGCTGCCGTAACGGCATCACATAGGTTTCGGGATGCCAGAAATTGCAGCGGACGTTAAGTCCAGCCTCAATGCTCTGCCGCACGGCATCCAACTGGTCGACAGCCGTATGGTGCTTGTTATGAAGATACTCCACCGAACCACTGTCGGAAACGACGTAACCGCGAAAACCCATTTCATCGCGCAGACGTTCTGTAAGCCAATAGCGGCTGCCCTGAATCGGAACGCCGTCGTAATCGTTGTAACTCGACATGACACCGAGAATCCCGGCGCGCCGGATAACCTCCCGGAAAGGCATCAGGTGGATGTTCTCCACTTCACGCAGCGGTATCTGCGGATCGACGCGCGACATCCCCTCTCGAGCCCCCTTGTTATTACTGTAAGCGGCAAAATGCTTGGCAGTCGACGCAACCTGATAATCGGTCTGCATACCTGAAGCCATCGCCACACCGAGTTCGGCAACGAGGTAAGGCGACTCGCTGAATACCTCCTCGTAACGTCCCCAGCGCTGGTCGCGTCCCACGTCGAGAACCGGGGCATAAATATTCGTGTAACCCAGCAGCCGGGCCTCGCGCCCGACGATATACCCGGTTTTACGGAGCAACTCGCGGTTCCATGTATGCCCCATGCCCAACTGCGACGGGAAATTCGTCGCCCGGTAAGCCTCCACGCCGCGGATGCCCTCGTTGGTCATATCGACGGGAATCCCCAGCCGGGTCTCCTCAACGAAGAAACGCTGCGTTTCGTTGATAGCCCATGCATGACGAGATGCCGGCCAGACCAAACTGCAATCGAGCAGAGGACCTCCCCATTGCACGAAGCCGTTGAGATGTTCGTCGATGGCCCCGAGACCATCCTTCCAAAGCTGCTCTTTCCAGTCGGGCGTCGGCAGCGAATCCTGCAACACGCGCTTATAACCGTACAGCGTTACCAACTGGCAGGTCTTCTCCTCAAGGGTCATCTGCGAAAGCAAATCCTCTATCCGGTCATCCAGATCGGCCTTCGGATCCTCGTAAACATCTTTGCGGCCATTCTTATTAAAATCGATCCAGCCCCTCCGGTAGATCGGATTATCCCCGGGATCATAATATTCCGCAGGGCCGGATGCAAAAGTTGGAATCACCGCCTCAAGCGCCAATCCGACCGTCACGAAACCTGTTGCAATCAATTTTTTCATCGGAAAATCCATCATTCTCCTCCCTGTTTTTCGAGAATCCCCAGCCGGTAACGGGCTCTGGATTTCCAGACCTCACCGCGCGATACACTCCGATTTTCACAATGGGTGAAATAAAGTTTGTTGTAACCGTCCTGCGGCGTATACATGCTGCAGAAGAACCGGTTTCCGGGCATCCAAGGCTCATAATCCACTTCCACCTCCGCGAACAAACCACTTTCACGGCCCCAAATGCGGACCTTGCGCACGTCCCGGCCCTCGACCGAAAGCGTCCGATCCGAACGGCTTACATCATAAACCCGTTCCGAATCGTCCATGACGAGTCGGTCGGTAATCTGCGTGCCGTCGCTCAGACTCCGGGCAATAGGTAGCATGACAAATTTCATGTCACCCACCTCGACCTCCTCGAGCCAAGTAATCCATTGGGCGACCTCGATCCCCTCGACCGAACATGTCAATTCCTTGACATGTTCGGCAATGGGACGGTCCGTCCCGTACTCGTACATCTGCGATCTTTGTCGGAATTTTACCTCCCTGCCGACTCCGTTCTCTTTTCGGGCAAGATCCAGCGGCTCTCCGTCGAAAAACATCTCTACCTCCGTCAGTTCCTCATATCCATGAAACCCACCCGTAAAGTCAGGCATCCGACGCCCCTCTTTCAGTTGCATGAACGCACATTCCCACTCTCCGGGATACACAAACTCCTTACTCAGCCGATTTCGGAAAGTATAATCCCCGGTCCGTTCCATATCATAGGCCCGTGTCAGCCGCCACAGCCGGGTACGCTTCGCCGGGTTGAAGAAATAGTCCATATCCACCCGGATATAACGGGCGTCATGTCCCGCACAAGGCAGGAAGAGGGAAATTTTCGACGGAGTCTTCACGAGAAGTACCTCATCTGCGGTGGTCGTCCGTGCCGAACAGCTTCCGAATAGTCCAGCGACCAGTAAAAACAGGATTTTTTTCATAATCGTCATTCCGGGATTAATCGGCATATACAGCATTCTGTTCGAGATTGGGATTCAAATCTATCTCCAATTGCGGAACGGGCAGCCATATCTTATAGTTCCGCCAATTATCTTTCAACAGGTCGATGCTGGCGACCACATTGTTGGGACCGCCCTCCGAAGGAAGATCCTCGATCACCTCCGTGATTTTGCCGAAACGGATCAGGTCGATCTTGCGCTTCGATTCATAGCAGAGTTCACGACCGCGCTCTTCGAGCAGCTCTTCGACGAAATCCGGACGGTAATACGTCTCATTGAGCTTTTCCAATGAAACGCCGTCGGCCAGGACCCGTTCACGGACCCGATCGAATTGTTTGCGGGCACCGGCCTCATCACCTGTGAAATAGAGTGCCTCAGCATACTGCAATCGGACCTCGGCCATACGCATCAGAGGATAGTTCATGGCACACTGGTTGGTGTTGATACTGGAACGCTCCTTCGGGTCCGAAACCCGGAACTTGCCGGTACACCACAGCGCCGTGGAAGTTCCGGAGGCGATGCCCGACGACTCGGCCGGGACATAGTATTTGTAACCGTCGACCGTCTCCGAAGGGATCTTGCTCAAATCGCTTCCGTACCGGTTATTCGGATTGTAGGCACCTGTGATATTGTAATCGCGACGCAGGTCCCCGTCATCATACGAGCGATAGAGCTTCATCGTCGGAAACATGCGCTGGTAACTTCCGCCGACGGTCTTGGCATCGCCCACGGGACTCAGTACATAGTACGACAACATGCAGTGTTTCGTATTCTCGGCAAATTCGGCCATCAGCAGGCACTCCTTATACTGCGCTTCTTTCGACATTTCGTAATAAAGTTTCCGGTAGTTTTCTTTGTCGAGCAGTTCATAGGGGCTCATTTCAACCACCTCCTTCAAGATATCGCGTGCAGCAAGACTCATCGTCTCTTCATTCACCCAGCCGAAACTGTTCAACGGCTGAATCCCAACCAGCTCCTGCCCGACACCGTAACGCTTGCAACTGGCTAAATAATTATAGACCGAACCCAGATAGGCGGCGGCTGTCCAATGGTTGGCACTCGATTTAAAAACACCCACGTCTTCCAACTCGTCATAAGCATATTTGAAATCCCTTATAACCTGAGTATAGACACGTTCCAGATTATCGCGCCCCGCCATCGAACCGACAGCCGGCGCATCGTAGACGGGGACGCCGCCGAAGGCTTGTGCCAGATGCAGGTAAAAGAAGCCCCGCAGGAACCGCGCTTCGGCTTCGTAGGCCGTGCGCTGTTCTGGCATCAGGTCATTCTCGCCGTCCAACTGCCCGATAAGCGTATTGCAGCGCGAGATACCGGCGAAGAACGCAATCCAGAATTGGCGGATCTCCGCATTGTCGGTCTGATATGAGGCCCGCAGCAGATCGAAGAGCGTCCCCGTTGAACTGTTGTTGGAAACTACCTCGTCACTGCACCCTTCGAGCGCATAAACAAGACCGTAATTATAAGTGCCTCCCGACACACCCTTGCCGTTGACCGACGAGGTATTGATGACGCTGTAACACCCGGTCAACGCCTGCTTGAAATCGGCCTCGGTCTTGTAGAAAGTCTCGGGCGAGGTGGTCGAATAGGGATACTGGGTCAGGAAATCATCGATACAAGAGGTCACGAACAACCCCGTCGCCAGCAACGATGTATATAATAATAACCGTTTCATATTCTTTGATCGTTAAAGATTAGAAAGTGATGTTTACTCCTGCCATATAATTCCGGGTACGCGGATACGAGGTCTGGTCCAGTGCCCGCAGGAACTTCTCATACGAGCGAACCTCGGGATCGAGTCCCGAATACTTGGTAAAAGTATAGACATTATCGACGAGCAGGTACACGCGCAGTTTGCTGATTCCCGACCGGCCGAAATACTTTTTGCCGAAAGTATAGCCAATATTCAAATTCTTGATACGCAGGTAGGAACCGTCCTCCACATAGTAGGTCGATACCTGTTGATCGGTTTGGTTGCCAATCCGTGCATAGACATTCGAACCATTCTCCGGGGTCCAGCGCCCCGTCCATGCTTCGATTGAAAGGTTGTTAATATTGTTGTTCAGCGAGGGTTCCAACTGGCGGCGGAAGGCATTGAGTATTTTGCCGCCATAGGAGCCATCGATAAAAACACCGACGTTCAGGCTTCCGATACGAAACTCGTTATTAATACCGAAATTAAAAAGCGGATTAGTATCGCCGATAGCTGTCCGGTCATTAGTATTGACGACCCCTTCTCCGGTCAAGTCCCGATATTTACGGTCACCCGGAGCAACGGTTTTACCCTCGAACGACGGGACGCCTTTTTTAAGCGTATAACTAAACCGACTCATATTTTCCGAGGTGATAACCGACGGATCAATACGGGTTCCCGTATTAGGATCGGTCCAGTCGAAATCCGAAAGCTGGTAGTTCCCATCCCAGATATAGCCATATACCACGCCGATAGGCTCCCCAACGACAACACGGGCGATCTCCTGACCCGAAAACGAACCATAGTTCTGCGATACGGGGAAATAACGCTCCTGACCGCCCAACGAAATGAGTTTGGTCTTGTTCGTATCGAAATTGACGGTAGTCGTCCATCCGAACTTCTTACGGTTGATATTCTGTGTGGTCAACGTGAACTCAAAGCCTTGGTTGGTCATGCGCCCGAGATTTCTCCATTGTGTCGAATAACCCGACTGCGAAGGGATGCTGGCATTGTACAGCATATCACATGTATCCTTGAGGTAGTAGTCGGCAGTCAGGGAGATACGGCTTTTGAAAAAATCCAAGTCGAGCCCCACATCGTACTGATAGGTCGTTTCCCATTTCAGCTCGGGATTACCCGAAATGGTGACTGCCATGCCGTAGTTGAGTCCGCCGTTGGAGCCGTAATAGCTCGACCCCATCTGCGACAGGTACGAATAGGAAGTAATGCGATCATTGCCGGTAATACCTGCACTAGCTCGAATCTTAAAGTTATTGATCGCCTTGGCCTCTTTCATGAATCCTTCATTATTGATGCGCCAAGCCACAGCCAACGAAGGAAAATAACCGACACGGTTACTCCTCGCGAAATTAGAGGAGCCGTCGACACGCATGTTGGCTGTCAGATAGTAGCGGTCATCAAAATTGTAGTTTAATCGGGCAAAGGCAGAAGCACGGTTTGTCTGGTAGACGTTCGAAGTCCACGACTGGGGCGTCAGGCCTTTACTGATGTCGAAAACACCCGTACTTTGGTCCTCGAAGTTATCGACACGGGTCGAAGAATTCTCATAATGGTAACCGTTGATCTCGACCCCGACCAACGCACCGAAATTATGGACTTTGCTGAAACGTTTCGTATATTCGGCCGTCGCGTTGAGCGTATAGCCAAGCGTCCCGGTGTTCGTGATCTGCGAACGCCCGTCACTGCCGCGCCCCCAACGACTGCGCGAAGAGTAGAACTCGCTCAACTTCGAATTCGTATTGGTGAGTGACCCGCTGACACGGATCCGCAGATCAGCAATCGGCTTGTATTGCACATAGACATTGCCGAGCAGACGGTCGAACACAGAACGTTTGTAAACTTCGTTGGAAATCATCGACGTCAGGTCCACATAGTCGGCATATTCGCCGGCTAGCTCACTGGCGGTGTACAAAATGACAGGCCGTTCGGTATACATCATCTGAACGATACCCGTATAGCCCCCCGTGCCCGAAACGCCGCCACTGCTCATGGCGCCCTTGTTATCCACTCGCCCGAAAGTCGCAGAGATACCAGCCGAGAATTTTTTGTTAATCTCATGATCGACCTTGATGCGCCCCGAATAGCGCTGAAAACCGTTGCTCTCGATGATACCCTTCTGGTCGTAATAGCCCAACGACGAGGAAATGCGAGTCTTGTTCGCAATGGTATTCAGCGAAACGTCGTAATTCTGCATGAATCCCGTGCGGGTCATGGCATCTTGATAATCGAAGGTCTGCAAACCGTCCTTAACCACATTCCGCGGCACCACGCCGTTCCCATCCTGATAATCCTTGCCCCATATCTCCTTGTCCGTACCGCGGGCAAATTTGTAATCGACATACCCTTGTCCGTCGAGCACATCGAACCGTTTGGCGATCTGCTGCACGCCGAAATACATATTCAGGTTGATGTCGGTCTTCATCGAGGAACTGCCGCTTTTGGTCGTGATGATGATGACGCCGTTGGCACCGCGTGCACCGTAGATAGCTGCCGCCGAAGCATCTTTCAATACGTCAATCGAAGCAATGTCATTGGGATTGATCGATGCAAGTGGATTGTAGGTATTTTGTCCGCCTCCGGCCGAGGAAGTCGCCACCTCGCCTTCATTCACGTCGATCTGCATGCCGTCGATGACATAGAGCGGCGCCGTACCAGCATTGAGCGAATTGGTACCGCGAATGGTAATATCCACGCCGGCGCCAGCTTCCCCCGATTGTGTCGTAACACGCACACCGGCCATGCGGCCCTGCAGCGCAGAGGTAAAATCGGCGGAACCGGTCTTCATCAGCTCGTCCGAACGCATGGCAGCCACCGCCCCTGTCAGATCCTTACGCGGTACAGCACTATAACCGATGACCACCACCTCATCAACAGAGCGAATCTCTTCCTGCAGAGTGATATCATAATGCGTTTTCTTGGGCTGGATATTGACCTCGGCAGTCTGATAGCCGATAAACCGGACCTGCAATGTTCCTGCATTCACCCCCTTGATCGTGAATCGTCCGCGGGTGTCGGTCGTAGCGCCCGACTGTGTCCCGGTAACGACGACTGTCGCCCCGATCACCGGGCTGCCGTGCTCGTCAATGACCGTACCCGTAATCTGCGGAGCAGTCGTCTTCTGCTGAGCCGACACCATGGGGCACAGCAACGGAATGAACAGCCATGCAATGACGAAAAACAGTATATATACAGACTTTTTCATAAGTTTCCGAATATTAGTAGTTTTTGATAGTCGATCCGCCGGATCACTTGTCGAAACGGTCCATGACTGCGTAAACATTCCTATTCAAACGGCCCACGCCCTCGAGGAATCCGAGCCAAGGATAGAACTTAGCCGAAACCAGTCCCCGGTTGCAGTTGTTGTCGGCCGTGCTTGTAAAAGCGTCATCGTAGGCGAAATAGGTCCATCCGGCGCAGTTGTCGGCTTCGAGCAGCCCGAGACAGAAATTCTGGTAGAAATCGCCGCGGGCGATCTGCGACGGAACCACCCAGCCGCCTCCGCTAAGGTTGTTGTAGGGCGTTCCGTCGTAACTGGCGTCTTCTCCCTTCACATAGAATTCGGTGACGAAGAACGGACGATCACCGGTCCATGTGCGGAAATTCTCCAAGAAATCGGCCTCGGGTGTCCAGACACCGTAATAGTTAATCGTCACCACGTCACAATACTTGGCGCAAGCCTGCAACGTCTGCTTGTCATATTTCCCATTGCTGTGCAGACGGCTGCCGAAGATCAGGTGATTTTGGTCATACTTACGAATAACATCATAATACTGTTTGTAATACTTCTCAGCCACACGCGAACGGAATTCGTCATAAGCATCCGAGAGCCCAAGTTTGACGACATCCGCAGTTTTCGTGACGGTCATAACCTCGGCACGGTTCAGCCCTTTCTCGACAACGAAGGCTTCGGCATACTGACGGGCTGCAGCCGCTTCAGGCAACGAGAGGAACTTGTGCAACAATACATCCTGATTACCATACCGGTAGTCCCACCCGCGGAATCCAAGTTCGTTGTCGAGCTGATAACCCAACATATAGGGATCGTCAGCGACCTGTGCGCAAATCTCGCGGGTCTTCTCGTCGAGATAGATTTCGTAACGCTCTTCGAAAATCAGATTTAGCCGATTCATGTCGCTATTGGTGTCGTCGTAGGTCCACGGCAGGTTCCGGGCGTCGTCCCACATAAAGGACCGCAGCATGTTCAGGGCTACGGAATGCGAATTCTTTCGACCCTCGGCGGGATTCAGTATCCGCTCGTTTCGGGCGTTCAGCTGATACTGCGGCCGGACACCCGTGAAATCGGCATGGTTGAATCCGTAGGCGAGCAACAGTTCCGCCGTTTCGGCAGCCCAGTCGTCCGCCGATGCAAAGCGGCTGCTCTCGGGATAAGCGACGTTCTGGGTGCCGCGGATGATATTCACACCGCCATCCGGATCAACGAAAACCCAGCGACGCCCGACACGGCCTAACCGAAAGTAACCTTCCGCACCTTCTATTCCCGTCGCCGTGATGTCCTTGCGGCCACCCCAAGCTGTCACAGCCGGAGCCTCGGGACGGCAATCCGCAGCGACAATCCGTGACGTCGTTTCCGTCCACTCTGCATCGCCGGGCTTCTCTTTATACTGTCCGTTCACTCTTTCCAGTAAGAGATGGTTCGTAAACACCTTTTTATGATCGGGCTCTATGTCGTATTCGGTGGCGCAGCCTGTCGGCAAACCGGCAACAAGCAATGCCACATTTAAAATAAAATAGGTCTTATTCATTGTTTTTCAATTTATTGACAAATAGCTTTATCGTGTTTCACGCATGCAACGCACGGTTCGGCCATTACTGTGCCCCGTATTAAAATTATTATTGACCGCACCGTTCTTGACCTGCAGTTGATGTGAGTTATTCGACCCGCGAGTAATGCTCCCGGTATAATAGTAACTGTCAGCTCCGACACTGATGCTGGCACCGCCCGAGTTAATCTCACCGGCCGCAGGGAAGAAGATCCCGGCGGCATCGGAACTGCTGGCCCGGAAAAAATAGCCGTTTGAATAACTGCCAACCACCCAACTCGTCGAAAAGGCTGTAAAAGCATCAATCGTCGGCACCATATACCCCGGCGGACACGGATCATAGACGGTCTTCACACCGTATGGCCGGGCATTCGTTGCTGCATCGACCTTATTCCCGTCGACATTCCCCCAAAGATCGAAATTGTGAACCTCCAGCCAGTTCGTCGTGCCATTGGACTTATAATAGGTATCGGGAGATATAATACCCGAAGCGAGGGTTATACCATAACCCTTCCCAAAACCACCGTTGGCCGTTACGATACTGGCGATCTCGTTGTTATCGCCGTCGAAACGAACAAAAGCGGGCCAGTTCCCGGAAGTGTAAGGGGTCAGGAAGGGGTCCTTGCGGCCCCACTGGTATTTCATACCACAAAAACAGAGCGGCTTGTAGTAGCTATTCGATGCAACGCCGTGTTGGTAAACCTTCGTGGTAAAGGATTTCCCGGTAGGGATGGTTTTCGAAGCATCGGTATACTGGATTACTGTAATCTCTCCTTCGCGTTTTTTGGGGAATCGGGCTGCATCGCTGTCCAGCCGACACATCGCTCCCAAGTTGCGATCCATCAATGAGAAGCGATTCAACCCCTGCGCCACGGCAGTTTCATTGGTATTCGCATTGACGATCACATCGTCTGCATTCAGCTCGTCGGTAAACCAGATCTGCCACGACCAGACGATCCGCCCAGCTCCGTCGCTGAGCGCAATAACCGCATTGCCCGGTACGACATAATCGCTCGTCGTAAACTCAATGGAGGAGCCGTCATACTTCACATTCGTAATCTGGTTGACGCACTCTTGCCAGAGCACGCGAGCCGACACGCCGCCCGACAAAGCCGCCGAAGTGATCTCGAGACCGTTATAATCGGTGAATCCGGCACCGTCGAGAACTCCGGCATCGCCATTTCCCATCACCCGGGCGTCGAAACGGTAGGTACCGGAGGCATGGACCAGATAGGTATTGGCCGTCCCGTCCGCCGAAAGATCCGTAATTGTCTCCACACGGCTATTCTTCAACGAATTGAGATTTGGCAACACCATGACATCGATATCGGCAGCGCCTTTACCGCTTGTCTGACTAAGTACAATCCAATCAGGAGCCGTGGCCTCCCAGAATGCTTCTTCTGATTTCGTCTCGCCACTCTCATACTCCAGATCCACCTTACTCTCAGCGATCCGGATACCCTTGATAGCGGTCGACTGGGTCTTGTTGGCACCCAAATAAACAAGTTGCTTATTGTTAGCCTCTTCACCGATGGCTCCCGAGACAACACTGAAACTGTAATCCTGCCGGATAGGCCCCGGAGAAAGGCTCAGGGAGAGCCTATTAACAGTCCCCGGCTTCAGGTCCATCGCCTCACAGACCGAGAGTTCAAGCGAACTTTTAGACGTGCTGCCCGAAACCGAAAGATTCAATCCTGCGAGTTTCGCCGGAAGCACAACTGCACGGGCCTCATAGAGTTTGCCCTTCTCCATGGCAAGCCCCTCACCAAAATCGAGAGTCACCTTGTTACCGGTCGTCGTGCGCATATTGACCGTAGTAGTCGCCACATCGAGTTTATAAGGACCGGTAAGCCCTTTACCCGTTCCCGCCCCGACAGAGGTCAGCGAAAGCGTCTTCAACACGAGGTCGCTGGTTGCCGAAAGTTCCAGATCCAGCAGTGAGAGCGCAGGAAGCAACTCCATGTCAACGCTTTTCTCTCCGACCGACTCTTTCACGACGGACAACGCACTGCTGACCATGTATTTCTCGACCCCATCCTCCACACGCTGCATTTCCGCCAGTTCAAGCTGCAGTCCGGAGGGATCGATCTCAGTTGCCTTTGCCAGTGCCTGCGAAGGAGCTATTGCATAAAAGATGTGCGACCGACGACCATACTCCCACTCCTGTGTCGCCGAGAAATCGGCAACAGAGCTATCTGTTCCGGACGAGGCCATGCCATAGGTCGTCCACACTTTCGCCGGTGCATAATAAAGGTCCACGGCATCGTCAGTATGCCACTGGAGCCGGTACGGTTCACGTTCCGCATCCTCGTACGCCAGAGATGCAGCCTTTACCGTTGCCCGAGTTTCGGCCGTATAGGTACCTTCGGGACCGAAATCGTCCGGTTCGATACAACCGCCTGCCAGTAACAACACAACCACAAACAGGGTAGATTTTTTCATCATAAAGTATCAGGTTTTAAGTTGGAATTGAATTTTCACGCTCCGATATTGCAAATTAATTATTTTTCATCCAGACCCGAGGGGTAGGATCGTTCGAATTTGGGGGTAATTTTGAATTTCAAGTAAAACCCCAGACTCCCCAACCCTATCTCTGCAGATGAATAAACAGAATTTTTTCCAGACACAGGGACTAATTTCGACCGCATTTACGGGTAATTTTAGACGCCCGAAAAAATAGTTCCGATTTTCGGCAAATTCCTTTTTTTATCGGATACGAGTATTTAAATTTGCGTATGATCCTCTCTGAAACCTTTCGTAACAAATATCTGAAACTGCTGCTTCCAATTTTATGCCTGATCCCATGGGCCCTGCAGGCCGCTTCGTTCCGATTTATCCGCGTGAGCCGGCTCGAATCGTTCTCCAACAGTTCAGTCTTCTCGGTCTATCAGGACGGATTGGGAGCCATATGGCTCAATACCAACTACGGGCTTTACCGCTATAACGGTACGTCACTCGACTTTCAACAAGAGCCAATGCCGATGCGCCCCATCTGCGGCAATGGCAACGACCGGATCTACGTCTGTTCCTATGATGCCATCCTCTGTTATGATATCCACACAAACCATCCCCGACGGCTCCATGCTCCGGAGATCGATTTTCTGAACTGCGCCCTATACGCCGAACAGGAGCAGTTGTGGATCGGATCGGAAAACCGTATCTACGAATGCCGCGGCGACTCGCTCCGCATGCGCCACAGCCTGCCGCATCCCCATACATCCATTACCGCCCTCTGCCGTTCGCAAACAGGTACTCTGCTGGCTGCAACATCCAGCGGAGGGATCTATGAAATCGACGGCGACGGCAAAATCTGTCACCACACAGCCGTCTCCGGAAACATCTGCACGCTCTATCTGGACAGCAGGGGCGACCTCTGGGTCGGAACGATGGATCACGGCTGCTGGAGACTCAACACCGATTATACATCCATCGGACACTACCATCGAGAGGCTTCCGAAAACATGCGGCTAAAAAGCAACTTGGTCCGAACCTTCTGCGAAGACCGGAAAGGAAATCTTTGGATCGGAACAATGAACGGTGCCAACCGCCTCGGAACGGACCGTTTGTGCCAAACAGACGAGTTGGAAGCCCTCGGCGAAAGTTCAATATGGAGCCTTCGGGCCGATAACCAAGGCGGCATTTGGGCCGGCACCTTCTACGACGGAATCTACTACTGCAACTCAGACAATTACCCGTTCAGTCCAATCCTGCTCCCGGCCAAGTACGAGATGAAACTCATCAATGCCATGGTCGAGGACAAACGCGGTGATCTGTGGATACTGACCGATAAATTCGGCATGTTCCGCCAGTCGGCGCACGACGGGCAGATCCGCTATATTACGGGAAGCGATGATCATAAATTCAAATCGGCATGGTATGATGCTTCAGAGGATGCCATCTGGGCAGGTTCTTACATGGGAACGTTACGCAGGTATGACATAGCCTCCCGACGCTGGTCCGACTACACATTCCGTGGGGAGGACGGGACCGAAGGCCCCGGAACTGTCAACGACATCAAGTTCCACGACGGTAAACTCTATCTCGGGACGGCGCGCGGCGTAGTCGTATTCGACAAACGGAGTGCACAGGTGATCCACAAGCCTATTGAAGGATATAACGGGATTGTCTTTTCGCTAGCGTTAGACAACCGGGACCGGTTGTGGATCGGCGGTATAGGCGTCCATATTCTCGATCTGAAAAGCGGCCGTATAACCCGATATACAAGCCACGACAGTGACAATTACAATTCGAAACTGAACTTTATCAAACTCTTCTGCGACCACAACGGCTGCATGTGGGGCGCCAGTCTCGGGCAGGGATTCATTCGCCTCGACATGCAACAGGAGATACGCTATACACAGGAGAACATCGGCCTTGCGGACAATTTCACCAGTTTCATCGGCGAGGTCGACCCCAACATTCTGCTCATCGGCACAAACAGCGGGCTGTCGCTGTTCAATACCCAGACCAACCGTTGCTACAACTACAGTCGCAACAACGGACTGAGCATCAGTTCTGCCCGTAGCGGGTGTATTCTCAGGCGTGCCAACGGCGACATCGTGATCGGCGGCATCGACGGTATCGAGACCCTCACACCCTCGCAGGTCGAGTTCTCCGATGACAGCATCGACATCGCTTTCGACCGTCTGATCGTCAACAACCGGCGCATCTACCCGGGTGCCCCCGGCGACAAACGCCCGATTCTGCAACAGGAATTGCCATTCACTCAGAAACTCGTACTGCAACACCGCCAACGAAACCTCTCGGTGGAGTTAGCTTCGTTCGATTTCGAAAAAGTCTACCCGATCTTCTACGAATACATGCTCGAAGGCTACGACAACGAATGGACGCTCTTCTCTCCCGAACATCCGATCGTCTACATGAACCTGCCGCCCGGCGACTACCGGCTGTGCGTGCGAGCCACACACACCAAGTTCGACAACGGCTACACGCAGATTACGCTTCCCATCGAGGTCCGCGCTGTCTGGTACGCCACCCTGCCGGCCCGCCTGCTCTATTACATCACCGCCCTGACCCTGCTGGGCTGGCTGCTCTACACCGTTTACTCTCGTATGCTGCTGGCCGAACGGCTGAAGCAGAAAGAAACCGAGAATCTGGAGCGCATGCGCTTTTTCATCAATATCTCACACGAACTCCGCACGCCGCTGACACTTATCATCGGACAGCTCGAACTCTTCTTCCGCAATCACGGAAACTCCGCCAGCGGAATCGAGAACATCGAAAATACCTACCGGAATGCCCAAAGCATGCAACAGATTGTCTCTGACCTGCTCGATTTCGAGAAACAGAATCAGGGATATACGAACATCGCGGTTTCGGAAACGGACCTCGGCGCATTTATCGCTGATATTCGGGATTCGTTCGCTCAATATGCCAACTACCGCAACATTCGCCTGAAACTGCATCTCCCTGCTGAGACGGCGACCGCGAGCATCGATAAAAAACAGATGCAGCGCGTCTTTTCGAACCTGCTCATCAATGCGTTCAAATACACGCCCGACGGCGGACACATCGACATCAGCATCCGCATCAGACATCGCCGCCGGGAGGATAATACCGTAACAATCGCCTTCGCTGACACAGGCTGCGGTATCTCAGAGAAGGCCCTGCCACATATTTTCGACCCCTTCTATCAGGATGTCTCCAACTCTTCGCGCGACCGCCATAATCACGGCACAGGAATCGGCTTGGCGCTGAGTAGAGGTATCGTTGAACTGCACCACGGAACCCTGACGGCACAAAACAACCGGAACGGCGGTGCACTTTTCACCATCACTCTTCCATTGGGCAGAAAATGGTATGCCAACGATGACAAGGTGACGTCTGCCGAACAGACCCAACCGGAATGCACCCCTGTACTACTGTCACGCCGGGCTTCCTACACTCTCCCCAGTACCGATTCAGCACCGGGAAAAGGCTATAAAATGTTGATCGTCGAAGATGATGCCGAACTGCGGGCCTTGCTACATTCCATTTTCAAACATGGCTACAAGATCAGCGAAGCCTCAGACGGCGCCGAAGGATACAGCATGGCAAAAAAACTACAGCCCGATATTATCATCAGTGATGTGGTGATGCCAGTAATGGACGGACTGAGCCTCTGCGGCAAACTGCGTCAGGACCTCGAAACCTGCCATATTCCGATCATTCTGCTGACGGCCCAACCTTCGACTGACCATAACCTCGAAAGCATCAACAGGGGAGCCGACGACTACATCTCCAAGCCATTCAACATCAGCCAGCTCGAAGCTCGTTGCCGCAACTTACTGGAAAACAGACAACGGCTGCGCCGGAAGTACAGCAGTTCGATCGTAGGTCCCGACGCCGTAACCACCAACGACAAGGATGCCAACTTCCTAGCCGCAGCAACCGATGCGATCGAGCGGAATCTTTACAAGGAGAACATCAGTGTCCAAATGCTATGCCGTGAGCTAAACGTCAGCAAAACAATCCTGACTCAGAAAATTAAAGGAATTACGGGATACAGCCCGGGTGAATTTATTGAGATGATCCGATTCAAGAAAGCAGCGATGCTACTCTGCGACAAAGGACGGCTGATTTCAGAAGTTTCCTACGAATTAGGATTCAGCTCGCCCAAATATTTCACAATCCGTTTTAAGAAACAATTCGGCCAGACGCCGACGCAGTTTCAGGCGGAACATACCCAAACGCCCGAATAGACGCCAGCTTTATGCCTTAATTAACGGATAATTTCAAAAGGAATCACGAATCTCCCATCATTATCTGAAATTACAACCACCCATTACAATAAAATAATTACCATTATATTATTTTAAGCCGTACCAATCCTCATCTTTGTTTTTCGAGAGGTATTTCCGAACTGAAAATCCGAGATAGAATCCACCGTCCTCTTTTAGAAAATAAAAGCACCCAATAACTTTAGTTGTATACATTGTAATCATCTATACCGGAAACTTACATAGAAACCTCACTAATACCCCTTAATATCCCTACAACAGATCAAATTCACACGAAATAGAGGGCTAACCATGTCAAACATTCTCAACTTAACACAGCGATGTAAATAAATCAGCATTAGCCAAAAGTTTTCGAATATATTCTTCAAATTATAATTGGGGAATCCGCCAAATCCAAGGTTTACTAAAGGTGTACTGATTGTGATAATATGGGATAACGGGAGAAAATAGAGGAAACGCGCAGAACATCAAACCACAAAAAATCAATCAGATACATTCTTTTACTTGCCGATTGTTTCACCCGATATCCATGTCCTGAGAACGAGGGACCTATTGTAGAGAACTACGACGGGGAAAGGTATTTGACACTCTTTTCGGCTCTAAATATGCTTCATCAATGACTGCCGGAGGCTTAAAATCGTTATTTCGAACGAAATTATGGAAACATCTATTTCTCAGGGAAAATTGTATAAGATCATCAAAATTGCGCTTTTAGCCGGGAAATACCCGCCGACCCGGATATAAAGTTAATCCAAGCCAACCAGCAAACCAAGTACCAGTCACTTACAAATATAAACAGCAATTTTTAGTAAGCCATGCATAGGCCAAACAAGATGCCCTGCTACACATCCGTCACCTCCTCGATTGGGAGGGAGGGGCTATTTCTGTTCTGTGGAGGTGCGGATGACCATGTTCGCCGGAAGCACCACGTTTTCCGACGGCGCTAATGGATTTTCGATTTTCGCGAGCAACAGCCGGACAGCCTCTTCTGCCATCTTGTCCAGCGGCTGTTCGACCGCCGTGAGGCCCGGGTGTACGAGCGTTGCCAGTTTCGTACCCGACATGCAGGCGATGGCCATATCGGCAGGAATGGCGATGTTACGCTCCTGCAATACCTTTTTGGCGCCCAGTGCCTGCAACTCGGTAAAACAGAATACGGCATTGCAGTCCACACCCGAATCGAGAATCCGGTTCATGGCCTCCGCACCGTCCTTCTCATCCACCCCCGCCGTGATGACCAGCTCGGGCCGATAATCGATCCCGTGTTTTTTCAGCACATCGCGGTAAGCCCGCAGCCGTTCGGAGGTATTGCGGATATAGTCAGGCCCCGCAAGATGCAATATCCGGCGATATCCTTTATATACAAGGTGTTCGACCAGAAAAAATGCCGAGTGGTAATCGTCGCTCCTGACACTCGAACACTCCAGCCCGGCAACCGTGCGGTCAAAAAATACCATCGGGATACAACGGCGGATGAACCCGTTGTAGAACTCGAGATTGGCCCGGTGGTGGCATGAACTGATCAGGATACCGTCAACACGATAGCTGTCGAAAATCTCGAAATTCGAACGTTCGGTCAGAAAATCTTCGTCCGAAAGCGTCAGGATAATCCGGTACCCGTACGGTTGGAGAATACGCTGCACGGTGGCGGTAAATTGCAGATAGAATGAAGTGACCGCTTCGGGAACTACGATGCCGATGGTCTTGGCCCTGCAGTTACGCAAATTGACGGCCATCTCATTTTTTCGGTAACCCATCTTTTCCGCTGTCTCCACGACTTTGCGTATCGTCTCCTCGCTAACGTTCCAGGAATCGGCGGCCAATGCCCGGGAAACCGTAGACTTCGAGATCCCGAGCGCATTGGCAATATCCTTAATGGTCACATACCTCATAATAATGATTCTTCATCTATCGTGGTTGAAAGATACAAAATTATATAACGTTTTGCAATTTCAAAATCGTGACAGTTGTTTGGGAACGGTTGCGGACTCCGGGAACGGTTGCGGGAATCGTTGCGGGGCTCAATTAACAAAAATGTAACACGATTCTGTTAATTTAGTGTCCGAATCAACCAAACTAACCATGAATACAGATAATTCGGTCTATGTGGCAGCATCGACTTTCGAAGACAAGGGAGGCTGGATCGCAGACCCGCAGTTTATGGAGCAAATGGGGTCGAGCTACCTGATCGCCCACGGACTCGGACAACCCGTAGATGACGCCCAGACACATTTCACCGCGCCGCAGGACGGCACATACAATCTTTTCGTGCGCACCCGCAACTGGACCGCCTTCTGGTCGGACAAACCTACGCCGGGCGTATTCCGTATCCGGATCGACGACCGGGAGGTCGAAACGCCATTCGGCGACGGAACGAGCGAATGGCACTGGCAGGCAGGCGGAGCCGTTTTTCTGAACAAGGGTCCCCACCGCCTGACCCTGCACGATACAACCGGATTCGACGGACGCTGCGACGCGATTCTCCTTACCACCGCCGATCACAAACCGGACAACTCCCTCGAGACGCTGTTCGCCCTGCGCAGCAACCTGATGCAACTACCTGCCGAACCCGAAGACAAGGGCCGGTTCGGCTTCGTGGTCGTGGGCGGAGGAGTGGCCGGCATGTGTGCGGCCATAGCGGCAGCAAGGGGGGGGGTGAAAGTCGCCCTCGTACAAGACCGGAAGGTGCTCGGCGGCAACAACTCTTCCGAGATACGGGTGGGTCTCGGAGGCCGTCTGAACATCGGCAAATACCCTTCGCTGGGCTACCTGCTCAACGAATTCGGTCCCGCCACAAAGGGTAATGCACGCCCTGCGGAGGTCTATGAGGACGAAAAGAAACTGAACGCCGTCCTCGCGGAGGAGAATATCACCCTTTTCCTCGGCTATAAAGTCACACAGGTCAACAAATCCGACCCACAAACCATCTCCTCCATCGTGGCGACGCAGGTGGATGACTACACGACCATCGAAATAAAAGGCAACCTGTTCGCCGACTGCACCGGAGACGGAGCGCTCGGAGTACTCGCCGGAGCGGAATGGAACATGGGACGCGACCCGAAGAGCCGCTACAACGAGCCTTCGGCGCCGGAAACGGCCGACGGCATCACCCTCGGAGCCTCCGTGCAGTGGTACTGCCTCGAAGCGGACCGGCCCGTGCCGTTCCCCGACATCGACTGGGGACTCCCGATCAGCGAGGAGACGGTGCAGAAAGTGCGCCGGGGCCAATGGTACTGGGAGGTGGGGATGACCGAAGATCAGATGAAAGAGGCGGAGCGCATCCGCGACTACGGCATGTATGTCGCCTATTCCAACTGGGCGTATATCAAGAACCACGCTTCATTCCGGGACGAATACGCCAACAGCTACCTCGGCTGGATGGCACATGTGGCCGGAAAGCGTGAAAGCCGCCGCCTCGTGGGTGATTTCGTACTCCGGGAGCAGGACCTCGCCGACTTCGTCATCTATCCGGACGGCTGCGTGAGCACCTCCTGGTACATCGACAACCACGAACCGGACCCGGAGAACAGCAAGCACTTCAAGGAACCGTTCCTCTCGCGCGGATGCCTGCGTCCGCTCGACTTCTATCCGATTCCCTACCGGTGCTTCTACTCCAAGGACCTCGACAACCTGTTCATGGCGGGGCGGAACATCTCCGTCAGCCACATCGCCCTCGGCACGACGCGCGTCATGCGCACTACGGCGATGATGGGCGAGGTCGTCGGACTGGCCGCCCGCGTATGCCTGCGGGAAGGGCTTCTGCCGCGCGACATCTACGAAAAAGCCTTCGACAAACTCCGGGAACTGATGAGCAAGGGAGCCGGCCGAACCGACGTACCCTACCTGCAGGTCTATACGCTCATCGACACCACCGCAGCCCGCAGTGAAGAGTGCTAACCGACTGAAAAACATTCCAACAATATGAGCATAACAGACTGGATCATCATCCTGTTCTTTCTGGGAGGGCTGATCGCCATCGGATTTGCCTTTTCCAAGAAGAACAAGGACCTCAAGGACTACTTCCTCGCCGGGAAATCGATGCCGACATGGCTCGTGGTGTTCGCAGCTACGGGCACGTCCATCAGCGCCGGCACGTTCGTGGGCTCGCCCGAACTCGGGTTCAACACCAACCTCACCTTCATCATGAGCTGCGTGGGAGCGGTGATAGGAGGTGTGGTGGTAGCCGCGCTTTTCCTGCCGAAACTCTACAATTCCAAGACCATCACCATTTACGGCTATATCGGCGACCGCTTCGGCGAGACGTCGAAACGGGCCACGAGCGTGATGTTCATCCTCGGACAGCTCTTCACCTCCGGATCGAGACTCTTCATTGCGGCAATCGCCGTGAGCGTCATCATCTTCGGGTCGATACACTTTCAGTTTCTGATGTACTCCATCATCATCCTCGGCGTCGTAAGTACGATCTACACCATGGCCGGCGGCATCAAGGGACTCCTCTACATCGACGCGATACAGATCATGCTCGTCATCGGCTCCGGGCTCGCCGCCCTCATCATCGTCTTCCTCACCGTCCACGACACGATGTCCCTCTCCGAGATATTCGCCTCCCTGCAAAACGGCATGGTCAAGGCCCCGGCACAGCCCGAATACGCCATGGCGGCCGACGGCACCCTGAGCGGCTGGATTCCGGGCAGCAAAATACAGCTCGTGGACCCGCGTTTCCGTTTCGACGTGCCCTACAACCTGATCGGCGCACTCGGCGCATACGCCTTCTTCAAGGTGGCCCAATTCTCTACCGACCACGAGTTCGTCCAGCGCCAGCTCACCTGCAAAAGCGTCCGGAAAGCAGGTGTCTCACTCGTGTGGTCCCAGCTTTTGGCAATCCCCATCGTCCTGATTTTCCTGCTGATCGGCACCCTGCTATATGTGCAATACATCAACGATCCGGCCTCCGCCGTCGGAGCCGGCGTGTTCACCGACGCCCGCGACATCTTCCCGCAGTTCATCTGCAACAGCATCCCTACGGGCGTGCGCGGGCTGATGGTGGTCGGACTTCTTGCAGCGGCACTCTCCAGTTTCAACTCGGCGATCAACGCCATGGCCAGCAGTTTCGTTTCCGACCTCTACCTCCCGATTCGCCAGAGCCGGGGCAAAGCCATCCACGGCGATGCGGACCAGATGGCCGCATCGCGCAAGATGGTGGTGCTGATGGGTATCCTGCTGACCTCATTCGCCATCGTCACGGCCGTGATGCAGCAAACCAGCGGGCTCAACCTCGTGGATTTCGCCACCGGCGTGATGTGCTTCTCTTACGCCGGAATGATGGGTGTATTCATCACCGCCCTCTTCACCAAGAGGGGCAACACACGGAGCGTCATCGCCGCCCTCGTCCTCGGGCTGCTCACCGTGCTCTTCCTCCAGCCCTACATTTTCGGCCCCGTGACCGAAGCTCTCTTCGGATGCGAAATCTTCCTCGCATGGCCATGGTGGTGCCCCATCGGCGTATCCGTCAGCCTGCTGGTGTGCCTCAGCGGTAAACCCGACAACAAAACAAACCTACAAGCAATATGAGACAAGCAGTACTTACCGCCCCGGAACAGATCGAATTCCGGGAGGTGCCGAATCCAACAGCAACACAGCTAAATGAGAATGAAATACTTATACATATCAAAAAAATAGGCATCTGCGGCAGCGAGATCCATTCCTATCACGGGGAACACCCCGCCACCTTCTACCCCGTGGTGCAGGGTCACGAATACTCCGGCATCGTTACGGCCACCGGCGCCAAGGTCACCAAATGCAAACCCGGGGACAAGGTGACGGCCCGTCCGCAGCTTACCTGCGGCCGATGCGCCCCCTGCCTCCGCGGGCAATACAACGTCTGCGAAAACCTCCGAGTACAGGCATTCCAAGCCGACGGGGCCGCACAGGACTATTTCATCATACCGGAAGACCGGCTCGTCAGACTGCCGGAGACCTTCTCGCTCGAATACGGAGCAATGATCGAGCCGGCCGCCGTAGGGGCGCATGCCACTTCGCGTGCAGGAGACCTTACGGGCAAGAACGTGGTCGTGTCGGGAGCCGGCACGATCGGTAACCTCGTGGCTCAGTTCGCCCTCGCACGAGGGGCCCGCAAGGTCCTCATCACCGACGTGAGTGACTACCGGTTGGAAACGGCTCGCAAATGCGGCATCACCGAGACCCTCAACGTAGCGAAGACCCCGTTGAAGGAGGGGCTGAGAACGGTTTTCGGCGACGAGGGCTTTCAGGTGGGTTTCGAAGTGGCAGGCGTGGAATCGTCGATCCGCTCGCTGATGGAGTGCGTCGAAAAAGGCAGTACGATCGTCGTCGTGGCGGTTTTCGCTAAAGACCCGGCCCTCAGCATGTTCTTCCTCGGGGAGCACGAACTCATCCTCGTAGGCACCATGATGTACCGCCACGAAGACTACCTCACCGCCGTGGAGGAGATAACCTCCGGCAAGGTCTCCCTCGCCCCCCTCGTGACCAACCGCTTTGCTTTCGGAGAGTACAACGAAGCCTACCGGTTCATCGCCGAAAATCAGGAAAAATGCATGAAGGTCATCATAGACCTCGAAAAATAATCCTCAATCAGCATCTGGTTATGACCAAACCTAAAATAATGGGAATCGGAGAACTTGTCTGGGACCTGCTGCCCGGTGGCAGACAACTCGGGGGAGCACCGGTCAATTTCGCCTACTGGTGCAGCCGTCTCGGTGCAGAAGGCTATCCGGTGAGTGCCGCCGGTAACGACAACCTCGGGCAGGAAGCTTTCGAACAACTGGCCGGAACAGGGATCGACCTCAGCTACATGCAGCGTAACGCTCTGCCGACCGGACGGGTCAACGTAACGCTTTCGGGGAAAGGGATTCCCGAGTACGACATCGTCGAAGGAGTGGCATGGGACGCATTGGAAGCGGACGCTGAGACCCTCGGACTCGCTACACAGGCAGATGCCGTCTGCTGGGGCTCGCTCGCCCAGCGGTCTGAAGTATCACGCAAAGCAATCGCCGCAATACTTAGGGCCACTCGCCCGGAGTGCCTGAAAGTGTTCGACATCAACATCCGCCAGCATTGGTACAATCGGGAGATCGTCACCGCCTCGCTCCGACAGGCCGATGTGCTGAAACTCAACGAAGACGAACTGCCGCTCATCGCATCGCTGCTTGACATCGGAAAGTCCGGTACAGAGGTGATCGCGGAACTCATCCGGATGTTTTCCCTGCGGTATGTCATCTATACTGCAGGAGCCGATCACAGCGAAATTCACAGTGCGGAGGGGCTTCTTTCCCACATCCCGACCCCGAAAGTCGAGGTCGCCGATACGGTGGGCGCCGGGGACTCGTTCACGGCGGCCTTCATAACCTCCCTCCTGCAAGGCGACCCCATAGCCGCATGTCACCGTAAAGCGGTGGAAACGGCAGCGAAGGTCTGTACGATACACGGAGCAATACCCCGACGGCCATGAAACGGGTTCTCTTGCTCCTGTCCGCATTCGTGTGCGCCCTCACGGCGGCCGTCTCCTGCTCGCCCGAACCGCGGACTGCCGACGGACAGGCCGTCCCGAAGCGGGTGATGGGCGTGTACCGTCCCTATCCGGAAGCGGTCGCCCCGGCCCCCGGTGCGCCGGAAGGTTACGAACCATTCTACATCAGCCACTACGGCCGGCACGGATCGAGATACCTGCTCTACGACTCCCAATATCTCTTTGTTCACGATATCTTTTCCAAGGCGGCCGCCGCCGACAAACTCACAAAAACCGGACAAAAGATCCGGAAGGATTTCCTCAAGGTTTATCCGCAGTTCGAAGGCCGGGCCGGCATGCTTACCGGAATCGGAGTAGCCCAGCACCGGGCGATCGCCCGGAGGATGGCCGAACAATATCCGACCGCATTCAGCCGGGAAGCCGAGGTAAGAGCTTCGACATCGGCCACTTCCCGCACGCAGGAGAGCATGGAGGCTTTCTGCGCACAGTTGCAGGCATGCTGTCCCTCCCTGCGGATAACATGTTCCACGGACGCCGCGCTCAACCCTTATTCAACCGGTTCCGGCATCCCGACGGAATACGACCTGAGGGTAAAGAGCCCGGATGCGGAATGGCGGTCCGATTTCGAAGCTTTCTGCCGGCAGAAGATCGACGCGGAGCCTTTCACCGCACGGATCTTTTCCGACACGGACTACGCCGCAAGGCTCTGCGACCCCATCGCCCTCGAGCGAGGCATCTTCTACCTCGCCATCCATTTCAGGGGATGCGGGATCGACACCGACTGGCTGCGGTTGTTCACCCTCGACGAACTGTGCACCCTCGCGGCGTGCGACGCCTACACTTTCTACATGGAAAAAGGTCCCGCCGCCGAAACGTCCGACCGCACTTGGGCCCTTTCCGCCCATATTCTCGACAAAGTGCTGACGGATGCGGAAAAAGACATCGCCAACGGCACGGCAGCCAACCTCCGCTTCGGACACGACGGCTGCATCATGGCGCTCCTGACACTCATGGGAGCCGACGGATGGACCGAAGAGGCCACGACCCAAGAAGAGATCGCCCGTGCATGGGACGTGTCGCAGATCCCGATGGCCTGCAATCTCCAATGGATATTCTACCGCCCCGTATCGGACGAAGGAGAACCGCTCGTGAGGATACTTCTCAACGAAACGCCGTTACGGCTACCCGTCACCGACCAGAGTGGACTATGCAGTTGGAGCGACCTGAAACAATACCTCACAGAGCGGTGCGACACCGCTTTCGCAATACTGAACAAAGACCAGATACCAAACAACCTTTAACAACATTATTAACCGGAGCAGAGTTTTATACGACCTCTGTCAAAAAAACAAACAAGATGGGTAAACATTCTACGTCACTGAAACTACTCCTTTCAGTTGTGTTTATCTTGCACCTGCTGTCCGCTGCGGCCCAATCCGGGCGCATCACCGGTACAGTTTTGGATGCAGATGGCAAACCCCTCCCCGGAGCCGCTGTCGTCGTCAGCGGCACGCCCAAAGGCACTATTGCCGACAACAAGGGCCAATTCACGCTCTCCGTCGCCGAAGGGGAAACCCTTGTGGTCACCTTCCTCGGATTCAAGGAAAAGCATGTGAAGGTCGGCAGGCAGACCTCGCTCAGCATCACTCTCGAACCGGACGAGAATCTCCTCGAAGACGTGGTCGTCGTGGGATACGACACGCAGAAAAAGGTCAACCTGACCGGTTCGGTCTCGTCCATCTCCACCAAAGAGTTCGCCCGGAGGCCGATCACCCAGCTTTCCACAGCCCTTCAGGGCATCGCCCCGGGTGTGACAGTCACCACGGCCGGCGGCGCTCCCGGCGCAGACTCCGGCAACATCCAGATCCGTGGCATCGGTTCGTTCGGAGGCTCGGACAGCTCCCCGCTCGTGCTCATCGACGGCGTGGAGGGTGACCTCAACTCTGTGGATGCCTCGCAGATCGACCAGATCTCGGTGCTCAAGGATGCCGCCTCTGCGGCCATCTATGGAAGCCGTGCGGCCAACGGAGTCATCCTCATCACCACCAAGCGTGCGGACAAAGGCAAATTCTCCGTCACATACCGAGGCTATGTGGGCTGGCAATCCCCCGTGGTCTACCCGGACGTGGTCAACGCCGAGGAGTACATGCTCCTTTCGCGCAGGGCCTCGGAGAACGACGGCGCCACTTCCCTCTACACCGACGAATACATCGCCAACTACCGCCGGAACAACTACCTCGATCCGGACGCCTACCCCATCATCGACTGGCAGGACCGGCTGATGACCGGTAACGGGTTCACCCACAACCACACCCTCAGCATGAGCGCCGGCAGCGAACGCATCCGCGTGATGACCTCGCTGGGTTACCTCGACCAGAACGGCATCATCAAGAACGCCAATTTCAAGCGCTACAACCTGCGCAACAACATGGACATCCGGATGAACGACCGGCTCAATTTCCGGCTCGACATCGCCGCCACCTATTCCCGCCGGGCCGCCAACCCCTACCAGAGCAGCGTCTTCGGATTCATGAATTCCAAGGATCCGCTGATGCTCGCACAGTGGTCGGACGGCAGCTACGCCCCATTCACCGGAGGCACGGTCAATCCGCTTCCCATGATCGAGCAAGGCGTCGGCGGCAACAATATCCGTCAGAACGGAACCCTCAAGGCTTCCGCAGCCCTCGAATACAAACCGGTCCAGTGGCTTACGCTCGAAGTGAAGGCCGCACCCCAGTTTACGGCCGTCAAGACCCATAAGTTCGTGGACCTCGTGGAGTACCACTCCGACCCATACGGTACGGTTTCAAAGACCTCCAATGCGGAATACAACTCCCTCGACGAGACGGTCACCGCATCGTGGAACGGCTATTACCATGCGACCGCGGCAGCGGCCCGTCAGTTCGGGGGCCACAGCTTCAAACTGCTCCTCGGCGCATCTTACGAAGAATATGACTATTACAGCCTCGGGGCATACCGGCAGGAGTTCGCCTATCCCGACTACGAGGTCATCAGCGCCGGCGGCGACAACGAGTTCAAGGACAACTCCGGCAGCCGGACCCAGATGGCGCTGGGCTCGTTCTTCGGCCGCATCAACTATAACTTCAAGGAGCGCTATCTCTTCGAGGCCAATCTCCGTTACGACGGTTCCTCCCGTTTTGTCCGCAAGAACCGGTGGAGCGCCTTCCCGTCGTTCTCCGCCGCATGGCGCGTCACCGAGGAGCCGTTCATGGCAGCAGCCCGGAAAACGCTCTCGGAATTCAAGATCAGAGCCTCCTACGGTACGCTCGGAAACCAAAACATCAACTCCTACTACCCTGCGTCACAGCTCCTGACGATCAGTTCCATCTCCGCCGCCAACAAGATCTATCCCATCGTGGCCCAGAATTCGCTTGCCAACGAGGACATTACATGGGAGACCACCTACATGACCGACATCGGTTTCGACGCTACGTTGTGGAACCGGCTTTCGATCACCGCCGACTACTACCACAAGAAGACCGACGGCATCCTGATGCAGCTCGACATACCCTCCTCCATCGGACTCGGAGCGCCCTACCAGAACGCCGGCGTCGTCACCAACGACGGCTGGGAGGTTTCCGTCGGCTACAACAACAACTGGGGCGACTTCAGCTTCGGCGTGCAGGCAAATCTCTCCGACGTCGTCAACGAGATTGTGGACATGAAGGGCACTTATGGCACCAGCGGCGTTATCCGCAACCAAGAGGGCTCGTCGATCAACTCACTCTACCTGCTCAAATGCCTTGGTGTCGTGCAGACGCAGGAACAGGCCGACTGGATGAACGAAAAATGCCCCCAGTACAACCAGATCACCCGCCCGGGCGACCTTGTCTACGAAGATTACAACCATGACAACAAGATCGACGACAGCGACAAGCAGATCGTCGGCAGCCTCATCCCGCGCTACACCTACGGCCTGACCCTCAACTTTGGCTGGAAAGGCATCAACCTCAGCGCACAGTTCCAAGGAGTGGGCAAAGCCGACGCCTACATCAGCGGTGCCTACACCCAGCCCTGCGTGAGCGGCGGCACGTTCCAGAAGGGACATCTCGACAACTGGACTCCGGACAACCCCGGAGCGAAATATCCGCGCCTCTCCTACACGAGCGACCTCAACAAGAAACCCTCGACATTCTGGATGGCCGATGCCTCGTACTGCCGCCTGAAAAATCTTCAGCTCAGCTACACCTTCCCTGCGTCGGTCACCAAAGCCCTTCGCGTTCAGGGACTCATGGTCTACGCCAACGCGACCAACCTCTTCACCATAAGCAACTACTATGACGGCTACGACCCGGAAACGGCCTATCAGGGCGGTTCGCAGGGAGCGACCACGGGAAGCATCGGCAACAACTATCCGCTCGTAAGCACCTATACGTTCGGAGTGGAGATCAAATTCTAATCGCATTACGGTCATGAAAAAATACATTGCATATTTCGCCTTGGCGACAGCCCTGTTCACCGCAGGCTGCTCCCTCGACAGAATCCCGCTCACGGGCCCCTCTACCGGGACATTCCCGGCAAGTTTCGACGAAACGCAGGCCGGAGTGCTCGCCGCCTACAAGAGCCTCGCCAACAACATCCAGCAGTACGAACCCTTCCCCAACCGGTGGATGGACCAGCTCACCGACATCGGCGCCATGCGCACGGTGCTCTCGAAATGGCCGGACTACACCCAATCCATCATCACCTCGTCCTACAGCGGTGTGGAGTCATTCTACGCCCGTATCTACAAGAGTCTCGGACGCATCCACCTCGTACTCGACAATCTCGACAACCTCCGCGGCAAGATCGAGGACGAGGAATACTACCGCTTCAAGGCCGAACTTCTCTGTCTGAGAGCCTATTTCTACGACTGGGCCTGCATGGTCTACGGCGACGTCCCGTTCATCGACCACTGCCTCACACTCGACGACTACGCCTATGCCCGCACTCCGAAAGCGGAGGTGATCGACCGGATAATCAAAGATATGGACGACGAACTGATCGACCATCTTCCGGTCTCGTGGGGCAACCAGACTTGGGGTACCGCCCGGATCGGCCGTGTAGCGGCATACGCACTCAAGGCACGCATCTGTCTGGAGTGGGGATTCTACGAGAGTGCAGCGAGATGCTCGAAAAAGGCCCTCGAACTCGCCGACGGGGTCTACGACCTCACCCCGCTCGACTGCACCTATTATCCCACCCACGCCGAGGGTGAACCCGACCCCACACCCCTGTTTGGTTTCGCCGCCGAAACCGGTTCGAAAGAGTGGATCTGGGCCATCCAGTTCAACCGCCTCGCAGCCTCCAACACCCACACCGGCATCTACACGGGAACCTCCCGCGTCCACAACGGAGCCGCAGGAGCAGGTCCGTCGATGTCGATGATGGACACCTTCCAGTGCACCGACGGAAAGTCCATCGCCGAATCCCCACTCTACGACTGGCAAAACCCGTGGAAGAACCGCGACCCGCGTCTCGACCTCTTCTGCGTGCGTTCGGGATCGCGGACAATGGGCATCCAGTTCTCCACCGACCCGGCCGACAAGACGGTTTACGACTACATAGCAGGCACCTCCGTCACCAACTCCGACGTGACCGGCAACAAGAGCGAGTACGGACCCAACGGCATTCAGGGCCCGGGCGGGTTCCTTTGGCGGAAATTCTGCGACCCTGCCTACTACGGCAGCATCACGGGCACGGACTACGAAGACGAACTCGACGTTCCCATCATCCGTCTTGCGGAACTCCTGCTCATCGATGCCGAAGCCAATATCGAGTGGGAGGGCGGCGACCTCACGCGCGCCAAATCCCAGATCGACCGGGTCCGCGCCCGGGTGAATATGCCGCCGGTGGAAAGCGCTTCCCGGGAGGCACTCCGCAGCGCACTCCGCTACGAGCGGAAGGTGGAGCTGTGTGCCGAGGGATTCCGATGGATCGACATCCGCCGCTGGAAAGAGAGCGACGGCGTCACCCCCGTAGCGTTCAAAGCCATCAACGGTCCCCAGTACGCCCCGGCCTACGAACATACCACCTCCAACGCAAAACCGATCATCGACGAAAACTGGACCGTAACCTACGACGGCGTCACCACCTTCGACGGAAAGAAGTTCGACGCGCGGATCCATACCGAACGGAAATTCCAATTGGGCAAGGACGAGCTTTGGCCTTTCCCTTACAGCGAAATGGTGACCAACCCGCTCATCGGCACGGAAAACAATAACCCCGGATATTAGAAAACGAAAACTATGAACAAGACATTCAACCTGTTTTGCTGCTGTACGGTCGCAGCGGTACTCGCCGCAGGATGCGACGATTCCGAACAGGAATACAACCCCAATATCAAGTTCTCAAAGACGGGAGACGTCACACTCATCGCCTCAATCGAAAACTGCACCACGAGGGCATCTCTTATCAATACCGGAGAAGCCCGCTGGCAGCGGGAAGACGCCGTTTCGGTAATCTGCACCGACGGTACGGCCGTGAAATTCACCCTCGACGGCACCGGGGAGACCCGCCGGGCATTCTTCACAGGGACGATTCCCGCCGGCAAGGAGATGGGCGGCTATGCGCTCCACCCTGCCTCGGCCACTCTCTCCGGAAACTCGCTCAAAGCCGTTCTGCCGGATGAGATAACCCCCTCGACAGCAGGAAGCTGTTCGGTGATGGTCGCCGAGATCGGAAATTCCAGCGAAATAACGTTCAGGCAACTGATGTCCTATTTCACCGTGCAACTCGGCAACGTCAGCACCGAAGCGGTGAAGATCGAACTGAAAGCTGACAAGAACCTTTCCGGCGAAGTTTCCGCCACTCTCCCGGATGCATTCGGAACGGGCATCGCGGCACAAGACGGGTCGAACGGCCTCGTCATCACACTCCCGGAAAAGCGGGAATCCACGATAACGGCTTCTTTCGCCGTGCCCGTGGGCGAATACAGCAGCCTCATCGCCACCGCGTACGACGACGCCGGCAAGGACATCGGCGCGGTGGAGTGCCTGACCACACCGATAAACGCCGAACTCGCGGACATGAGGAATATCAGTGCGACCCTGCCCAAATACGCACCCCAAGAGCCGATTGAGGGCACCGTTCTCGTTGCCGGCATCTACTGGGCGCTCGGAAATCTCCAGCATGTAGAAGGAAGCACGGACGAAGGGTTCCAGACCGACTGGCGGATTGCCCCCGAGCAGTGGGAATATGCCAACTGCGAAAATGCCGGAGCGTCGGGCAAGGCCGTGACCTTCAAGCCCACAGACTACAAGAATTACAACCATTTCAACTGGGGCGGAATCGAAAACCCGTTCTTGTGCGACGCCGCGTATTCGGCCGTCGTACCGGTCGGAACGGACATCGCCGGTAAGATGTACACCACGCAGGATTGCACCGTCGCCACGACGGACTTTACTGCCGCCAAGTTCGGCGACCTCGCCTACTGGGCGTCGAAAGGTAAATTCCGGCTGCCGACGCAGGCTGAAATGACGAAACTCGTCAACGAGGCGTCATCGCAGTACGGCAGCTACAAGATCGCCGAAGGCAAGGTGATAACGGGTATCCTGTTCACCGACCCGAAGGAGGGAGAGCAGCCCTCGCACGATGATTCGGAGAAAGAGTTTACCGCCGAAGACATTGCTAAAGGCGTCTTCTTCCCTAAAGCCGGAAGACGTTACAACAAAACGGACCTCGACGTCAACAATCAGGGTACGCAAGGCGTATATTGGCTCTCGGAAGCCATCACCGGCGACGGAGCGACGGAACCGTGCTACGGAGCGGTGCTCTCCATCCAGTCCGCCGCGATCAAATACCCCTACTGGAACAAGGCATTCGACGCAAAAGCCGGATTTTGTATCCGACCCGTTTATATCAAGAAGTGATGAGAAAAGCATTGTTATTCGTTTCGTTGCTGCTCCCGGCGGTCGTCCTGACCGCCGGATGCGGCGGCGGAAAGGTCAAGGCGGGCAAGCCGCTGCCGGCGTGGAGCGAAGGCTATCTGGACATCCACGCCATCAACACGGCCCGCGGAGAGTGTACTTTCTTCATCCTGCCCGACGGCACGACGCTCACGGTGGATGCGGGAGAATTCAGCAGCGAATCGGGAAAGTACCGCAACATGCCCCAGAAACCGGACAGCCTCACGCGGCCGACCCGCACCTATGCCCGGTACATGCGGCATTTCATGCCCTACAAGGACTCACTCGACTATTTCCTGCTGACCCATTTCCACATGGATCATCTCGGACAGTTGGAACCGGAGTACGGTCGTTCGGCCGACGGGAACTACATACTGAGCGGAGTAACGGCACTCTACGGCGAAATTCCGTTCCGGGAGATCGTCGACAGGGCCTACCCGGCATACGACTCCCTCGCTTTTCTGGCGATGAGCACGGCCTCCTTGGAAAACTACCGCCGGTTCATTGGCCACGCTACGGAGCATAACGGACTGAAAGCCGCCATGCTGCGTCTCGGGGACCGCAGCCAGTTCCCGCTGAGGCACCATCCGGAGCAGTATCCCGATTTCAGCATCACAGGCATCTGTTCCAACGGTTGTGTATGGGACGGCGAAAAAGTCGAGAACTACTACAACGACGGCACACTGAAGGAGAACGGGGCATCCTGCGGCATCCTGCTGAACTACGGTGATTTCGACTATTTCACAGCCGGTGACGCCGGCGGAAATACCCGCGTGGAATATCCGTGCGCGATCACCATCGGACACCCCATCGAAGCGATGAAATCACACCACCACCTCTCGCCCCGCACAATGGAGGACGATATGCTGGAGATACTCCAGCCGGATGTCATCGTGACGCAGAGCTTCTACATCCGTGACATCCAGCCCGATCAGGGAATCATCCGCCGTATTTCGGCGAGCACGATCCCCGGAGCCAAAAGAATGTATTTCACCAATATCGACCGTTCGCTGACCGACGCCAACCCACAACTCTACTCCCGTTGCGCCGGCATCGGGGGACACGTCGTCATCCGGGTCTCCCCGGGCGGGAAAGAGTATTATGTCTATATGCTCGACGACAGCGACACGACCTACAACGTAAAACAGATCGACGGCCCGTTCCGTTGCAAACCCCAACCATAAAACGCCAAAGACATGAATAAGACTATCATTACCTTATGTACGCTCGCGTCCTTCACATCCATAGCATGCAGTGAAGAACGAACGAAAATGCCTTGGGAGGACGACCTGAACAACAAGGTTCCTCCGCAGGAAGAGGTGATATCGGAAGCGAAAGTGGGCGAACCGCTCCCGAAATGGACTGACGGATGCCTCGACATCCATTTCATCAACAGCGGTCGCGGAGAGTGCGCCTTCTACATCCTTCCCGACGGCACGACGCTGCTGGTCGATGCCGGGGAGGTCGTCGTAACGGACGGCACGGAAGTTCCGCAGAAACCGGATGCCGCGACACGTCCGTATATCGTGGACGCGAAATACATCCGCCATTTCCTGCCGGAAGGCAGTTCGGCCATCGACTGGTGTGCACCGTCGCATTTCCACATAGACCACATCGGCAGTTCGGCCGCCGCCACGGAGACCTCGCCGAACGGTTACCGTCTCGCCGGACTCATGGCTCTTTACGGCGAGGTTCCGTTCGGCCGGGTGCTGGACATGGGCTATCCCGACTACAATGAAGACACGACCATCCCCGAGATGGATGGGGAACTCGCCGGCGACTGGCAGGTGTTCGTCAAGTGGGCCGTAGCGAACAAGGGCATGACAGCCGACCGGTTTCGCACAGGCGAAGAACAGATTACGCTCCTGAAGGACAAAAGCAAGTATCCCGATTTCCGCATCTTCAACATCGTAGCCAACGGCTATGTCTGGAACCTCGATTCCTCCACCGGAAAGGGCGCTGTCATCAACGCCAATGCAGGCAAGGGTAATCCTGCATCCTGCGGATTCCACCTGAGCTACGGAAAATTCGACTACATCGCCTGCGGCGACCTCACTTCCGGCCCCCAGAACCGGGTAGCCTACTATTACCGCGACTTCATTCCCAAGGGAGGCCTCGAGGTGTTCAAGGCACACCACCACTTGAGCAACAACGCCTGGGGCAGCCAGATGCAGAACTGTGAATTTTCACCGCGGGTGATCATCAATCAGGCTTTCTACAAAAAGCAGCCGGACATTCCCCTGCTGACCTCCATCGTCAACGGCAGTTTCGCCACCCACCCCTATGCTTGGACCAAGGATATCTTCAGTACCAACATACACCCGGAGGCCCTTACCGAGAACGCAGCGCTTTACAAAAACGTCGCCGGGTACAACGGGCACATCGTCGTGCGGGTCGCCCCGGGCGGTGCGGAATACTATGTCTACATGCTCGACGACACCGACTTCGAATACAAGGTGGCGTCCATCCACGGCCCGTACAATTCAAAATAACAGTCATGCTAAAAAGCAGGCTGTCGATATTACTCCTGCTGTCGTGGATCGCGGCAGGATGCTCCGGAACCCCGACGGAAACCGGACGGCATTTCATAGCCCACCGGGGTGCGACCATGCACTGTACCCTGTCGGGCGAGAACTCACGCGAGGCCATCCAACTCGCCGCACGGGCCGGGTTCGACTGCATCGAGACCGACGTCCGTTGGACCTCCGACAGCATACTCGTGGCCGTCCACGACGCCAATCTGACACGCACATTCACCTACAACGACGGCCGCCCCGTGCCCGAAGAAGTTGCTGTCTCGGACATTAGCTATGCGGAGCTCCGCGACAGTTTTCTCCTCAAAGCTGCACGGCCCGAATACCGAACCCGGGTGCTCACCCTCGAAGAGTTCTGCACCGAGTGCCGCAACTGCGGGCTGCGCACGTTCATCGAGCCGAAAAAAGTCACCCCCGACTGGGTCTATCCGCGGCTGATAGCCATTGCCGACCGGGTATTCGGCCGCGGAGGCTACATCGTCACCTCAAACAACGACGCCAACGACCACATCCGCCTTGAAATGGGCATCCGGGACATCCCGCTCATGGGCATCCTCTACCAGAGCACCTACGAACACATCGCATCGCTCGGAGGCACCATCATGGCGATCAGTGCGACGCGGTTCGGGGAGGAAGAGTATTTCAGCCATGTATCACGGGCCAAGGCCGACGGACTCGAAACCGAATCCCACGCCGACGATTTCGAACATTTCGACCGGATCAACAACGCCGGCATCGACTATGTATCGACCGACCTGCTCGCTCCGGATTTCCGGGGCAAGGGCGAAACGCTCTACCTGTCGGCAGGCCGGGATACGGCAAAAATCGCAGCCGAAAGCATCGCAGCCGGAAAGATCGAGTTCGGCGCAATCTATCTCAATCTGAAATGGAGCGGCTCAGCCACGGTCACGCTCGCAAACCAGACCTTCGTGTTGCCGACGGCAGACGCTCCGCGCCATACCCGCCACCAGTTGCTGATCTTCGACACTGTCCCTGCATTCGGGATCACCGCCCCATCAGACGACTTCCGGATAACGGACATCTCCGTTCGCATCGTCCGATTCTGATATGTCTTGTATTGAGAAAGCCCCGTAATTCTACGATTACGAGGCTTTCTCATTTTAAATTCCCGGCATTTTCCGCTTCGGATTCCAAATTTTACTATCTTTGCCGCGCAAAGGTTCGACAAGAGGGCCCACAGCCTCCGACCGATTAAAAGGGAATGCCGTGAAAGTCGGCAACAGTTCCCGCTGCTGTAAGTTCCTGTCCGGAAACGGGCACACGAGGGATCGACAATCTTCAGCCACTGGCGGATAACCGGGAAGGCGTCGAAACCGGAACGAGTCAGAAGACCTGCCTTGCATGACCGATTGGTTTCGCAGCCTGCGGAGAACGGGCCCGGATGGACAACAGATGTAAAGCACGCTTTCATTCCGTCTCGTTGCATGGTGGCTGTAGAATCCATGATTTGACCAAGCGAACTATTGCCCCAGCGCATAATGAAAAGACTCCTGAAATTCCTCGTGCCGCTTCTGGCGGCCTTGGCCGCGGCCTGCGGATCGCAGACGGCCGACCTGAAAGATTTCACACAGACGCTCTACGCCCCGTCGCATGCCTCCGGCTTCGAGATCGTCGGCGCCGAAGGGCGGCAGAGCACCCTGCTGAAAGTCTTCAACCCGTGGCAGGGCGCCGAGAACGCCGAAACGATGCTCTTCATCGCCCGCAACGGCGAAACGCCCCCGGCCGGATTCACGGGACAGAGCGTCGAAGCCGGGGCGAAACGCATCGTCTGCATGTCTTCGACCTACATCGCCATGCTCGACGCCTTGGGACAGGCCGACCGCGTGGTCGGGGTTTCCGGCCGGGACTACATCACCAACGCCTATGTCACGGCACACCCCGACGCGGTAGCCGACGTGGGCTTTGACGGCAATGTGGACTACGAACTGCTGCTCGCGCAGAGGCCCGACCTCGTGCTGCTGTTCGGCGTGAGCGGCGCCAGCGGCATGGAGCCGAAACTGCGCGAAATGGGAATCCCGTTCGTCTACATCGGCGAATACCTCGAGGAGTCGCCACTCGGCAAGGCCGAATGGCTGGTCGCCGTCTCGGAGATCACCGACAGCCGGACAAAAGGCGAAGCCGTTTTCACTCCGATTCCCGAACGCTACAATGCGCTCAAAAAACGGGTCGCATCGGCCACGGCTCCCGATCCCAAGGTGATGATAAACACGCCCTATGCCGGATCGTGGTTCATGGCCTCGACCGAAAGTTACGTCGCCCGGCTCATAGCCGACGCAGGCGGGGATTATATTTACAGGAAAAACACCTCGAACCGCTCGCAGCCGATCGACCTCGAGGAAGCCTACCTGCTCACCGCACAGGCCGACATGTGGCTTAATGCGGGCGGCGCATCGTCGCTCGGCGAACTGAAATCGCAATACCCGAAATTCGCCGGAACGCGGTGCGTGCAGACCGGCGCCGTCTACAACTGCAACAAACGGCTCAACGCCGCGGGCGGCAACGACTACTGGGAATCGGGCGTCGTGCGCCCCGATGTCGTCCTGCACGACCTGATCGCCATCATGCACCCCGAAGTGCTGGCCGACGACGACCGGGAGCTGTACTATTACCAGCGGCTCGAATAACCGCAGCGCGCTTCAAACCGAAAGGGCCGACCGAGTATTTCGGCCGGCTTTTCTCTTTGCACTTTGCAAAATGATTTTTTTCATGCGGATAAAAATTATATCTTTGGATAATCATATGCCCGAATGACGCCCCCGGTCCGACATATCACCCGCGAATTTTTCGACGGCCTGTACGCTGATTACAAGCCGCGTTTCATCCGTATCGCACAATCATACGTCCGCGACGGCATGGTGGCGGAAGATATCGTGACCGACAGTTTCCTCTACTTCTGGGAACACCGCGCGGAACTGAACATCAGCGCCAGCGTCCCCGCCTATGTGCTGGGCGCCGTGAAGCACGGCTGTCTGGAGTGGCTGCGCAACGAGAAGAACCGGCTGAACATCCGGCAGAAAATCCACACGACGGCTTACCACAGCATTCAGGCCCGCATCGCGGCGCTGGAGGCCTGCGATCCCGGACAGCTCTTCGCCTCGGAGGTCGCCGCGATCGTGCAGGAGGAGATCGGCCGCATGCCCGAACCGATGCGGGGAATATTCGTCGCCAGCCGTTTCGAAGGCAGGACCTATCAGGAAATCGCCGACGCCACAGGCATCAGCGTCCGCAACGTCAAAGCCGCCATCCAGCGGGCGCTGGGCATCATGCGGGAGGCCCTGAAAGACTATCTTCCGGTCTGGCTGATTGCGCTGTTTCTCAGCGAGATGCGTTTTTAATAAAATTTATTTAACCCGAACCGCCTTTTTTTCGTGTCCATCCGGCGCGCCCACGCACCTTATGGATGTATGGAGAAAGAGTTGTTATACAAATATATCGACGGCCGGACCTCGGATGCGGAGGAACAGGCCGTCGTGGATTGGCTGCAAGCCGATCCCGAACACCAACAGGAGCTGAACGCCCTGTGGTTCGTCCACAATACCACCCTCGTCAACGCACCCCGCCCCGTCAGCCGGCCGATACCCGTTGCGCGCCCGCAATGGCTCCGCCTGCCGGCTGTGCGCCGCTGCATGCAGGCCGCAGCCGCGCTGCTGCTGATCGCCGGGAGCTGGTACGCCTCCCGGAGCGTGGTCATCGAAAACACCGCCAAACAGTATCTCTCGATCGCCGCCCCTGCCGGACAGCGGGTGGACGTCACGCTGCAGGACGGCACGACCGTCTGCCTCAATGCCGGGGCCCGGCTGGACTACCCCGTGCGTTTCGGCAAGACCCGCCGGGTGAAACTCTCGGGCGAGGCGATGTTCGACGTGGACCACGACGCCGCGCACCCGTTCGTCGTCGAGACCTTCGCCTGCGACGTCGAGGTGCTGGGCACGAAATTCAACGTCGCGGCCGACGAAACCTCCCGCGATTTCTCCACGGCGCTGCTGCGGGGAAAACTCCGGGTCACCAACAAGCTCACCCGGGGCGACGAGATCGTGATGAACACCAACGATTTCGTCAGCCTCAGCGGCGACCGCCTCGCCCTGCGGAGCATCGACAACAGCGACGACTACCTCTGGCCGGAGGGGATATTCAACCTTGCGGGGCATAATTTCGGGGAGATCATCGAACGGCTCGAAAGTCTCTACGGCGTGAAGATCGTCGTCGAAAAGACGGCGAGCCCCCGGCTGGACATCATCCGCGGCAAGATTCCCGTCGCCATGGGACTGGACTACGCCCTGCGGGCGCTGCAAAAGATCACCCCGTTCGAATACGATCAGGCGGACAACGGCACGATCACCATCCGGTGAATCCAAAACGATCCTGAATAAAACCTTAAAAACCGAGATGCCTATGAACGACAGTTGACCTTCGGCATGCCGCATAAAAAAGCCCGCAGGCGTTGCAACCACCCGCAGGCACCGCGGCCAATAGAATTCGAACCAATCCTAACAACCACTAATTGACAAATTTATGAATAAAATTTTTATTCAGCAAATTAAATGCCTGTTTAAAATTTTACTCATAAGCTGCTCCTGTTTTTCCGCCCGGGGGGGGGAAGTGCTGGCCCAGAATCCCAAGCTGACGATCAAGCTGCACGACGTCCGCATGGAGCAGGTTATGAATGAGATCGAGAAACAAATCAATTACTATTTCATCGTAGACAAAGGGGTCGACATCAAGCGCACCCTCACGATCGACGTCACCAACAAGCCGCTGACCACGGTGCTGGACCGACTGGTCGCGGGGACGGACACCCGATACAGGGTCTACCAGCAGAACATCTACCTTTCGGTCGTCCAACGCGACGCCTCCAAACCGACGCGGATCAACGGCAAGGTGCTCGACACGCGGGGCGAGTCGTCGCTCACCCACGACAACAACACGGCGCTGTTCGTCATCGACGGCGTGCCCATTTCGAGCGACATGGAGTCGTCGAGTTCGGGTTCGCAGGCTTTCAACACCACCGCCCCGATCGACTACGGCAACGGCGCCAGCGACCTCAACCCCGAGGACATCGAGTCGGTCTCGGTGCTCAAAGGCCCCGCGGCGACGGCCCTTTACGGTTCGCGCGCGGCCAACGGCGCCATCGTCATCACCACCAAGTCGGGCCGCCAGACCCCGGGTCTGGGCATCTCGTTCAACTCCTCGGTGACGTTCGAGAAAGCCGGCTTCTGGCCCGACTTCCAGAGCGAGTACGGCGCCGGCAACGGCAACAGCTCGAACCTCGACCAGCAGCGCAAATACAACTACTGGAGCGTTCCGGCAGCCAACGCCGAAGACGGCATCGCCAGCACCGGGCGCATCTATTCGCGCGTGGCCTTCGGCGCCAAGTTCGACGGACAGCAGTTCTACCAGTACGAGTCGCGCGACTGGGATACGGATATGTACCGGCGTCTGCCGTGGGAGTACCGCGACTGGTATAAGGGCTTCTTCGACACGGGCGTCACCTACAACAACAGCATCGCCTTCTCCTACAACAACGGCAAAGGCACCTCGGCCCGTTTCTCGGTGAAGGATTCGCGCAACAACTGGATCGTTCCCAACACGGGTTACGACAGCCAGAATTTCAACATGTCGATCACCAGCCAGCTCAACAAGTGGCTCCGCATGACGGGCAAGGTAACCTACTACCGCAAAAATTCAGACAACATGCCCATGTCGGGCTACAGCGCCGCCTCGCCGCTCTACACCCTGATCTGGAACCCCAACGTGGTCGACGTCTCGTCCTACTACCGCGAATACGCCTACGGCCGCATCGACCGGATGTACGAGGAGGGCACGCCCCAGTTGTTGATCAACTCGACCTATGCCGACAACGTCTACATGCAGGTCTACGAGCAGCTCAACACCCTCAACCGCGACCGCGTGTTCGGCAACATGGCCCTGAACATCAACCTCATGAAGGGGCTGACCCTCGACCTGCGCACCGGCATGGACTTCAACAACGAGTTCCGCACCCAGCGCAAGCCGTGGTACTCGAACGGCTACCCTTACGGCTACTACAAGGAGCAGACGGTCACGTCGCTCGAGGTCAACAGCGACTTCCTGCTCTCCTACACGCGCAAACTGGGCGACTTCGACATGCGGGCCTCGTTCGGCGGCAACAACATGCTCTGGAAACGCCGCAACATCTACTCCCAGACGGCCGACGGTCTGCTGGAAAAGAACGTCTACAAGATGGCCAACTCGATCAGTTCGCCCGTCTACCGCTCCTACCGCTACACCAAGTCGATCAACTCGTTCTACGGCTTCCTGTCGCTGGGATGGCGCGACATGGTCTATCTCGACATCACGGGCCGCAACGACTGGTCGTCGACGCTCGCGCCGGGCTACAACTCCTATTTCTACCCCTCGGTCTCGGCCAGCGTGCTGCTCGATCAGGTGTTCGATTTCAAGGAACACGCCCCGTGGGTCGACCTGCTGAAAGTCCGCGGCTCGTGGGCCAACGTGGGTAACGACACCTCGCCCAACAAACTGGTCTCGGTCTACTCCAACGGCAGCTTCCCCAGCTCGTACTACCTGAGCAGCGAAATCCAGAACTACTACCTCAAGCCCGAGAACGTCGAGAGCTGGGAGGTGGGCCTCGAGGGCAAGTTCTTCAAGAGCCGCCTCAATTTCGACGTGGCCTACTACCACAGCGAGACCACTGACCAGATCATCACCGTGCCGATCGACCAGGCCGTCGGGGCCACGTCGGTCGTCGTCAACGCCGGCTGCGTCCGCAACCGCGGCGTCGAAATCTCGGCGCGCTTCCAGCCCGTCAAGACCAAGGATTTCGAATGGACGATCAGCGCCAACTGGTCCAAGAACTGGAACAAGCTGGTCGAGCTGGCCGACGGCGTGGCGATGTGGAACCTCAACCCCAACATCACCGTCGGCGGCAACATCTACATCCGCGCCTATCCCGGCACCGAGCTGGGACGGCTCTACGGCCGCGGCTACGAGCGGGCTCCCGAGGGGGCGTTCTACGTCGATGCGGACGGCTCCTATGTCGACTGCTCGAACCAGATCGTCGTCGACGCCGAGACCGGCAGCGCACGGCTCACCTCGACCGAGGACGAACTCCTCGACTTGGGGAGCATCTACCCCGACTGGACGGCCGGCATGAGCCATTCGCTCTCCTACAAGGGCTTCCGGCTGGGCATGTCGTTCAGCGCCCAATGGGGCGGCAGGACCTATTCGATGACCCACTTCGCGCTGGCCTATCAGGGCAAGCTGAAGAACTCGCTCAAAGGGCGTTACGCCGGCATGATCGTCCCGGGCGTGAACCTCAACGAGAACGGCACCTATTCGAAGAACACCACCATCACGACCGACATCGTCGACCACTACACCAACTACGTCTACGCCCGCGAGAACGCCGAGGAGAACGTCTTCGACACCTCGTTTCTCAAGCTCAAGGAGCTGCGGCTGGAGTATTCGCTGCCGCGGCACCTCTGCACCAAGACCCGGGTTTTCCAAGGCATCACCATCGGCGTCTACGCCACCAACCTCTTCTGCTGGACGAACTTCCCGCTCTACGACCCCGAAGCGGGTTACGCCGTGGGATCGTCCATTTCGCGCGGTATCGAAGCCGGTGCCTATCCGATGACCCGTACCTACGGCATAAACCTGAAACTGGACTTCTAAAACCGACCCGGCTATGAAAAACATACTACGATACGCTCTGACGATCTGTGCGGCGGGCCTGCTCGCGGGCGGCTGCACCTCGAATTTCGACGAGTACAACACCAACCAGAACCAGATGGAGATGGGCGACATCCATCCGCTCAACCTGCTGGAACACATCCTCTTCACGGGAGCCGACGGCATGGTCTACCGCACATGGCTGCTCAACAACGAGCTGGTCCAGTACACCGTGCAGATGTACACCGAGAACGTCCACCGCTACATGATCCGCGACAGCTACAACAGCGGCACATGGAACCACCTCGCCCGCTGGGCGGCCAACGCAGACCACATGATCGAGCAGGCCGTGAAGAACGAGGACGCCAATTCGGAGGCCATCGCCCTGACGATGCGCGCGCTGTTCGTCTCGAACTGGACGGACATCTACGGCGACATCCCCTTCAGCGAGGCTTTTCAGGGGCGCAACAACGTCCTCAAACCCAAATTCGACACCCAGAAGGAGGTCTACACCCAGCTTTTCGCTGACCTCGAACGGGCCAATTCGCTCTACGACTCCTCGCGGGCGCTGCGCTACCCGAACAAGGACCTGATGTACGCCGGCGACATCGCCAAGTGGCGCAAATTCACCAACTCGCTCTACATGCGGCTGCTGATGCGGCTGCAGAACCGCGACGCGGAGACGGGCGTGGACGAAAAGCTCCGCGAGATCGTCGCGAACCCCACGCTCTACCCCGTCATGGCGTCGAATGCCGACAACGCGGCGCTGTTCTACACCAACGTCGACCCCTTCATCGGGCACTTCGGCACCATGACGCTGCAAAGCTTCACCTCGAACTCGCACCGCATGGCCGAACATCTGGTCAACATGATGAACAACATCAACGACCCGCGTCTGGGCATCTACGCCGTCCAGCAGAACAACGAATGGACGGGACTGGTCAGCGGCTACCCCACCACGGAGACCAACGCCACCAACTGCGCCTACCTGAACAAGGACGTGCTGGGCGACTACACTTCGCCCTATGCGTTCATGCGCTACGACGAGGTGCTGTTCATCCTCTCCGAGGCGGCGTTCCGCGGCATGATCCCGGGCGGCAGCGCCGCGGCGCAGCAGTATTACGAGCAGGCCGTACTGGCGTCGATCGACTACTGGGACGAGATCAACCCCTCGCCCACCTACGAGATCACGCAGGCGCAGAAGAACGCCTTCATGGAGATCGTCGCCTTCGACAACACGCTGGAGCAGATCCTCAACCAGAAGTACATCGCCCTCTTCTGGGTGGGTTATGAGGCGTGGCACGAGTACCGCCGCACGGGCTACCCCAACCTCAAGATCGGCAAGGGCACGGCCAACGACGGCGTGCTTCCCACGCGCTTCATCTACCCGGTGACCACGGTGGACACCAACCACGAAAACTACCTCAAGGCGATCGCCAACCAAGGTCCCGACAACATGAAGACCCGGCTCTGGTGGGCGCGCAAGCAGTAATCCCGAAAAACACCGAAACATGAATATCGAACGAATCATATCGCATACGAAATACCGTCTCGCCGGGCTTCTGGGCGCCTTTGCGCTGCTGGCGGCGGGATGCACCTCGGACGAGGACACCGACGCTCCGTACCTCTACTTCGGCGAGGAGATCGAGTCGCTCTCCTACACGGTCAACGGCGGTTCGCTGACCGTCGAGATGTATTCGAACATGGGCCCGTGGGTCATCGAACCCGCCTACACGGGCGACGAGGAGTGGATCGACATCTGGCCCAACGAGGGCGACGACAGCGGCCGCTTCACGGTCACTGTCTCGGCCAACGAGGGAGCCTACACGCGTTACAGCTCGGTCAACGTCGTCATCGGCGGCAAGGTCGTCAAGTCCTTCGAGGTCGCGCAGTCGGGCACCGAGCCGTCGATCGCCCTCGACATGGGCTCCGACCACATCACCGCCGCCTCGAAGGGCGGCACGATCACCGTCCCGCTGAAAGCCAACATCGGCTGGAAGCCCCTGACGCTGGAGAGCGCCGCCGGGTGGATCACCTTCGGCGACGCGACCGGCGACGCGCAGGAGCTGATCGTCTCGCCCAACACGGGCGACGAACGCACGGGCGTGGTCCGCTTCCAAGCCATCGGCACCAATCTGGAGAAACTCTACGCCGACCTGACAATCGTGCAGTTCAACACGGCGCAGGACCCCAACAACGGGGAAAAGCTGACCATCGCCGACGCCATCGCCCGCTATGCCAATGCGGGCAAGATCACCGACAACGTCTGGGTCGAGGGCTGCGTGACGAGCAACCGCGAGAAGCGCAATTTCGACCTCAACGTCATGACGCTTCAGGACGACAGCCGCCGCGGCCTGCTCTTCGAGTTCGCCTCGACCAACGACAACACCTACCGGATGAACGAACACCTGAAGGTCCACCTGCTGGGCCAGCAGTTAGTCACCGACGCGACGACCCGTTCGCTCAAGGTGGCGGCCTTCACGTCGAACTCGGTCTTCGAACGCGACGACGAGGGAACGGGCATCGCCCCCGTCGAGCTGGAGAGCATCTCCGAACTCGCCGACTACGAGAACACGCTCGTGACGCTCAAAAAGGTCGAGTTCGTACAGCCCGCCGGCACCTACTGCAACATCGACGAACGCTACACGCAGTCGACGCCCTCCTACGCGACGATCGCCTACAACGCCACGGCGATGCCCTTCTGCGACGGCAACGACTTCTACGGCCACCTGCTGCGCGACGAGGAGGGCAACACCTGCAAGCTCTACACGACGACATGGTTCCTCGACCGCTTCGCGGCGCTCGTTCCCGAGGGTTCGGGTCCGCTGACGGGCATCGTCACCAAGTATTACAAGCAGTCGACGGGCGAGGTCTACATCATCCGCCTGCGCCAGCACGAGGACAATCAGGTCTCGACCGACGCCTCGACGCGCATGTCCAAGACGCTGATCCAGTTCGGGCCCTTCGGCGACATCAACACCTACGACAAACTGACGCCGCGCGTGGGCAGCGGCCAGCTCACCACGACCATGTGGTCGGCGATCCAGATGGGCGCCGGCGGCATCTCGATGGACTGGGGATGGGGCTACGCCCGTATGGCCCCGGCCACGGTGACCATCAAGGGCGACGGTTCGCAGAGCGTTTCCCCGGCGCTGTCCAACAGCACCGGCAACTTCAACATCTTCGCCTGCGTCTCGTGCCAGTATTTCTGGGACTGCACCGCCTCGACGATGAACCGCACCGACGCCCCCGAGGGCTACAAGGGCGAATGCTGGGTCTTCCACGTCAACGACTTCACGCCCAGCGCGTCGAAAGACCTCTACCTCACCTTCGCCATCGCCAGTTCGCAGACCGGCCCGATGTATTTCGACGTCGAGTGGGGCGAGGAGGAGAACGGCCCGCTGGCCTCGTACACCAAGATCGGCGAGATCATCTCGCCCGACTGGTACTCGTGCCACCAGCTCCAGCAGTTCATCCTCAAACTTCCCGACGAGATGAAGAACAAGCAGAAGTTCACGATCCGCTTCCGGGTTACCCGCAACTGGAACGCCGGCAACGGCATGGTGAACGGCAGTTCGACGGAGAGCACGACCGTCGCCAAGGGCGGCGCCCCGCGCATCAGCTTCTGGCAGATCGCCGAGATATAAGAACCTCAAAAAGAAACGAACATGAACAACCATAAATTCAGATACCGGATTGCAACGCTCCTCTCCGCGCTGGTGCTCCTGACGGCCGGATGCAGCGACGACACGACGGTCAACACGGCTCAGGCAAACCGGCTCATCACCGACCAACTGGTCCCCGGATCGACCTTCTACACCTCGACCACCAAGGAGCTGACCATTCAGGGCAAGGGATTCTCCGAGGGAGATGCGCTCGCACTGGCCGACATCGCCACGGGTGCGGAAATCCCGCTCACGCTCAAGGCGGTCGACCATGCCTATGTCACCTTCGCCGTGCCGCAGGACATCCCGACAGGCTCCTACCGCCTCGTCGTACACCGCGGCCGGGAGAGTCAGGTGCTGGGTATCCTCAAATTCCGCCGCAGTCTCGACATCGAGATTCCCGACAAGGAGGGCATGAACGTCAAAGGCGTGGTCTTCTGCGGCTCGCTGCCCGTCGCGGGCGTGGTCGTCTCCGACGGCGAGGTCGTCACCACGACCGACGACACGGGCTGCTACTACCTCGCCTCGAAGAAGCACCACGGCTACGTCTTCATGAGCGTACCCTCGGGCTACGAACCCCAGTCCGAGAACTCCGTACCCCTGATCTGGGGTCCGGTGACCCCCGGCGAGGAGGCGTGCGAACAGGTCGACTTCGAGTTGGTCGAAGCCCCGGGGCAGGATGATTTCGACCTGCTGGTGTTGGCCGACATCCATCTGGCCAACCGGCTGGGCGACATCGCCCAATACAAGGACCTGATGCTGCCCGAGGTGAAGAACTACGTCGCCAACGCATCGAAGAGGGTCTACATCCTCAACATGGGCGACATGACGTTCGACCTCTACTGGAATTCGAACAAGTACAACCTGGGCGACTACGTCAACACGCTCAAGGACTCGGCCATCCCGACCCTGATCTACCACGTCCCGGGCAACCACGACAACGACGAGTATGCCAAGGACGACTACACCGCCGAACAGCCCTACAAGGACAACCTCGGGCCGACCTACTATTCGTTCAACATCGGCAAGGCGCACTTCATCATGCTCGACAACACGGTCTACCTCAACGCCGGAGCCGACGCCTCGACCCGGACGCCGGGCGACCACTCCTACAACTCCGCCTTCACGGAGATGGAACTCGCGTGGCTGAAAGCCGATCTGGCGACCGTCAGGGACAAGAGCGCCCCGCTGGTGATCGGTACCCACTGTCAGGTGTTCTACTACAACTCGTCGCTCGAGATCACCCCGTCGATGGCCTACGGACACTCGACGGTGCTCGACCAACTGCTCACCGAATTCACGGACGTACACATCATCTCGGGGCACACCCACAACAACACGACGATGAAGGTCCGCGAGGAGCTGATGGAGCACAACACGGGCGGCTCGTGCGCGACGTGGTGGTGGACGGGCTATTACAGCAACGGCCACATCTGCAAGGACGGCGCGCCGGGCGGCATGGGCGTCTACGAGTTCCGGGACACCGACCTCGAATGGTACTACAAGGGTTACGGCGAGGCGCGCGACTTCCAGTTGCGGACCTACGACATGAACAACGTCAAGACCTTCTTCGCCAACAACTCGGTCATCCGCAACATGATCCGCTACTACCCCGACCGCAACGACTACGTCAACGTGGGCAACAACGTGGTCTACATCAACATCTGGGGCTGGGACCCCGAATGGAAGGTTTCGGTCAAGGAGAACGGCGTGGAGCTCAACCCCACGCGCGTCTACATGAAGGACCCGCTGCACACCTATGCCTACGACGCCACGCGCGTCTACAAAAACTCGAACAACACCTACACCGAGGTGCTGACATCGAGCAACAACTACCACCTGTTCGCAGTGAACGCCTCGAGCGCCACATCGACGCTCACGATCGAGGTGACCGACCGTTTCGACAACAAGTACTCCGAAACGATGTCGCGCCCCAAGGAGTTCGCCGCGCAGATCGAGAACCTGTAAAAGAGAGTGAACGATGAAAAAACTGCAAACATACCTGTCGGGCCTCGTCGCCGTGTTGCTGCCGGCCATGCTCGGCGCCTGCGCCGACGACGACAAGTCGCTCAGCGACGTCTATCTGGAGACCGACGCCTCCTATTACAGCGCCAACGCGCGCGGCCTGACCTACAACGGCGAGGAGGTGGTCATCCACATCCAATCGAACACCTACTGGATGGTCACCTACGACAAGGGAACCGGGCTCGAGGAGCCTTGGTTCACCCTTGCCCGGGAGGCCGGCAACGGCAGCGCGGACCTCACGGTCACCGTGCAGCGCAACGACGGCAATGCCCGTTCGGCCGAACTGAAACTCGTCACCAACCGCAACGTCTCGACGACCGTGACGCTCTCGCAGGCAGGCATCGGCGAGCGGGTCTACTTCTACGGCGACGACTTCGGCACCGGGGGCGCAGGCGCCTCCGTCGCGGAGTTCGAGGGCTGGAACCTGCGCGGCATGGGCGTCGACGAGACCTACTACGACGGCCAGAACGCCACCCTCGACGCCGGTTCGCCCTCGACGACCTACGACGGGGCGTCGGGCGGCAACAACGTCCTTTTCGGCGACGACGGATGGCTTACGCTGGGCGGCATCGCCACCAAGGGCGACTACAACTTCATCTTCTCGTTCGGCGTAAGTAACGACGTGAAAGCACCCTCCGCCGACGACCTCAAGCTCTACATCAGCCAAGACCGCGCGCAGTGGACCCCCGTGGAGTACACGCTGCCCGCCTCGGCCGCAGAAGCCGGCAAATGGAGCATGGTACGCATACCGTTCTTCATCAAGGAGGATTGCCCGGCGGTCTTTTTCCGCTTCGAAAGCGCCTCGGCAGGCTACCGCATCGACGATCCCGCGCTCGAAGAGGGCGACGGAACGGGCGAGACGATCACGTTCCTCGAGGATGTCGTCAACTACATCAAGACCGTGCTCTGGGAGGACGATTTCTCGTGGGCCAATAACGCCTCCTATGTGAAGAGCGACGCATGGACGGGCTCCGACGGCACGCGCATCGACAACTGGAGCAGCTATCCCTCTTCGACCAACGGCTGGACGATCGAATCGGGCCGTGCGACCTCCTATCCGCGTTCGGCAGGCTCGGCCAGCGCAACCGGATTCCTCAAGAGCGGCTGGGCCAACGGCGGCGCGGGACTCTTCTCGCCCAAAATGGAAGCCGTCGGCAGCGAGGCCAAGGACGTCACCGTCGAACTGACGCTGGCCGGCTGGACACTGAACAACAAACCCGACAACGACCAGTTGTGCATCCGCGTCCTCGGAGGCGGCACGATCGGCAACGCATCGAGCACCGAACAGGTCTTCAGCGTCGGCAGTTGGAACGAATGGACCATCCACGAATTCGAAATCTTCGGGGCCACTGCGGCCACGCAGATTTATATCGGCTCGACGATCGAGGCCAACAACCGCTGGTTCATCGACCGCTTCCGGCTGATCTACATCACCGAGAAACCCGGCGACTTCGAGCCCGAGCTCACGACCGACCCCGGATCGCTCGAATTCGTCACCGCAGGCGAAGGCAAGCCGGTGAAGGTGACGGCCAACGCCGCATGGAGCGTCCGCAGCGAAGCCGCATGGCTGTCGTTCGCACCCGAGGGTGGCGACGCGGGAACCTCGACGGTGACGATCACCGCCGAACGCAACCAGACGGGAGTGGAACGCCCCGCAACGGTCGAATTCCTGATCGACGGCGAGGTGATCGCAACGCTCGACGTAAAGCAGAGCGGCGAGATGATCCAGTACGCCCCGTCGCCCCTCAATCTCACGGAACTCGATGCGTCGGCCACCGTGCTGACCTTCGGTTGGGACGAGCCCGCCGAGGCGACGCACAAGTACCAAGCGGCGCTGTTCACCGACAAGGAGGGCGAACCCGTCCAGCAGTCGCCTGAATTCACACTGGATGCGAAATTCCCCACCCCGATCTTCACCTTCGGCGGCCTCGAACCCTCGACGGCCTACCAACTGGCCGTGCGGACGATCAGCACCACCGACGGCGTGGAGGATTCGCCCTACGTCTTCCTCGAAAGCCGCACGACCGCCGCGCAGACCGCCACGCCGGGCGCACTGGTTTCGATGCACTTCGACCGGCTGAAATGGTGCGGCGACCATATGCTCAAGGCATACGGCCTGCGTCCGACGAGCGTCAGCGGCACCGTCGCTCCCGAAGCGAAAGCGGATGCCCTGACCAATGCCAACACGGGTGGTTCGTCCGACGTCTTCAACACCCACAGCGACGCCTTCCGGGCCGACCGCGGGGTGAGCGGCTGGTACGGACTTCGCGCCTACGAGTATCCGGGGTACATCAAGCTGGGAACCAGCAGCAAGGCCGGGTTCCTCGTGACCCCGCAACTGAGCGGATTGAACGAAGCCACCGACGTGCGCATCTCGTTCCGCCTCGGCAACTGGAACGAGCCCAGCGCCGACGGCTCGACGTTCACGATCGACAAGGCTGTCATCCGGGTCGGCATCGTGCCGGAGAACGTCACCGACGCCAACCTCAAAAGCTATGCGGACGCCTATACGCTGACGACGAATATCTCCTTCACGGCCGACGAAGCGCCCGTATCGGCGACTCCGCAGACGTGGACCGACGTATCGTTCGAAGTGCCTGCCGTCAAGCCGACCGACCGCCTGATTATCTATGCGACGGTCGACGGCACGGAAAAAAGCGGCAAGGCCCGCTACGAAGTGGACGACATCGAGGTCGTCCCGGGCAGCGTGAAGCCCGTCACGGTGGTCTTCGAGGATACATTCGATTGGGTAAACACCTCCGTGGACTGGGCCAACAAGCTACCCGCCTATAAGGACAACTGGGCGGTATTCGACGGAAGTATTTATGCCAAATATTTCTGCCTCCAATTCGGAAAATCCAGCACAACAGAGGCCGGTATCACCACGCAACCCCTGACGGCGCTGGGAGCGACTCCGGCGGACATCACCGTCGAAGCGCAGCTCACGGGCAACGCCGCCAATAAGAAGAGCGTTTATTTCAAGATCAGCGGAGCCGGTTCTTTCTCGGCGACCGAAAACGAGACGGAGACCACCGTGCAGCTCGACGGATTCATGGCCAACGCCACAACGGGAGGAAACGGTTCGGATTTCAGCGGCTGGGAGACCAAGACACTGACGGTCTACGGCGCCGATGAGACCACACAGATCCGTCTGGCCTGCGTGAAGGTCGACGGCGTGACCCAGCAGTTCTGGCTCAACAGCTTCCGCGTGACCAAATAACGGGTACGCAACACAAAAAGGTCCCGCACGGAAACCGTGCAGGACCTTTTTTATAATTATTCAACTGAAAATCATTCCTCCCAACCGTCGTTCTGCCCCAAAGCGGGGTTGATGACACAAGCCGTCTTGGGAATAGGATGCAAATACTTGCGATCAGCCCACATACGGGTTTCGTTGTAGACCAGACAATTGTCTTTATCGAGCGTATACTGGCCCTTGCTCAGATCGATGTAGAATACGCCCTTTTCCGTACCGGGCTTGCCGTCCGTGACGCAGACGTCGTTGATACCGTCGCCATTCAAGTCATAGGCCTTCTCCTTTTCGGGAATATAGATACCGGTCCATTCCTTTTCGAGCAGACCGCCCAACTTCCAGCGCATAAGGTCCTCGTAGCGCAGGTTCTCGAGCAGCATCTCGACAGCCCGTTCACGGCGGATCTCGAGAATCCATTTGTCGGTGGTCTGGTTAGCGTAATATTCGATCAGATAAGGATCAGCAGCCAAGGGTATCTTCCCGCTGACTCCCGCCCGCTCGCGCAGCAGTTTGATCGTCTGATTCCACTCCGTCTCCCCGAACTCTCCCAGTTCGGCTTTCGCCTCCGCATAGTTGAGCAACACCTCGGCGAAGCGGAACACCGGCAGCGAATTGGTGCTGTTGTTGGTCCCTTCGTACTTATCGTCATCGAGTGTCCACTTGATAACCTGATACCCCGTGAGCGTCAGCGAGAAATCGGGAGCTTTCTGAGTGTCCACTCCAGCGACCTTCTTCGAATAGCCGGGCGTGATGACCGACTGCATCAGGCGGTAATCGCGACTCTTGACCTCCTCGGTGAATTCCGTCTTGTTATAGTCGGTATGGTCGGTAAAACGCGACCCATCGAGCATCAGATAGGTATTCACAAAGGCTTTCGAAAGCGACCAGCGCGCGCCATAGGAACCCGAAGTGAATTTCCAGGTTGCGGAATGGAACCGGAGCAGGTCTTCGCTGAACTCATTGGCGAGAATGACCTCCTGATAATCGATCTCCTGGCTGGTGAAGAGTTTGCGCCACTGGGTCTTCAGATTGGCCGGGCTGTGCACAAGCGAATAGGGACTCTCGTTCATCAACGTTTCGCAGGCCGAAACAGCCTCCCGGAGCCATTTGTCGGCCGACGATCCCAGCCCCAGTTCCGTGTGGTACTTGCGGTAGGTCCCTTCGTAGAGGCAGACACGGGCCTTGAAAGCCAGGGCCACCCAACGATTGATCTGCGAATTGTTCACATACGCCTTGTCCGACAAACAATAGGTTGTGGCAAAATCTAGATCTTCCAGTATTTTGTCCATGACGAACTCCCGGCTGTCACGCCCCTTGTAAAGCGCCGCCTCATCCTCGGGATCGATGGGTTTGTCGTACCAGGGCACCGGGCCGAAGGTCTGCACCTTGGCGTAATAGAGCCAGGCACGCCAGAAACGCCCCACACCCTCGTAATGCTTCATCCTGGTATCGTCGCCCACAGCCGAAGCCGCCTCGTAAAGACGCGAAAGGAAATAGTTAACATTGTAGATATTGGCCCAGTCGCTGGTTTCCCATCCGGTCTGTTTCTCGGGACTCCACGCCGTTTTGAGGAAGTCCGAGGTACTGTTGACGGCCATCAGATCAGAGTACTGGTCCCCGTAGGTCAGCGTAGCATAGCCGGGCATGTTCTTTTGCAGCAGGCCGTTGACGTAGAGCACCACATCCTTCTCCGAACGGAAGAACGTATCGGCCCCCACCTGGGAGAAGGGCTCACGCTCGAAAAAGTTGGTGCACGATGCGAATCCGAGTGTCAGCAGCGCCAGCAATGATATGGTCTTATAGTTTTTCATGGTCGTATCCGATTTAGAAAGTGAGGTTGATTCCGAGGGTGAAACTCCGCATCATAGGATAGCCGTAACCGTCGCCCTCCTTGCCCGCAGAGGACGAGAAGTCCTGGTCGCCGGAACCGATCACCTCCGGGTCGAAGTTCTTGGCATACTTTTTCAGCGGCGTAAAGGTCAGCAGGTTATCACCCGAGAAATAGATTTTGAGGGATTCCATGCCGATCTTCCGTGAAATTTTCTTCGGAAAGGTGTAATCCACCGTCAGGTTCTTCAGGCGGATGTACGAGGCATCCTGAATATAACGGTCGTTCGACGTGGACATGATACCTTTAGCCTTCTCTGCGATGTAACCACGCATGCGGGGCCAATAGGCCTTCGAGTTCTGGTTCTCCTCTGTCCAGCGATGGTTCTCGTCCTGCCACGGTAATGCGAAACCGTATGAACGACCATATTGTCCCCAGAAGTAGGACGATTCCTTGGCCGGGAACCAGTCGCGCTTGCCGACACCCTGCCAGAACATGCTCAGACCGATACCATTCCAGTTGAAGCCCACATTGATTCCGTAGCAATAGCGCGGCGTCGTATTGCCGATCTTGCGCAGGTCGCCGTGATTGTAGATGGTACCGTCGCCATTGTTCACAGCGCCGGAATCGTCCAGATCGGCAAATTTCAGGTCACCGGCCCGATAGGTCTCGCTGTTGTTGTTCGTAAAACTCGCCGTCTGCCGGGGGCCCCAGTCAGCCGCCTCGGCGTCCGTGGCGAAGAGTCCCAGCACATGGTAACCCCAGATCTCGCCGATGGTCATGCCCTCGTAGTAGTTATTCTCGTAAAGTGTCGGAAGCAAGCCTTTCTTGCTGGTATACTTGGTGATCTTGCTCAGGTTATCCCAGACGGAGACCTTTACATTGTAGTTGAAATCCTTGTCACCGGCCTTGAAGCTGTCACGCCAGCCAACGCTCAACTCCCAACCGTCAGTCCGCATGCTGGCGTAGTTACCGCGCGGAGCCGTGTAACCGGCAACGGCAGGAATCTCTTTGCCCGGAGTGAACATATCGGTCGTCACACGGCGGTAGATGTCGGCCGTAAAGTTAAAACGCCCGTTGAACATATCCAGATCGAGACCCATGTCATAGGTCGTCGCGGTTTCCCAGGTCAGGCTCTTGGGCTGCATGCCCGGAGCGGCCGTATAGGAGAAATACGAACCATCCATCAGCACCGAACTCTTGTTGATCGACATGATAGAAAGATACTTGTAGGGGTCTACGGCACCGTTTCCGGCGCTGCCGATCGAGAAACGCAGCTTCAGGTTGTCGAGCCATGTGCGGGCTCCTTCCATAAATCCCTCTTCCGAGATACGCCAGCCGGCCGAGGCCGAGGGGAAGAAGCCCCACACCTGATTGCTGGGGAATTTCGACGAACCGTCATAACGACCGCTCACTTCGACAAGGTATTTGCCCTTGTAACCGTAGTTCACACGGAAGAACGCTCCGGCAAAACCCCATTCGTAGCTGCCGTTGTCCTTCAGCGTGATGTCCGTACCGTCCATCAGCGAGAAGTTGGGCTTCGAGGAGTCAAGCAACCCCGTCCGATAAGCCAACGTCTTCATATACTGTTTTTCCTCGACGTTCCAGCCGGCCAGCATCGTCAGCGAGTGGTTGTCGCCCAGCCGGGGCGAATAGGTCAGCGTGGCGTTGGTCGCATAATAGTTCGTATTGTAGGTCCGGTTCTCATAGTCGCTGTACTCCTCGCGGACACCCGTCATACCCGGCCCGTTCGAATAGGAGTGCTGGTTGTTGACGCGGTCCTGTTCGGAGTGGTTGTAAAGGTAGGTGAAATCACCCTTGAACGTAAGCACGTCCTTGATGATATCGATGGTCAGGGCCGTCGTGTTCTTCATATCGAACTTGAAATTGTCCTGGTAGGTATCGCCCTCCACGAAACCAGCCCAGCCGATGTAAGCCGCGGTATTGGTCCACGTTCCGTCAGGGTTCTTGACCAGAGCCACGGGGTAGCCCTGATGCTCGAGCATCCGGTTGATCGTAAGCAGACGGTTCTCGAACGTGGCACTCACGCGTGGCTGCCGGTTGGTGCGACGGACGAAATCGGTACTGTTCTCGATACGCATCCACTTGAACAGCTTCAGACTACCCTTTGCACGCACGTTGTACTGCTTGAATTTACCGTCACCGGCATTGTAGATATCCTTCTGCTCGAAGAAACGCCCCGACAGATAGTAATTCGCCACATCGGTACCGCCCGAAACGCTCAGATTATGCTGGTGTCCGGTAGTATAATCACGGTAAACGACCTTGTGCCAGTCGGTGTTGCCGAAATACTCATACTCTCCGTCGGAGTTCACACGCCATTTTTCGAACGAGGGATCGGCGTCGCGCCGCGCCAGCTCAGCGGCCCATGCCGCATTGTAGGGGAAGATATTGTTGATCGAAGAGGGCTCCTTCTCGAAATAGCCGACATAGGACTCCATATAGGAGTTGAACCATCGCAGTCCGTTGGTCTCGAGTTCCGGTTCGACTGTGCGGTTCAGGATCGAGAACGAACCGTTGTAATTGATATGCACCTTGCCTTTCACAGGGTCCTTCGTGGTAACGAGCACCACGCCGAAGGCGCCGCGGGCACCGTAGACTGCCGTGGAAGAGGCATCTTTCAGGACAGAGATACTTTTGATATCATCAGGGTTCACGGCCGTCAGGTCGCCCTCCACGCCATCCACGAGCACCAGTGCGCTGCCTCCGGCACCGATGCTGCTCACGGCACCACGGATCTTGATGTCCGCACCGCGTGAAGCCTTACCATCGTTCATAGAGATATTCAGACCAGCAACCTGCCCCTGCAGCGACCGCACGGGGCTGGGGTTGGCACGCTGTTCGAAAATCTTGCCCGAGACCTGCTCCACGGCACCCACTACATCGCGTTTCTTCTGCGTACCGTAGCCGACGACCACGACCTCCTCCAACTGGTTGGCCGCCTCCTTCAGCGTCACATTGAGCGTCGTCTGGTTTTCGATGCGGAATTTCTGCGGCACATAGCCAATGAACTGGACGAGAAGCGTCTCGCCGCTGGCCACGGCAATCGTAAAGGCTCCGTTCACGTCGGTAGTGACTCCGCGCGGAGTTCCTTCGACGACAACCGTCGCGCCAAGAACAGGTTCGCCCGCCTCGCTGCGCACCACACCCTTCAGATCATAAGTCCGGGCCAGTGCAGAGAACGAAAACGAAAGACACAACAGGAGCAGAAAGAGCCTTCCGCAACCGGTCAGATACCCGCCCGGCTTGTTTTCATAGGAACATTGTTTCATCTCAAAAAGGTTTGTGTTGGTTGGTTTAATTCTCCTTTCGGGACATCCATCGGTTCCGAAACGGCATGGCCCGGAAGGAAATACGCAAGTTTTCCCAAACAAACAGCGACAAACCTCAGCTTACATGCTCCGATACATTAATATATAATAAAGTTCATAAAAAAGTTTTTTTCGCTTTTGCAAATATAAATATTAATTCTTAAAAACAAACTTTTTACTTTCTTTTTTAATCATCATTTCAAATAAAAGAAATAAAAAGTACACAAAAATAAAAAATCAGACTCCAAAAGTTTGCATATACAAAAAGAATAATTACCTTTGTTGTGCAAGTTTTACCCATCCGACAAACCAGCGACGCCCGCAGCCAGATACAACCGTTGCGGTGTGCCAACTTGTTACCGACCTTAAAACTTTAAAAACATGAAACTTGCGTCTATTCTGTTCGCGCCGTTAGTCGCGGCAGTGCTCTTGTCCCCCGGCTGTTCAGACGATCCTGACGTCTCCGTGACCCGGGATACGGACGAGCTCAATTTCGCTTACAGCGTTTCAACCCAATCATTCACGGTCCGTACAGACGGCAATTGGAATCTGTCCACCGAAGACGACTGGATTCACACAGACCCTGCACAAGGAGTCGGCAACGGACACAATTACCAATATATAAACGTTACCGTCGACCGGAACACGGGTGAAAAGCGGACGGGCGAAATCCTGATCCACGCTGCGGGCCGCGACCTGAAGGTCTTCATTCATCAGGACGACGGTATCTTCGCCATGAAACAGGCCTATGTGCTTGGCACACTGCTCGAAGGCGAGCAGATATCCGGCATCTATGTCGCCATTCCCTATGAAAAGGCTCTGGGGACCGAGCTGATGGACGTCGAGGTAGAGCTCGACGGCGAAGGCGCCCCCGGCATCAAGTGTGAACCCGTGGAGGGTGAAAAACTCCAGGAGGGCGACGGCGAGGTACTCGTGGCACTGAGCGGCACGCCGCGTTCGATGGGCGATATCGACATCAACGTAACCATCAAGCTCTCCACACAGGAAACGCCCGTGATCCAGGAAACCCGGAGTTTCGTTTCGTCAGAGAACATCATTTACGAGATGACCTTCGATAAGCTAATCTGGGGCGGTGATTATGTGGCCAACAAAACTGGCATGTACCCCGGCAACCAAAGCCTGGACGTTACTCCCGACACTCCGGCGACGACCGTTGCAACAGCGGGGCAGGACGGCAGCGGAGACTTTTTCAATGCCGGGATGAACCCTGCGTTCACAGCCGACCGCGGCCTTGCCGAATGGACCGGGTCGAAAGTATACGAACACCCGGGCTATCCCAAAATGGGCACGGGATCGGCACTAGGCTGGATCATGGCCCCGGCGCTGAACTTCCAAGCCCTCGGACTGAGCGAGCCGCAGAATATCTTCGTTCAGTTCGACTACTGTCGTTGGGACGGCGAGCAGGACGACATCGTAGTTACGGCTGAGAACGCCGGTTCGATGCCCGAGACCCAGCTGGAGAAGGACCATTCCAAACGCACATGGCAGAGCATCGTCTTCAAGGTTACGGACGCAACCAGCGCGACACGCATCAAGATCAGCGGCACCAAGGCCGGCAACAACAGGTTCTTCATCGACAACTTCCGGGTATACGTCTCACAGGCGGTACCCGTGGAGGTTACCTCCAAGCTCGAAACCCCAACGAACCTGAACTGTACCGAGCAAACGCCGTCATCGCTCAGCTTCACATGGAAACGGGATTACGATGCCTCGTCGTACACCGCCGAACTTTATGAAGCGAGCAACGAATCCGTTGCCGCGAAGAGTGAAGTTGTTTCGGGCAACCAATGTACGTTCGACGGGCTCAACCCGAGCGCCGACTACAAGTTCCGTGTAATGGCCAACTGCCAGCCCAAACCCGAATTCAATTCCGACTATTCGGCCTTCCTCGCCTGCCGCACGCTCGATCCGGTAGCTATTCCCACACCGCAGGTATCGCTTTACGAGACTTCACGCGGCTTCCTGGTGTTCGAATGGCCCCGCGGCGACACATATCCGCGCAAATTCATCCTCGAACTGGCCGAAACGGCATCAGGCGATGCCATCCGCACCGTTGAGTGCAAGGAACCTATCAAAGGACAAGGCTTTTATGCCAATTATCCCTACAACCGTTTCGTTTTCGGCGGCTTACAAGCCGACAAGACCTACTATTGCCGTGTGAAGATTCTCGGCGAAGGGATCTACACCGATTCCGAATTCGGCGTCGGCGAAGGCAAAACCTCCCCGACGCCTACGCTGGGCAGCGAGATCCTGCTCTACAAGGATTTCGATGACTTCTGGTGGGGCGGCTATTCCATCGCCGCGGCATTCGGCGTCTGCCCCTCTTCGGCAGCCCAGAAACTCCCTGCCACGATGAATATATCCGGCAGCGTCTTCGCAAATGATGGCACAACAGTCGTCGGAGAGCCGTCAAAAAATGCCGACGACACCTTTGCCACCATAGGCAAGGCCAATGATGACTACCTCGCAGCCCGTTGGGGCGACGGCGACTGGGATACAGCCAACAGCAAAAAAATCTACGAAGTCTGCGGACACCTCAAGTTCGGCACCGGGTCAGCCGCCGGAAGCCTCGTACTCCCGCACCTGACCAAACTCGGAGCCGCAACGGCAGACATCGTACTGACGTTCCGGGCCTGCCCCTACACCGAACCCAAGGCGGTGGACGGCGTTTACACGATCTACGGCAACCAAGACCGCAAGGATTTTACGGTTAGTCTGTCGGGGGGGGGAACGTTTGAAGACGGGACAACGAAGATTACCCTCACCAACGACGATTCGGGACGTGACAACAACGGTCGTTTCGCGTGGACCGACCACACGGTAACCATCAAAAACGCCACCGCCGAAAGCCGGATTACGATCGCCACGATCGAGAAGCGCATGTGGCTGGACGAAATAAAAGTGATAAAGAAATAAGCAACCGATCATGAACACAACACGAATATACCGTAAATCGAGGATCATGCCCCTGCTGGCATGCCTGTCCCTACTGGCAACGACCGCCGTATTTCCCTCCTGCTCCGACGACGGAGAGGAGAACGACGTACTGAGCATTCTCTTTGAGAAATCGTCGGTCGGCATCAGCGTCAGCGGCTCGGAACAGCTCCGCATCAAGGTCATTACCCCTGGGAGAGGAGTTTCACAAACCGACTGGTACGACCAAGCGGCCAATCCGCTGGGCATCGTTTGGAGCTCGGGCAATGAAAATGCGGTCTGTGTCGACGCACAAGGCGTCGTTACCGGAATCGGGACCGGTAACGCACCGGTAACGGTAACAGCCCCCAACGGGGTATATGCCCGGACATCGGTATCGGTATCCAATGATGTCATCTTCGAGAAAGTGGCGGCAGGGCTGACCGAAGAGATCGTTTACAGCAAGGGCGTACAACTTGTACGGAACGCTGTTATGCAATGCTTTGACGTGGATTCGAAGGGTGAGCTCTACTACATACAGATCGCCGGGTCGGATGCTCACAAGCTCCATGTGATCCGGGGTGAGGCAAACGAGTCGCCGGCTGATTACATGACCCTGCGCTGGTTCGGCCACGGCACCAACATGGCCGTCGAGGAGCAGGGAGCCGATCGTTACATCTGGATCAACAGCAACGGCAACAAGCTCGACGATAACAGCTACAGCCAAAGCCAGACCATCTCGCGTATCAAGTACGAAGCGGGCAAGACGCTCGACAAATACAGCGGCGATACCTTCTATCTCCAAGGTAAACGCAACGTGCATCCGGCCATCGACGTCCCCAGCGACCTGCTGGCCATCACGGCCTCAACGACGGGTGTCCGCGATTTTTACATCTACAAATTAAGCGAAGCGCTGGCGCTTCCCGTTTCCGACGTCTCACTGACGGTAACCTGGGGCGGCGAGGACGGTACACAGAAAACGGCGGAAACACGCATCGTCAAGGCCCGCAAACTGGATCAGCTCACACCCGTCGGGCAATTCACGATAAACACCGGAAAAACGGCCTCCGAACTGGGTTACTATGATTTCCAAGGATTCGACTGCACGAACGGCATTATCTACTTTTATGAGGGCACCGGCAACAACAACGACGGAAAAACGGCCTCCATAGCCTATGTGACACTACTCGACCTGAAGGGTGCGCAGGTCTATCCCCGCACGAAAGTCGGAGCCATCGCCGACATGCAGGCACTCACGACAGCCGACATCACATCCACGGGATATATGGAAGCCGAGGGTATTAAAATGAAGAACGGTTCACTGTGGCTGGGCTTCGCCTCGAAGTCTACCGACGATATCCGCCGGGCCAATATATTCCGGTATTAAACAATAAAATTGGTAACAAAAGAAAAGGGCGGCCTGCATGTGGCGCCCTTTTCTTTTGAAGTTGTGTTTTTATTTTAAATTCTGAACGGTTTCGTCTAACCGTTTGATGAATAAACATTTAACGGAGTATCTGAAAAGTAATGGTAACGACTAGGAAACCGTGCGATTTTCAGCGTTTTGCGGTGTTTTACTATCAAATAACTCTTTCAGGTGCAAAGATACGACAAATCTTTGATATAGTATCCAATACAAACAGTATTCGCCATTTTTTGCCTTTCGATATATACCTATTTGCTTATGCCGTTATTTTTTGCAGATTTGGATAAAAAAGGAAAGGCAAAATTCAGGAAGCATTGAAATTCTTTACTTTAGTTAGTGCAAAAATCGAATAATTTATTGTAACTTTGCAGCGGATTCGGTGTGCATATAATACCATCCCAATTAAGATAAGTCGCAACATATATAGTGGTTTTCAATATGATTATGAACAATTGTACAATATTAACAGGTAAAAACACCGTTAATATTGCATATCATAAACCTTGGTAATTTTTCCACATTCAAATCTAATTAATTCGATTTGAATGTCATTGTCTTTGTAATCCGGCATGCTATTTCAGGCTTGTCGAGAGATTTTTTGTGCTATAAAATCAAGAAACATTCAAAAGATAAAAGGAAAAATTCAAATGGAAAAAATCAGAAATTGGAAACAAGATTTCTATACAATATGGGCGGGGCAAGCTGTGTCCCTGATAACAAGTGGGGTTCTTCAAATGGCCATCATCTGGCATCTGACAAATACAACAGGGTCTGCGATGGTGTTGTCAATGGCGACCTTGGTTGGGTTTCTACCTCAAGCGGTTTTAGGTTCTGCAATCGGAGTACTTGTTGACCGCTGGAACCGGAAAATGGTCATGATTGGTGCAGATGTCATCATAGCTTGTGCTGGACTGGTACTTACCGTAATTTCCCTGTCAGCGGAACTACCTGTATGGATAGTAATGCTCATCCTCTTCATTAGAAGCGTTGGCACTGCATTCCATTCCCCTGCGTTAAGTGCGGTAACACCTCTTTTAGTGCCTGAAGAACAGTTAGTCAAATGTGCCGGCTACACCCAGTCCATCCAATCGGCAAGTTTCATCCTAAGTCCGGCAATTGCCGCTTTTCTCTATGCAAAATGGGGGTTGAATTCTGCGGTTGCCCTTGACGTATTCGGAGCAATAATTGCCTGTATCACTGTTGCAATGGTTCACATCCCAAAACAACCGATTGAAGCGCTGCAGCAAGAAAACTTTTTCACCGAACTGCGCATTGGCTATAACGCAATACGACAAAATAAAGCTCTTTTCACATTGCTTTGGATAGGAGCAATCAATATGTTCATTTATATGCCAATCAATGCGCTATTTCCGCTGATGAGTATGAATTATTTCGAGGGAAGTACCTTGCATGCTTCCGTGGTGGAAATTGTTTTTGCAGTTGGTATGTTGTTGGGCGGACTTCTATTGGGCGCATGGGGAGGTTTCAAAAAGCGCATGGCAAATATCATCGGCTCTATCTTTCTTGTGGGAGTGTCATTGACTGTTTCCGGCTTGCTACCAACCAATGGTTTTATGATATTTGCGATATGTTGTACGTTGATGGGCTTTTCTGCCCCATTCTATAATGGAGTACAGACCGCGCTATTTCAAGAACAGATACAACCCGAGTATTTAGGGCGTGTTTTCGGACTTCTTGGCAGCATCATGTCGTTTGCCATGCCGCTTGGGTTGGTAGTGTCGGGTGCATTTGCAGACCAAATCGGGGTAAACCGTTGGTTTTTGTTCTCAGGTATGGCTATTCTGCTTCTCGCTATAATAGCCTTATGTCTTCCACAACTTAGAAAGGTCGACAATCAAAAACAAAAATCATGATTTATGAAACGTAACTAAATCTAAACAGCAATAAGCCTCTGATAGGGAAATACGATTATCGGAGGCTTATTGCAATCTGTTTTAACTACTTATGTAATTCCTCTACTTTTCCTTTGTGGTTGAATTGGCTGTCGTATGCTCTGCCGTAGCCTGTCGAACTGTTCCCTGAACCATTCGCCTATGGGCTGGCGGTTGATTACGAGTGTCAGTTTAGACTTGTCCGCAGGGTCTTTCACCACTTGAAAGCCTGCTCTTTCTGTCGTAAAACTCCGATTATGTTCCTCCGAATAAAGTTTGCCCTCGTATATCAAAGGCTTACCATAAGTCAATGTCGTGGTCTGCCTTTCATTGAACCCGACAAGGCGGCACAGGCTCTCTATTCTCATAATTTCCTTTGCCATAGGAAACCATGCACACAGCTTTTCGATAATGCGTTTCAAACCTGATACTTCATCTTTGTGTCTGACACTTTTTTCCGCCATCTCCTTACGGTGATTCTGCTGTATTTCCAACAACTGGCGGTTGTGCTCGGTTTGCATCGTGTGTATGCGGTTTTGCAGTATCTCAATGGTTTCCTCATGGGTGGCAACTTCCCGATACAGGGCGGTGTTCTCCCTTTCCAAAGTCTTGACCTTGTTGCTCCCGAAAAGAGAACCGACACTTTCAGCTATGTTGGTCGCTGCGGTGGTGGCTGCACCTTTCAGTTTCTCGGTCTGTACCTCTTTCTTGGCTTGTCTGAGTTCCTGTTCGGTTTCGGTTTTCTGCTCCTGTAACCGCTTGTTTTCTGCATCAAGGGCAGCGTTCTTTTTCTGTATGTCCCGATAATACTGTGTCGTGGTGGTGTGCCGTGCTTCGGAACCTCGCACACCTCGCTGTAATCCGTATTTAGCCATAACCCTTGCATAATTGTCGTGGTACGCAATCAAGGTCTGACGGTTGAACAGGTCATCGGCACACAAACGGACGGTATTTGCTTTCTTGTGATACTTCCGTTTGCCGTCTTCCTGCTCTTTCTTGGCTTTGCGCCTTTCACCTGTCACGATGGGAACAATGGCTGCATGGATATGCGGTGTCTTCTCGTCCATGTGAAGATGGGCGGCAACCACGTTCTCCCTGCCGAATGTGGCTTGCAGCCATTGGATGCTGTCGCTGCACCATTCGTCAAGTCTTCCGTTTTCCTGTATGTCCATCATGTCCTCATGTGTTCCCGACAGAACCACTCGGACTACACGGACTTGGTCATGTGTAATCTTCCGCTTGATGCCTGCCGTGTTCAGCCTGTGGGCAATCGCTTCATCCCTGCCATGAACGCCATCGGGGTATTCTATAAGTACCCTGTTCAGATGCGTTCTTGTCGGGTCTGCGTTTTTAGGTATGATTCTTCTCTCTATATGGTCGGATTGTACGGTGTCCGATGAACCTTTTGCTTTCTTTATGTCCAATGAAAAATATCCCATGTAGTTTGATTTTTACGGTTATTGTTATGAGTGTATTCTCTGCCTGTGGCATTGGCTCTCAGGGTTTCCAAAGGGATTTCCCTTTGGCTCGATAGGGAGTTTTTAGCATTACCGTGTAATGCGTGAAGAAAACGCCCTATTGAGCTATGGTATTTCTGTCTAAATACCCTTGGGAAAGCGAACCTGTTCCCCTCTATATTTTCAGCCCTTTCTTTTTCGGTGGCTGCATCATCCGCCTTGCGGATTGTACTTGCTTCTCCTCCTTTATCGGCTCTGTCGATTGGGACAAGAGTTTTTTGCACAGGTACTCGTTCAAGTCATTATACCCTGCATAGTGAACCGACATATCCTGCAAGCGGTCACCCAACATCCGTTGCAGGTTGGCGTATGCGTTCCGTCCTGCTGTGTCATTGTCAAGGAAACAGCCGATTCGGGTATAGGTTGCCAATATGCTTTCCGCTTTCGAGAGGTTGGAAACGGAGTTGAGAATGACGTAATCCTGTGCATTCAATCGTGGGTGTTGCGGATTGTTCTTTACTCGGATGGTCAGGAACGAGAGATAATCCATGAAGCCCTCGAAAAGATAACAGACGGTTCGTGGCTCTTTTTGCTGTCGGATATGGGTGATGTCCTTCGGGGCGACACATCCCTTGAAGTATCTATTACGCACTTCATACCCTCTTGCCATATTCGGGAAGCCGATGGCGAAATAGGGTTTGTCGGCATTCTCAAACCGCAGTTCCTTACACTCCCTTTTGGCGAGTTCAATGTCTATCCCCCTTTCTTGCAGATAGGCAATGAGCGCAGGTGATGACAGCTCGCCAACTCTTAATACCCGATAAGTGCGGTTGTCGGATTGCTGCTTGCCAAAAGAAAACGATGCAGGGCGGATGTATGGTGTCCGTTCCTCTATGCGCTTCAACAGGCAGGTTACATCTTCCGTATGGTAGAGTTCCGCTGCCAATGCGATGATGTTACCGCCCTTGCCAAGTCCAAAATCGTACCATTTGTTGAGTTCTGTGTTTACCTTGAAAGATGCGTCCGTTTCCTCTCTCAGCGGTGATTTGTACCAAAAGCTGCTGCCCTGTTGCTTGACGGGCGTGTAACCCAAACTTTGCAGATAGTCTGCGATTCTGATTTGTTTAACTTCTTGTATGTTCATGATATTCTATAGATTTGATGATGATTGTAAAAACGTTGATTTGTTGAATGGCTTATATAACACATTTATTTACAGAAAGATATTTGCTCAACATCTTCTCAACAAACCACTCGCCAAAAGAGAAATCAACAATCGGGTGCTGTTCCTCTCTCAACTTCTCTTTTCGATTGTTGAGATTTTGTTGAGAGTGTATATTGTTTATTGTCAGCATAGTTATATCCTTATTCATCAATTCAACAAAAAAAAGAATGATATTACAGGGATTCAAGTTGTTCCCTCGTGACAGAATAGAAACGACCGACCCGTTTTACAGGCTCATACCGACACTCCCGATTGTAGTTGAATTGGTAGGTGGTATAGGTCAGTCCGTTGGGTGCAGGCGTAAGTTTCCAACACTCCTGCAACACCTTTCGGACTTGGTGCTTCTCCACTTTTACCTGCGAGTGTACCAGCAACAGAAGAATGTCGTTGTAGCAGAACGAGAATGTGTCCGTGCCGACACTATCCATGATGTCAAGTATCAGCTCGTGCATCTCTATCTCCAGTCGGTTACGGTTGCTGCGGATTATCTTCTGCAAGGCTTCGGTATGCAACAGCGATGGAGCAAACCACATACGGCTTTCCTTTTCGGTGGATAGTGTTCTGTGTTGCAGGAAATGAAGAAAGGCGGGTATCTCCGCTTTCAGCTTTTGCAGGAAGTCGGTATCATCAGACTGCAAGCGGTCTATCTTGCGTACCCAATAGCGTGTTTCCCCTGCATCAATGATTACAGGCAAGTACTCGTTGTTGGAGCATAGCACGAACTTGGCGAAAAACGCTATCTCGTCACGGTCTTTGCCTTTGGCTTCCACCTTGTAGGAAAGTGTGGTGCTTAGGTTCTTCAACCGCTCGCTGTCCTCCCTACGGTTGAGCAGCACCTCGTCCACCACGATAAGCAGTTTGCCGGCCCAGTCGGAATTGAATTGGCTACGGAAATCCTCGTTGGTGTTAAAGGTTACATTGTTCTGAAATAGGAGTTTTAGAAAATTCAGAAATGTGCTTTTGCCTGTGTTGCGTTCCTCTGATACCAACAGCAGGATAGGCAGCTTTTGAATGGGGTACAAGTAGAGCAGTTGTAGGTAGTCCATGCCCAACTCGTATTGCTCCCCGAAGATGTGACCTACCAAAGATTGGATATGCGAGAAATCGCCCTCTTTAGGTTGGTGGTCTATCGGTTCATAGAGGTTAAGGAACTTGCCGACCACGGGATGGTAGCCGATGTGTTCGGGTACGGTGCAGAAGCCGTCATACTTGGGAACGCTGCCGATGTAGTCCTTGCCGTAGTCTTGGCGCAGGGTTTCGTTGTTCCATGCTATGCGTTTCCTTACATACCCTCCGTTCAGTTTGGGCTGCTCCACAATCTTGTAAAGCGTAGTCCCCACTCGGATGAATTCCTCCTTTGCCATGCCACCATCCGATGGCGGTCTGTGGCTGTCTTGTTGTTTGTTAGCTGACATAATCAAATGGTTTTAAGTTTGAAAAATACCAGCTACAAAAGTATAAGCATTTATCGGATAAGTTGTTACGCAAAACGCGGCAGAACGGTGACAAATAGCCCCCGAAGAAAAAACTTTCAATGGTTTGGAACGGAAGTCGGGCAGGACAGACGAAAAAACTCCCAAAAAACGAATGTGGGGATTACGCTTTTCGGGAGAAAAAATTGGAGTTCCTGTTGATATGTCGGTCAGATTATATGCTGACACGCTGGCTTGATTACTCTATTCGTGACTGAATGAATGGATTCCGTCAGTCGTGCAACCAATTCAGCTACGAGAAGTATTCGGCTTTGGCTATGCCGTTGGTGTTCAGCGAAAAGAAGATGCTTGTTTTCTCTTTTCGCAAGTACAGTCTTTCAAGAACGGCATTGCGCACCTGCTTCGCACTGTATGTGCCGATACGGAACGCAAGGGCGATTATCGTTTCAAGGCTGTAAACCTCCATGCTGCACTTGTCGGACAGTCGGATGGTATGCCTTATCTCACACTCATTCAGAATGCCGTTCTTGCAGAGTGTCTTTATCCCTGCCCTGATAGTCGGGGCGGTTACATTGAACAACTCGCAAAGCTCCCACTCACTCATGGCGGTTGCCTGTATATCTTTCGGCATAACTACATTGCCGAACTCGTTCATTGTTATGATGTTTCTTTCCTCTTTCATTATCGTTTGATTTAAGGGTTACTGAATGGCATTGCAAATGTTCTTTTCCATATCCTCCAGTTTGTGCGACAATGTTTCCATATCCTGACTAATCTTTTGGGCTGTGATTTTTGCGTAAATTTGGGTCGTTTTTATGTTGGTATGTCCCAAAAGTCGGCTGACGGTTTCAATGGGTACTCCGTTGGATAACAGCACAGTGGTCGCTGCCGAATGTCTTGCTACATGATAGGTCAAGTGGACTTTTATACCGCACAACTTGGCAATGGCTTTCAGCTTCTTGTTGCAAGTCGTGTTACTCGGCATGGGGAATACTTTATTATCTCTTGTCATACCCCTGTACTTCTCTATTATCTTTCGGGGAACATCCAACAATCGGATATTGGATTCCGTGTTAGTTTTCTTTCTTCGGGTGATAATCCACAGATTTCCGTCAAAGAATGTTTGCAGGTTGTCTTCCGTAAGGTTCTTGACATCGGAATATGCCAAACCTGTAAAGGTGGAGAACAGAAATAAATCCCTGACAAGCTCGTGTGTCTTGTCGGGCATATCGGTGTTCATCATTGTGTGTATCTCCTCTCTCGTAATATACCCTCTGTCCACGCTTTCGGGAGAGTTGATGTACCCTGCAAAGGGATTGAACGGCAGACGACCGTCATTCCTCGCTATGGAAATAATGTGTTTCAGCACAATCATGTAGCCCCAAATGGTATTGGTGCGGCATTTTTTCTCAGTACGCAGGAAATACTCGAAGTCGTTGATGAACGAGAGGTTCAACTCTTTTAACGGAATATCTTCACGCTTGTAGGTATGGGGTAGGAACTCACGGATGTGCTTGCAGACGGTAACATAACGTCGGAATGTTCCTTTTGCCCTGCTGTGTCCCACTTTCTTGGCAAATTCGCTGTTGTGTTGTTCAAACAGTTTTAGCAAGGTTTCCTGTTTGATACCGATGCCGAGATAGGCATCTTTCAACTTGGCAGCAGTGACATAACCGTCCGTCTGCATCAACTCTTGATAACGGCGGTTTATCTCCACTCTGATTTTGTCAACGGCACGGTTGATTCTTTGCGCTTCGGCACTCTTACCCGAAGCACGGTTGTTCTTCACGTCCCACAGGCGCAAGGGAACATCCATCTTGCAACTGAACTGCTTAATCTCTCCGTCCACCGTAATGCGACACATCAAAGGCAGGTTGCCGTTGGGTTTCTCACTGCCTTTCTTCACGTAGAACAATACCTTAAATGTACTTCTCATAACTCACTTTTTTTTGGTTACAAAATTAATTCATAGTGAGTTACCGACAGATACGACACATAACGCCAAACGATGCAAAATTTAGGTTTCGCAAGAAATTTGCATCATCGCACGGGTAATGATAAAGTAACTGAACTTTTGCTGCGTTTGTCCATATTCTGTCTCTTCTTGGCTTTTGAACAAGAGAAAAATATAGCGTAACGAACGCTTTTTCAGTCTGTTCGCTACGCTTTACTCAAATTTGCTATTCCGTTAGGTGTTTATTTTAAGGTCAATCCTCCAGAGAGGTCGTTTCAAGGGGCGTATCGCGGATACAACGGATACTGTACGCGTTGGTACGCTGGTAAGGATTCACGATCACCTGTCCGCTCATGAAAAGCAAACGGTTCGCATTATTGTAGTTATCGCCTTTTTTCGCAGCGGAGGAATTCGTCCAATAAACACCTCGCGAATTTCCGTTTTCCGTATTTGCTGACGATGACGAGTAAAGCATATCGCCGGATGAAGGCAAGTGCAAATCGGATTCTGCGAATACGGTGTTCGGATCGCTGATCGAATATTTCTTATTATAGCTCAACGTCGTATTCAGGATCGCTCCGGCCATGGACAAGAATTCGTTGACAGTCGGTACCCGATAACCCTCCGGACAGGGATTGTTGATGTTCGTTTCATCGGCCAAAGGCGCGTGCCATTCATAGTCGGTGTATTTTCCGCCCCAAAGGCCCGTTTCCTGCGTCGAAGACTGTGAAGCCCAGTCATTGGGTTCTGCATTCGTCGGAATAAATTTATTATGGCCGGCATTCGCCCGATCAGGGACACGTTCATTAATCGAAGTAATACCATTCGCCAATACCCCCGTAGTAGCATCAGACCATGTAGTCTGTTCATGTCCGTCGGCCTTGCGCGACCACTGGAACAGCGAACCGTAAGCCTCGTAATCGCCTTTTGATTCGGCAACCTTCTTGGCTCCCAGATTACGGTCGAGCCATGTCTGCGTGGCCTTCGTACCATCGGAAAGCGTCACCTCGATATTCACGGGGTAATAGATCAGTTTATAGTATGCATCCGTACCGTCATAGTTACGGTCCTTGACACCGGAGACCGTCACCTTACACTCGGCTTTCTGCTTGCTGCCGTCGTTGGCCTTGGCCGTAATGGTGGCGCGGCCGTGTCCGACAGGCGTAACGACACCTTCCTGCGACACACGGGCCACCCCTTCGTCGGACGAAATCCACTCAAGCGTCGGGATCGACGGATTCTCGGGCGTAACGGTCGCAGTCACGGTGAGCGGATCATCGGTCACGAGGAAATTGTGGGAAATCGTGCTGAGGGTGATCGAAGTGATCGGAACATCGGCGATGAACGGCGTGACCGTCACCTCCACCTCCGCCGTGCGGCGCATGTCGCTGGTCTGGATGCCGATGGTGGTCACACCCTCGGCCTTGGCCGTGATGACACCTTCGGCGCTGACCGTCGCAACCTCGGGATTGGTGTTGTACCAAGTGATTTTCTTGTTGCCGCAGTCTTCGGGGGTAAAGATAATTTGCAGGCTGTACGTTTTGGTTTCGGGAAGGCTGAGTGTCGGAACGTCGAAACTTACGCTCTCCACATGTACGAAATGCGGGGGCGTATCCTCCTTCTCCATACAGGATGAGAGCGACAAGACCGCCGTCAAAGCCGTGAATAGACAGAAAAATCTTTTCATATCGGTTGGTTTAGGTTAATATTCCGATCGGAAGGCCCTGCAAGAGCCTTGCAGAAACAAATATATTCGGAATAAACCTTTTTCGGGGGCCGACGGCGGCAATAAATCAGCGGGAACGGTTTCGGGAACGGTTTAATCTTTCGGAATCGTTCCCGAAAAGGAGCGCTGCGGGAATGGAAGAAGAGGCGGAACTACTCGCCGTCGAGCATCTTGGGATCGCTCGAACCCCGAACGTTGAGCAATCCCTCGAGCACGACGGTGCGGTTTTCCGACGCAGGGTCTTGGATCTTCTCCAACAGGAGCCGAGCCGCGGTCTCTCCCATCCTGTCCAGCGGCTGCGCCACGGAACTCAGCATGGGTTCGGTGACCAGCGCCGACTGCGATTCGGTGAAACCCATCACCGAGACCTCCTGCGGAATGCGGAAACCCTTGCGCTTGAGCGCCTTCATGGCCCCGATAGCCAACTGGTCGTTGAACCCGAACAGGGCGTCGGGAACCACTCCCTGCACGATGCAGCGGTTCATCATCCGGAAACCCTCCTCCCGGGTGATGGATTCACAGCGGACCACCAGCGACGAATCGACCGGAAGGCCGTGCTTGCGCAGGGCATCGGCATAACCCCGGTAGCGCAGTCCCGAAAGGTCGATCTCCGAGGGTCCCTGAAAATGCATGATGCGCGGCATCGGCTGGCCCATCTCGCGGCGGATGTTTATCAGGTGCTCTACGGCAAAGAACGCCCATTTGTAGTCGTCGATAACGACGCGGCTGGCCGCAACGTCGTTGGTGGCGCGGTTGAAAAAGACCAGCGGAATGCCGCTGTCGATCAACTCCTTATAATAATCGGTATTGCGTCCCTTCTCGGTGACGGAGATCAGGATACCCTCGACCATGCTCTCCTCCAGCAGTTGCAGGTTACGCCGTTCGGCCTCGGCCGATTCGTTGCACTGGGTGATAAGTACATGAAAGCCTTCGCGTTCGAAGACCTGTTGTATCTGGATGATGATCCGGGCAAAAAACGAGTTGATAAACTCCGGGACCACGACGCCGATGATCTTCGTGCGCCGCTTGATCAGGTTCTGGGCGAACGGGTTGGGCCTGTAGTGCATCTTCTCGGCCATCTCCATCACCGCCTTCTTGGTCTCGGGCTTGACATCGAAACGGTCGGCAAGTGCACGCGACACGGTGGACTTGGAGATTCCGAGCGCCCGTGCGATGTCTTTTATCGTGGTATTTTGTGCCATGGGTAAGAAAAAATTTGAAGCAAGATACACAGTTTTATATCAAAAATCAAATTTCATGCCCGGTAATTCCGCATTTCCACAGACCGGGCGAACCCGTGGGAGCGGCTATGGGAGCGGTTGCATAAAATGGGAGCGTTCCCGAAAACGTTCCCGACGATTTTATGAACCCCGGCTGGGGCGGAAACCGCCCGAATGGGATATATTTGTTCTGGGCTAACCCGAAAACGACCTAAATGAGAACCGATCCATGGGCACCTTAGATTATGTAACCATTCTGCTGTTTGCCGCGGGCGTGATGCTCGCCGGCGTCTCCTTTTCCTCTACGGGTAAAAATATGAAGAGCTTTTTCGCGGGGGGGGGTAACGTTCCTTGGTGGATCAGCGGGCTCTCGCTGTTCATGGGCTTCTTCTCGGCCGGCACGTTCGTCGTGTGGGGCTCGATCGCCTATTCCCACGGATGGGTGTCGGTGACCATCCAGCTCACGATGGCCGCCGCGGGCCTCGCCGTCGGATTCTTCATCGCCCCGCGCTGGAACCGCACGGGCTGTCTCACGGCCGCCGAATACATCACCCGCCGCTTCGGCGTGTCAACGCAGAAGATGTACACCTACCTGTTCCTCTTCATCTCGCTCTTCACCACAGGCGCCTTCCTCTACCCCATCGCCAAGATCATCGAGGTCACGGCCGACATTCCGCTCAACACGAGCATCCTGCTGCTGGGGGCTTTCAGCATCCTCTACGTCACGATCGGCGGTCTGCGCGCCGTGGTGGTGACCGACGTATTGCAGTTCCTGATCCTGTTCGCCGCCGTCATCATCGTCATTCCGCTTTCGCTGATGAAGGTCGGCGGAACCGAGGCTTTCCTCGCAAAGGTCCCGGAGGGATTTTTCCAGACCGTATCGGGCGACTATACATGGGTATTCATCATCGCCTTCATGTTCTACAACCTCTTTTTTCTGGGCGGCAACTGGGCCTATGTACAGCGCTACACCAGCGTCAGCACGCCCCAAAACGCCCGCAAGGTGGGATGGCTGTTCGGCGTGCTCTACCTCGTCAGCCCCATCCTCTGGATGCTGCCGCCGATGATCTACCGGGTCTACAACCCCGGCCTCGAAGGGCTGGAAGCCGAGAACGCCTACCTGCTGATGTGCAAGGAGGCTATGCCCTCGGGTCTGCTGGGCCTGATGCTCGGCGGCATGATCTTCGCCACGGCCAGCTCGCTCAACGCCACGCTCAATATCTCGGCGGGTGTCTTCACCAACGATATTTTCAAACGACTCTCCCCCTCCACCTCAGAAAAGGGTCTGATGCGGATCGCCCGCTGGTCCACCATCGGATTCGGCGTGCTGGCCATCGTCGTGGCCCTGCTGATCCCGCTGATGGGCGGCATCGTGAACGTGGTCATCAGCGTCGCGGCCCTCACGGGCGTACCGCTCTACCTGCCGCTCATCTGGTCGCTCTTCTCGCGCAACCTCAACGGGCGGGTCATCCTCACGACGACCGTCGTGAGCCTTGCGATCAACGCGCTGTTCAAGTTCGTCACACCGATCATGGGCTTCTCGCTCGACCGCGCCGAAGAGATGCTCGTGGGCGTACTGGTTCCGGCATTGCTGCTGACGGGTTATGAAATCTACCACCGCGTATGCCGTCCCGGCGAGCTGGTCCCGATGATCGAGAAAGCTCCCGCCGCAGCCGTCGAGGAAGAGGGAGCCGCGAACAACCGTTTCAGCGTGATGGTCATCGGCATCGGCGCCATCCTCGCCGGACTGTTCATCGCCGTGCTGGGCGCTCTGGCCGACGAACACAAGATGATCCCGCTGGGCATGGGACTGCTGCTGCTGGCGATCGGCATCACAGCTTATTCATACAGCAAAAAGAAATCCTGATCCAACTATGTTTACCTGCAATTCCGAAAAACAAAGGGCATTCCGCCACATCCCGCTCCGGGCCGACTACATAATCGCCGGAGGAGGCATGACGGGCGTATGCAGTGCCATCACCGCAGCGAGGGCCGGCGTCAAGGTCATCCTAGTACAGGACCGGCCCGTACTCGGGGGCAACGCCTCGAGCGAGGTACGCCTGTGGGTGCTGGGCGCCACCTCCCACATGGGCAATAACAACCGCTGGTCGCGCGAAGGCGGCGTGCTGGACGAAATCCTCGTCGAGAACACCTTCCGCAACAAGGAGGGCAATCCCGTGCTGTTCGACATGGTGCTGATGGACAAAGTGCTCGCCGAGCCCAACATCACGCTGCTGCTCAACACGGTGGTCTACAAGGTCGAGAAGAGCGACGACCGCACGGTCGACCGCCTCACGGCCATCAATCCTCAGAACGGCACCGAATACACGCTCGAAGGGCGCCTGTTCGCCGACTGCACGGGCGACGGCACGCTGGGCTACCTCGCCGGCGCATCGTTCCGCATGGGCGCCGAGGAGAAGGAGGAGTACGGCGAAGGATTCGCCCCCGACAAGCAGGAGTACGGCGAGCTGCTGGGCCACAGCATCCTTTTCTACATGAAGGACACGGGACGTCCGGTGAAATACACGGCACCGGATTTCGCCATCAAGGATGCGGAACGCCACATCCCCAAGTTACAGAATCCCAACTATTTCAACGCCGCCCAGCACGGCTGTAAATACTGGTGGCTGGAGTACGGCGGCCGTCTGGACACGGTGACCGACACCGAGCGGATCAAATTCGAACTCTGGCGCGTGGTTTACGGCGTCTGGGACTATATCAAGAATTCCGGCAAGTTCCCGCAGGCCGAGAACCTCACGCTGGAGTGGGCGGGGCTCTTTCCGGGCAAGCGCGAAAGCCGCCGCTTCACGGGGCTCTACACCATCACCCAGCAGGACATCATCGAACAGCGCACCCACTACGACGCCGTGGCTTACGGAGGCTGGTCCATCGACCTGCATCCGTCGGACGGGGTCTTCAGCCCCAAGAACGGCTGCAACCAGTGGCACAGCAAAGGCGTCTACCAGATACCTTACCGCTGTTATGTGACTCCCGATCTGGACAACCTCTTCATCGGCGGCCGCATCATGTCGTCGAGCCATGTAGCCAACGGTTCGACCCGCGTCATGTGCACGGCGGCACTCGGCGGGCAGGCGATCGGCATGGCCGCAGCGCTCTGTCTCGAAGAGGGGTGCAAGCCTGCCGACTATGCAAATCCTGAAAAGATCGCACGCCTGCAGACCGAGCTCGTCAAACGGGGGCAGTTCATCCCCGGATTAGACATCTCCGACGGCAGAAACCTGCTGGAGAAGGCTTCGCTGCGTGTGTCGAGCGAACTCCGGCTGGACAAACTGCCGCACGACGGCACATGGTTCCGCCTCGAATACCCGGCCGCCCAGTTGCTGCCCGTCAACGGCCGCATGCCCCGCATCGAGACCGTCGCCGAAGCCGACGAGTCCACCGAACTCCGCGTCGAACTGCGCAGCTCCCTGCGCCGGGAGAACTACACCCCCGACCGCACCGACGCCGTCGAGATCATACCCCTCGTCCAAGGAGAAAACCATATCGTGCTGGACTTCGGCATCGAATACGACGCGGCGCGCTATGTCTTCGTCTGCTTCATGACCAACGACAAGGTGCGCCTGCCCCAAAGCGGACGCTTCGTAACGGGCCTCACATCGGTCTTCAACCACATCAACCCCGCCGTCTCGAACTTCGGCCGTCAGACGCCTCCCGAAGGCATCGGCGTCGACGCATTCGAATTCTGGTGCCCGAAACGCCGTCCCGAAGGAAAGAACCTCGCCCTGCGGTTCACCCCGGGTCTCGCCGCCTTCGGCGCGGAGCAGTTGCGGAACAACTACTTCCGCCCCTACCTCGCTCCCAATGGCTGGGCCGCCGATGCCGCCGACGCCGCACCCGAGCTGGAGATCGTCTGGAATGAACCCCAGAGCATTTCGCAGGTCCGGCTCTTCTTCGACACCGACGCCGACCACGCGATGGAAAACGTGCAGATGGGACACTACGACTCCGTGATGCCCTGCTGCATCCGCGACTACGTTCTCTCGGACGACGCGGGCCACGAACTGGCGTGCGTCGAAGGCAACCACCAGACCGTCAACACGCTGACCTTCCCCGAGCCGGTAACGGCGCAGGCACTCCGGCTCCGGTTCCGGCGTCCGGAGGGCGACGTCTGTCCGGCGCTGATGGGCATTATCATCGAATCGAAAACAACGAAATAAACCAACCAACTTCAGAACCTATGAAAAAAATCTACATGACCCTGGTGATGCTCTTCGCGATCACGGCATCCATGGCACAGCCCAGGGAGATCAAAGGTGTAGTGCACGACGAGAACGACAAACCCATGTCGGGCGTTACCGTGTATGTGCAGGAAACGGGTGCTGGAACGATCACCGGCAGCAAAGGCACATATTCGATCAAGATTCCGAACCCCAAGAGCGAGATCACCTTCTCGTTCATGGGCTACAAGACGCTCAAACTGAAAGCCGACGATCCCAAGGCCAAGTTCGACATCATCAAACTGCTGCCCGACCAGCAGATGCTCGACGCCGTCGAGGTCGTACAGGTGGGTTACGGCACGCAAAAGAAAGTCAACCTGCTGGGATCGGCCGAGAACGTGTCGGTCAAGGACCTCGAAAACCGTCCTATCACCCAAGCCTCGATGGCCCTGCAGGGTACGATCTCGGGTATCGACGTGGTCCAGAACTCGGGACAGCCGGGACAGGACCAAGGTTCGATCCGCATCCGCGGCGTATCGTCCATCGCCAACAACAACGAACCGCTGGTGCTGATCGACGGCGTCGAGGGAGACATCAACCAAATCAACCCCAAGGACATCGAATCGATGTCGGTGCTGAAGGACGCTTCGTCGGCGGCCATCTACGGCAACCGTGCGGCGGCCGGCGTCGTGCTCATCACGACCAAATCGGGCGAAGGTTCGGGCGAGCTCAAGGTGAGCTACAACGGCAGCTTCTCGCTGCAGGAGACCACGGCGCTGCCCAAGCCGGTGAAGGTGCTCGAATGGCTCGACCTGAAGGAGGAAATGTTCCTCTACAACGGCGAGATCAAGAATTACGACAGCGACCGCGAGAAATACATCTCGGGCGAAAAGGTCTCCGTAAACTACTACCTCCGCCACTTCCGCATCGCCCCGATGCACGACCACTACCTGAGCATGTCGATGGGCGGCAAGAACTACAACAGCAGCGTCTCGCTGGGCTACGGCAACCAAGACGGCGTGCTGAAGGGCACTGACAACGAAAAGATCTCGTTCCGCTCGAACCTCAGCATGTACTCCACCAACCGCAAGTTCTTCACGACGCTCAACCTCTCGGGCTACCGCAAGGACATGACCTCGACGGCCATGGGCACCAACCAGACCATTCAGGACGTCCACCGTGCGGGTCCCACCAGTATCTTCAAGGCCTACAACGGGCTCTACGGCTTCTACGGCCGCCACATGGGACAGCTCGAGGCCGGGGGCCGCACGAAGAACGTCTCCAACCAACTGACCGCAAAGATCAGCGCCGGAGTGGAACCCATCAAGGGGCTGAAAATCCAAGGCTCGTTCGCCACGGTCTACTTCAATTCGCGCAACGACCAGTTCGTGGCCCCGATCTACACCGTGGGCGACCTCTACGGCGACGTGCAGAACAAGGTGGCCAGCTTCATCGAGATCAAGAACTCGACGACCCTCTCGACGACCACCGAACTTACGGCCAACTACAAGAAACGCATCGACCGCCATGACTTCTCGGTACTTGTCGGTGCCTCGCAGTACTGGTGGCGCAACGAATGGGAGATGGCGCGCCGCGACAACATGTCCTCGTTCACCCCGTCGCTGAACATGGGCGACCCCGCCACGCAGGTCAACGACAACGCCATCAACGAACGCACGACCCGTTCGCTCTTCGGTCGTGCAAACTACTCCTACGACGACCGCTACCTCTTCGAGGTCAACGTCCGCTACGACGGTTCGTCGCGCTTCTACAACAAGAAATGGGGTCTCTTCCCGTCGGTGGCCGCCGGATGGCGCATCTCCCAAGAGAGTTTCTTCAAGAACTCCGGCGTGACCGAGTATATCAACAACCTCAAGCTGCGCGTGTCGTGGGGACGCCTCGGCAACGAGTATATCTCCTCGAACTACACCGGGTACCCGACCCTCTCGACCGACAGCTACTACGACTTCAACGGCACGCAGGTGGCCGGCGCCGCCATCACCGAACTCTCGAACAAGGACACTTCGTGGGAGACCTCCGAGCAAACCAACATCGGTCTCGACATCGGCATCTGGAACCGCTTCTCGCTGACGGCCGACATCTTCTACAAGAAGACCACCGACATCCTGATGAAACTGCCCATTCCACCGTCGCTGATCGGCAACGTGAACGGCGGTCCCTACCAGAACGCCGGCAGCATGGAGAACAAGGGTCTCGAACTGACGCTCAACTACCGCCAGACCTACCGCAACAAAATGTATGTCGACGCCACGTTCACGACCACGTTCCTGCGCAACAAGATCCTCGACCTGAAAGGCGTCAGCCCCGTGATCCACGCCTCACTGCCCATCGTCCAGATGGAGGGTCATCCCGTGGGCGCCTACTACGGCTACCGGATGGCCGGCGTCTACCAGTTCGACGACTTCACATGGCAAAACGACAGCGACCCCTCGGTGCCCCTGCAGGATCGTGTCTACAAGCTCAAAGAAGGACGGCCCGTGCCGAGCGAGGGCAGTCCGCGCCCCGGCGACCTGAAATTCGCCGACCTCTCGGGCCCCGACGGCAAGCCCGACGGCAAAATCGACCTCGACTACGACCGGACCATCATCGGCGACCCGTTCCCCGACGTCTCGATGTCGCTGAACCTCAACTGGGGCTGGAAGGGTATCGACTTCAACATGTTCTGGCAGACGGTGCTGGGCCGCGACATGTACAACCAAGGTCCGATGGTCGTGCCGTTCTACAACGACAACGGCAACGTCTGGAAAGACATGGTCGACAAGCGCTGGACGGCCGAGAACCCGACCAACCGCCACCCGCGCATGAATTACGATTCGAAGACGGCCAACACCCGTTCGAGCTACTACATCTACGACGCCTCGTTCCTGCGCCTGAAGAACATCGAGCTGGGCTACACGCTGCCCGTGCGCTGGACGGCCAAACTGCACATGTCGAAGGTGCGCATCTATGCCGGCATCCAGAACGCATGGACGCTCACCAACTTCCCGGGATGGGACCCCGAGCGTCCCTCGACCAACATCGCATCGGAGGTCTATCCCCAGATACGCATCTACAACTTCGGCCTCAACATCGGTTTCTAACACAAAACACGGACAAAGATGAAAACTTATCATAAAATAGTCGCACTCGTCAGTTCGGCGCTCATGCTGGGTTCCTGCGCGGATTACCTGATACGCGAACCGCAGGACGCACTCGACCCCGCCACCTTCTTCTCTTCGCAGGAGAACGCCGTCATCGCCGTCAACGGCATCTACAACGCCGCCCTCGAACCGGTCAAGGGCCGCACCTACGCCATCGACTTCGACTGCATGTCGGACAACATGTACAACTATTCGCGCAACCAGAACACGCAGGAGTTCGGACAGGGCACCCACGGTTCGTCGAGCGTCTATGCGCTGAACTTCTGGAGCCGCGGCTACCGCGGAATCTCGCGTGCCAACACCCTGCTGGCTTGGCTCGACCACTGCTACGAGATAACTGTCCCGGCCACCAACATCAAGGATCGGCTGCGCAGCGAGGCGCTCTTCCTGCGTGCGTATTTCTACTCGGAACTCATCGATTTCTTCGGAGACGTGCCGATGTACCTCGAGCAGGTCGATCTGGCCGACAGCAAGCCCCGCACGCCCAAGGCGCAGGTCGTGGAGCAGATCCTCGGCGACTTGGAGGAAGCGGCCAGACACCTGCCCGTAACCTATGCCGCCGAGGACACGGGCCGCGCCACGAGCGGCGCCGCACTGGCCCTCAAAGGCAAGATCGAGCTCTACAACGGGATGTACGCCCAAGCAGCCGAAACGCTCAAAGAGGTGATCGACCTCAAAGACGAGAACGGCGCGCTCCGTTACGACCTCTATCCCCGCTACCGGGAGCTGTTCCTGCCCCAGAACGAGAACAACAGCGAGGTGATCTTCGACATCCAGTACATGAAGAACGCCTATTCGCAGGGGCTTTCACATCAGCTCTACACCTTCACCTACGAGTGGAACTCCTACTGTCCGACGGCGGCGCTCGCCGAGTGTTACTACACCAAGAACGGCTATCCCGTAAGTTGGAACGCCGAGACGCAGCTCTACGAGAGCGCCGACCCGGCTTTCGATTCGACCTATCCCTACAAGGACCGCGATCCGCGCCTCGACCAGTCGATCATCATGCCGGGTACGGACAACGGCCGCGGCACGGTATTCCTCCCGAGCTCTTCGAACTATACGGGCATGAAAATCCGCAAGTGGAACGACTACACCGAGACCGAGAAGAACAACTCGGAGCATAACATCATCCTGATCCGTTTCGCCGACGTGCTGCTGATGCGTGCCGAGGCGCTCGTGGAGTCGGGAACGTTCGACGAAGCCGAAGTCCGCGGACTGATCGACCGTGTGCGCCAGCGCCCCTCGGTGATGATGCCGAAGGTCGAGGATGTCGAAGGCACGAATCTCGACGCCACCGCACTGCGGGCCATCATTCGCCACGAACGCCGTGTCGAATTCGCTTTCGAGGGCACCCGCATTTCGGACATCCGCCGCTGGCGGATCGGCCCCGAGGTGATGACCGACGCCTACGGCTACAAGTATCAGGACGTGCGCCTCAACCCGCCGAAGTACATTCCCTACAAGGTCGACACGCGTTCGTTCAACCCCAACCGGGATTACCTGTGGCCCATCCCGCAGAACGAGATCAATACCAATCCCTTCATCAACGCCCCGGACCAGAACCCCGGCTACTAAACGCCGGTTCACCGAACGTACAGACAAGCAGTCCCGACCCGGCTGCTTGTCTGCCATAAACCCGAACAGCCGCAACGATGAAAAAAGCACTCTGCATACTCGCCCTCCTCGGTCCGCTGACCCTCTTCGGAAGCGGTCCGCGCATCGGCGATTCCCGGATCGGCATTTCATGGCAGAAAAGCAGCGAAGGCTGGAAGCCCCGGAAAATGGAGCTCCGCGACGGCGGGCAGACGTTTATCTGGGGTATTCCTGACGGCAGTTACACCGTGCTCTACACACCGGAAGCGCCGTCGAAGGAGGGAGAAATTGTCGTCAACCGGGGCGGCGACACGCTGTGCTTCGACATCGACCGTTTCCACTGCATCGCCCCGAGCTACCGCAAGGCAACCTCCTCCGTGCCGCTGAACCGTGCGGGCGAAGCCTTTCGGCTCGTGCCGGAGGAGATGCACCGAAACGGCGACACCCTCCGTTTCGAAGCCGCGGGCGAACCCGGACGGCTCACGGCCGAATGGTGGGCAGACGCGGCCCATCCGGGCGACCTGTGCGTCAGGACGACTTTCACCGCCGCGCGGGCGGGTTACTATTCGCTCTCGACCCCGGCAACGGCCACGCTCCCCGAGGAACAACTGGCATGGGGATGCGTTCCGGGATTCTTTCAGGGCGACGCTATCGAACCCGATTTTCACTTGGCCTATATGTATGGTCAGGGGCTGCCGCACCTGCCGGTGGTCTGCAACGAAAACACCGTGACCACAATGGCCTCGCTGCTGACCGACAGGCAGGGGCTCACGCTGGCCGTCATTCCGGAGCCGGGTTACGACCGAAAGCCCTACGAGAACGACCGGCGCACGCACGGAGAATGCTGGCGCACGGGACTTTCGCACATGACACGCGACGGACGGCTCTGCCCCACGGTCTGGCACCCGGTGCTCGGCGAAGAGGGTTCATGGCTCGAAGCAGGCGGCCAAACCCGTTTCGCATTCCGTTACACCCTGCGACGCGCCGACTGGTACGCGGTTTTCAAACATGCCGTTTACGACATCTACGGGCTGAAAGAGGAACTCGCCCTGCGACGTTCCCGGTTCTCGCTCACCGACCGGATCGAGGCGATCTACCGCTACGTCTGCGACGATTCGCTCTCGCTCTGGCGCACGGAGCGCTGCGAAGGCGTCGAGATCGGCGCGCAGGCCTATCTGGGCAGCGTCGTCGGTTCGGAGAAAGATGCCATGAAGAACGCCGACGCCGGTGCGGTGTGGATGCTTGCGGCGATGACCGGCGACAGTCTGCTCCGCTACGGACGCCTGCCCTACATCCGCAATTTCAAACTCATGCAGCAGGGCGGGCACGGCGACCGCAACCGCGGAGCGGCGCTCGGGCAGTATTACCTGTCGAAAAAGGGGATATTCGTCGAGGAGTGGGGCAGCCACATCGAACCGATCGGCATCACCTATTACACGCTCATCGACATCGGCAACATCCTGCTCTTCGAACCGCAGGACACACTGCTGCGCGAGAAACTGCGCGAAGGCGCCGATCTGCTGCTCTCGCTGCAACATCCGGACGGCAGTTTCGACGTGGCCTATGACAAACTCACGGGCAAGGCGCTCTTCACCGACCTCGAAGACCTGCGTCCCACGTTCTACGGACTGCTGGTCGCCCACCGCATCCTGGGCGAACGGAGATACCTCGATGCGGCGCTCCGCGGTGCCGACTGGTATGTCGCGCATGCCGTCGACCGGGGCCGGTTCCTCGGCGTTTGCGGCGATGCCCGTTTCATCAACGACTTCGCCACCGTGCAAAGCGCCCAAGCATTGCTCGAAACATACGAAGCGAGCGGGGATAAACGTTATTTCGATGCGGCCGTCCGCGCGGCACGCCTCTACGCCTGCTCCATTTACACCCACGCACGCTCGGAGGATGCTCCCGTCCGGCTGAAAGGCCGCGAACTGCGCGACTGGCAACTGAGTCAGACGGGACTTTGTTTCGAACACGGCGGAAGCACGGGATCAGCGACCAAGAGCGGTCCCATCCTGCTGACGAGCCACTGCGGACTCTATACCCGGTTGGCGGCGATGACCGGCGACAGTCTTTTCGCCGATCTGGCACGCACGGCAGCCATCGCCCGGGAGGAGTTCCTCAACCCCGGCACGAAGATCGCCACTTACTATTGGTCGCAGTTCGACCGCGGCCCGGGACCTTTCCCGCATCATGCCTGGTGGCAGCTGGGATGGATCGTCGACTACCTGCTCAGCGAAGCCGAATGCCGCAGCGAAAGGCTGATCGCCTTTCCCCGGGGGTTCGTGACTCCCAAGGTCGGGCCGCAGCGCATCACGGGGTTCGCCCCCGGACGCATCGGGAAACACGAAGCCGACCTGATCCTCCGCCCGGGGCTCGTCCGCACGGGGTGTCCCGACCTCGACTGCCTGACGGCGCTTTCGACCGACGGCCGGCGGCTCTATGTCGTCCTGCTGGGCAGTTCGGCCCACGCAAACCAAGGCCGGATCACACTCGACGTCACGAAACTCGGCTGGCAGGGTATCGGCCATATCCGCGCCCTGACACCGGAAACCGAACGGCTCTCGGACACGGAAGCGACACCCTGCACGATCGACGGATTCGGAATTAAACTATGGGAAATAACACGCAAATAAGATGAAATACGGATTGATGACAGCGGCAATGACCGCAACCTTATGGCTGGCAGGCTGCGGCCCGTCGATGCACCTCCCGGCGGCGGACGGCAATGTCGGCGTCGCACCCAACGGCACGATCACCTTCCGGACGGACGGCACGAAGAGCAGCTATGTCCCGGTTTTCACAATCATCCGCACGCCCCGCGACCCGGAGCTGAAAATGCGTCCGGCAGGGATCGAGAACGTGCTGTACAATGCCGCAACATGGCGTTCGGAGAGCGGCGACGCCCGGCGTGTCGAGCGCACCGACGACCAAGTCGGCGACGGATTCGACACGAGTATCCTCGAAGGAGCCGTCGAATCCCGCACCTTCTCGCTCTTCAACATCGGCGAGAATATCGAAATGCACCCCTCCGGGGCTGTTGCCGACGACGGGAAAATCCGCTTCACCTACCCCGAGCACGAGCTTTTCGCACTCGAAGCCGAACTGGGCGTCGACTCCGTGTCGGGCTGCCCGATGCTCTCCTGCACGCTGCGGCCCAAGGCCGGCGGCTACTATTCGGTGGGGTTCACCGGCTACGAGGCGACCGATACGGCACGCGTCGCGGAGCTGTGGCAGCCGATGATCTGGCAGGAGCGCCGCTTCCCCGACCGCAGCTATGCCACGCTGGCGTTCCGCTGCCCGGTGCCGTCGGCGTTCGTCACCACCGACGGCGTAAGCCGCGGCATCGTGGCCCATCCCACGGAATTTCCCTTCAACCCGCTGCCCACCGCCGAGAACAGCCGCTTCTGCATCGCGCTCCGCACGGCCGACGGCAAGGCCGCACCGATGCTTTTCGCCCCCGTTCCGGGCGGCGCGGAGTCGAAAATGACAGCGGGGGACATCTACCGCTTCAACGCACTGCTGTTCGCCTGCAAAGGCAACACGACCGATGCCGTACAGCGCACCGCCGAACGCATCTACGCCTTCCGCGACCTGCGACGCAACGACATTTCGACGCTCAACAGCACCATCTCCAACATCATCGGCTACACGATGAGCCGCTACAGTTGGTTCATCGACGAGCAGAAGGGATGCGCCTACTCGACCGACGTGCCGGGCGCCGTGAAGAATGTCTCGGCGCTCAACCCGCTGGAAATCGCCCTGTTGAACGACAACGAAGCCGTTTACGAAAAACGCGCCTACCCCATTCTGGAATACATGCTCTCACGCGAGAAATTCCTCTTTTCGGCCGACTCGACGCAGCGCATCCAGTACCCGTCGCGCAAGCTCGACGGCCCCTGCGCCCCCATTTCGGAACTGACGACACTTTACAACATCCTCCAGCGCAAAGACCCGTTCCTCGTGCGCCTCGCCGGACAGGAATACGGCAAAAGCCGCGTGCGCAACCTCGATGTCCGGGAGGAGGGCCGCACCTGGAAAAACGCCCTGCACCTCTACCGGGCCACGCTCGACACAGCCTACCTGAACGAAGCCATGCGCGGCGCCGATGCCTATATCGCAGCCCGCATCGACACCCCGGCGTCCGATTTCTCGGACCCTGCGGCCGGAGGCTTCTTCTTCTGGACGGGTTTCGCCCCCAAGTGGATCGACCTGCTGGAACTTTATGAAACGACGGGCGAAAAGCGTTACCTCGAAGCATCTCACCGCGGCGCACGGCTCTACACCCAGTATATCTGGTACTGCCCGCAGGTTCCCGACACAGACATCGTCGTGAACCCCGACGGCAAAGCCCCGAACTACGCCTATCTCAAACAGAAAGGACACGCCCGCATGGATGCCCCGCGGGAAGAGACCCCCGCGTGGCGACTCTCCGAAATCGGACTCACCCCCGAATCGTCGGGGACCTGCACGGGACACCGCGCTATCTTCATGGCCAATTACGCCGCTTGGTTCGTACGACTGGCCCACTACACGGGTGACGATTTCCTAGCCCTGATCGCCAAGAACGCCATCGTCGGACGCTACCGCAACTTCCCGGGCTACCACATCAACACGGCCCGCACGACGATCTACGAAAAGGAGGATTATCCGTTGCGCGGACACAAGGAATTAGGGGTCAACTCGTTCCATTACAACCACATCATGCCGCAGGTATCGCTGCTCTACGACTACCTCATTACCGACGCACTATACCGCAGCCGGGGCGCAATCCGGTTTCCCGACGAGTTCATCGAAGCCTACGCCTACCTGCAAAGCAAATTCTACGGACATCGCCCGGGCGAGTTCTACGGCGAGCAGGCATGGTTGTGGATGCCTGACGGACTGGCTGAAAGTTCCGACATCGAACTCAACTATGTGGCCGCCCGCGGCGGGGATGCGCTCTACCTCGCCTTCTCGAACCAATGCGACCGCGAGGTCGTCTCCACGGTCCGACTCGACACCGAACGGTTGGGCATCGGCCGGAACACAACCTGCAAAGTCCGCCTGCTGAGTCCCGAAGGCTCGTGCAAAGACGCGCACGGAGGTGAATTCGAAGTCACCGTCAAACCCAACTCGCTGACCGCCGTGAAGATCGAAGGCGTCCGGCCGAAAGTTGCCGTCCAACAGCGTCTTCTGGCGGTTCCCGAGGCATGGAGCAAGGATTATGCGGCCAGCGGCGACGACCGTGTGCGCTGCATGGTGCTCAACACGGGAAAAGACGACTGCCACGCCTACATCTATTTCAACATCAGCGACACGGAATACGCATCGGCAACGGCTGAGGTCAACGGCAAACGCCTCTCTTCGACGACGTATCCCTATGAATTCACCTTCCCGACCGACGCCGCACGTCTGGAAATCCGGACTTCGGCCCGGAAGAAGGACGGCTCCGTCAGGGAATGGGAAACCCTCATACTCGAAAAATAGACGTCCATGAAACCGATCCGTCTTCTCATTCTGACCCTTCTGCTCTCCGCCGCCTTTGGCGTACAGGCCCAGAAACTCGCTACGGCGCCCTACATCTGCGACAGCATGGTGCTCCAGCGCGGCATGCCGCTCCCGCTGGAGGGTACGGCGACACCCGGAAGCACCGTCGAGGTCTCGTTCGCCGGGCACACCGTCACGGCCAAAGCCGATGCGCAGGGAATGTGGCGGGCGACGCTTCCGGCCTTGGAAGCCAGCAGCCGGAACCGGGTGATGGAGGTCCGCTGCGGCGACGAGGCACTGACGATCCGCGACATTCTGGTAGGCGAAGTATGGCTGGCCGGCGGCCAGTCGAACATGGCCTTCAAGGTCCGGGGCATGGAGTTCAACGACCGGCTCGCATTGATCCGCGACGCCGACTACTCCGACGTCCGCTGCTACTACCGGGCCAACATCGTCAGCGGCGGCAAGCTGCTCGACACCGAAGACCGTCCTTGGTCGGGAGCCTACGGACGCAGCATTTACGACTGGAGCGCCGTAGCTTACCTATTTGCCCGGGAACTGCACCGTGAACTGGGTGTTCCGGTGGGTATCGTCAACTGTTCGCACGGCGGCTCGACGGCCGAAGCATGGATCAGCCCCGAAGCGTTCGCATCCGATCCGGCGCTGAAGGCTGCCGTCGGGAAGATTTACGACGGGATCGGGAGCCATTACAAAAATCCCTCGGTACTCTACGAAAAAATGCTCGCCCGCTTCCGCGGCCTGACCGTGCGCGGGGTCATCTGGTATCAGGGCGAGAGCAACGGCTATTTTCCGGAGCAGTACGCCACCCTGTTCCCGGGGCTGATCGCCGACTGGCGCCGCTTCTTCGGCAACGACAGCCTGCCCTTCATTTTCGCCCAGCTCCCCTCCTACCGGGTTCCGGGCGACAAGAGCGGCGAACGCTGGGCCCGCCTTCGCCAGTCGCAGCTCAATACGGCTCGCACGGTTCCCCACACGGCGCTGGTCGTAACGGCCGACTGCGGCGATACGGAGAATATCCACCCCAAGAACAAATACCCCGTGGGAATGCGTTTCGCTGCCGCAGCCGAAAGCCTCGTCTACGGCAGCAAGGAGCCCGGAACCCTGACGCTGCCCGGCCCCGCCACGGTCGAAGGCCGCAGGGTCGAAATTCCTGTCGGCGGCATCCGCGGCGATCTCGCCCTGCGCGGCGGGGAGTCCGGATTCGAGCTGCGCGATACGGAGGGGAACTGGCATGAGGCCGACCTGCGCATCCGGGACAATACGCTGGAACTATCCTCCGCAGAAGTACCGGCCCCGACCGGGGTGCGCTACGCTTGGGGCAACGTCAACACCCTCACGGTTTACCACAAGAGCGGCCTTCCGCTGCCGCCCTTCACCTTCGATACGGAACCTAAAACCACAGCACGATGAAAACCTTCACGATCACAACCCTGCTGGCGCTACTCTGCTCGTTCTTGCCGGCCCGGGCGCAGCAGACCGGAGAGATCGGCGGCGAAGCGCTGCAACAGCTCTCCCGGACCGACAACGGAAAATACGAACGTTACGTCACCGAATACAAACGCATGTATGCGATGTACACGGGCGACGACTCGTTCGCCGACTACCTGACCGACGGCAAAAAATACACGGTGATCGTCCCCGACAACACCGCCATCGAGGTCTACTACCGCACCGAGGGTTCGGCCAACGGCAATCCCCCGCGCCTGCGCAATACCCTAAAATACAACATCATCAAAGGGAAATACACGCTCGAAGCATTCAAGGACGGGCAGACGCTCTACACCCTTTTCCCGAGCCATCCGCTGACCGTAACGGTCAAGAAAGACAAGGTATACCTTACCGACAAGCAGGGAAACCGGGTCCGTCTGGACAAATCCTTCGAATCGGGCAACATCATCTTCTATCCCGTAAAAATACTGCTCAGATATTGACGCCGCCCATGAAACGACTGCTCACACTGCTTACGCTCTGCTGCTGCTTTCCGGCCGTAGCTGCGGAAACGCCGCTCGGCGGAAGATGGAGCTTCCGCACCGACCCGCTGAACGCAGGTCTCCGGGAGGCATGGTACGCACCCGCATACGACCGCAGCGGATGGGACGAAACAGAGGTCCCGGGATGCTGGAACACCCGCCTCGAATACGCCGACTATACGGGTGCGGCATGGTACGCCACGACCTTCGTCCTGCCGCAGAAGCCCGCGGAATACGACATCCTGCTCGATTTCGAAGCCATTTACGCCGATGCCGACGTCTGGCTGAACGGCGAGCATCTGGGCAGCCACGATTTCGGATTCACCGCCTTCGGGTTCGACATCACCGGCCGTATCGAGCCGGGCGCCGTGAACCGGCTCGTCGTCCGCGCTGAAAACAGCTTCAAGCTGGGCGCTACATGGAACTGGGGCGGCATCCGTCGTCCGGTCACCCTGCGCACGGTGCCCCGCGAACGCATCGAGGGGCTGTTCGTCAGCGCGGAGCCCGACCTTCCAAAAGGCAGCGCCGAGATAGGCATAAAAGTCCTCCTCAACGGCTCGAAGCAAGGTGTCGTCAAGGTTTCGGTGACCGATCCCGAAGGCCGTATCGTGGCCCGGGGTGAGACCCGTGCCGCCGGACACGGCGAGGTACTCATCCCGCTCCGCATCCGCAAGGCCCGGCTGTGGGATTTCGACCACCCGCATCTCTACACAGCCACGGCAACCTATGGCGACGGAACGCCCGTCACCGAACGTTTCGGCATCCGCAAAATCGAGATCGACGGCTACCGCCTGCTGCTCAACGGCGAGAGCGTGCGGCTGAACGGCGCGAACTGGGTTCCCTACGACCCGTTCCACGGCAACACGCTGCCGCCCGAAATCTACCGCCGCGACATCGACCGGATGAAGAGCTGCGGCGTCAACATGGCACGGCTGAGCCATCTGGCCCTGCCCAAAGAGGTGCTGAACTACCTCGACGAAAAGGGAATGCTCATCTTCGAGGAGATCCCGCTCTGGAACAAGAACCACTACGTCGAAGCCGACCATCCCGTGCCGATGCGCTGGCTCTCGGAACTTATCACACAGCGTTACAACCATCCCTGCATCATCGGATGGAGCGCGGGCAACGAGATCGGCCGCCTGAGCGACAACCCCGACATCGCGGGTTACCTCACCTCGGCCTTCCGCCGCATCCGTTCGCTCGACTCCACACGTCTGGCGGTCTACGTCACGCACACGGCGGCCAAGCAATACGACGAACCGGTGCTGTTGTCGGACATGATCCTCTTCAACCAATACGGCGCCCACGGCGAACGGGCCGACGAGGTGCACCGCCGCTATCCGGGCAAACCGATCTTCTACAGCGAGTACGGCTCCAAGGCCAACAACGAAGACCCGAACAACCGCCTCTCGGATTATGCCGCGATGGTCGCCTCGATGCGGGGCCGCGAACACCTGATCGGCGCCTCGGTCTGGACCTTCAACGACTACCGCACCAACTACCGCGACAGCGGCACGGCGGCCACGGGCAACCGGCCTTGGGGCGTGGTGGACGTCTACGGCACCAAAAAACGGGGTTTCCGCGAGCTCCAGCGCCAGAACTCCCCGCTCGCCGCGTTCGGCCTGACGCTCACCGCCGCCGGCGCCGACATCGCCCTGACTCCGCGCGGGCGGCTCGACCTGCCGGCTTTCCGGATGGAGGGGTATACCGTGCGCCTCAGTGCCCTCGGCATCAACGGCGACACGCTGCAACGCGCCGTGCAGCCGCTGCCCGTCATCCGTCCCGGCGACAAACCGTTCAGCCTGCAACTGCCCCTCCCGACCGCCGGGGCTGCAAGAATCAGCGCCGAACTCGTCACCCCGACGGGCTACGCCGTACACGACGCCGTACAGAGCCTCGCAGCACCCGCCGTTCCGACCGTCACACGGACCGAAAGCGGGCAGGAGATCATCCGTATCTGGTTCGACCGCGGCTTCACGGCCGACGAATGGTATGTCCGCTACGGCACCGACCGGCCCGAACACCGGAGCGATCCGACCATCGACGGATTCATCGAACTTCCGAAACTGGAATACGGCAAAGAATATCAGATCCGGCTGGTCGCCGTGAACGACGCCGGGGAGACTCCTGCCGCCGAAACCGTCCGGGTCCGGACCCGTGCCGCCGAGCTGCCGCCCGTCATCCGCCACCTGACTCAGGAGGGCGGGAATATCCAGATCGGGTATGCCTGCGATTTCGGGGACTTCTGCTACGAATTCGAATACGGCCTCGCCCCCGACAAGCTCGACCGGCACATCCTGACCACCGTAACGGGCGCCTGCAACCTGCCCGTCGTCGAACCGGGCGCACAGCACTACCTGCGCATCCGCAAACGGCTTCGTTACGGCTATGCCAGCGACTGGAGCCCCGTATATCCCGTTAACACCCTGCAACGATGAAACGAATCACCCTCTTGGCCGGCCTGATGGCCGGGGCGCTGACCCTGCAGGCCGCACCCCGCGAGCCGCAGCAGATGACAGCCACCCTGCAGAAAGGCTCCGTCGTAGTCACGAACGGCAAAGCACGGTTCACATTCCGCGCCGACTTCCGCCTGTTCCGGACCGACAAAGACCCGAAAATGGAGCTTCGCACCCTGCCCGACTGCCGCTTTTTCGCCCCTTCGTGGATAGCCGACAACCTCGCGCCGGAGAAGGCCATCGCACAGATCAAACAGAGCAAAAACATGGGCGGCGACGGCATCGACGATTCGGTGAGCGGATCGGTCAAGGGCCGCACGTTCGACCTCTTCGCTGCGGCTCCGTTCGCCGACTTCACCCCCTCGAAAGCCGAAATAACGGGCGACACCATCCGCTTCAGCTACCCCGCCTCGGCGTGGGGAACACTCGAATGCCGCGTCTGGGCCGTCGACGGCTCGGCACCGTCGATGGAGTTCCGGTTCACCCCGAAGTGCGAAGGCTACTACTCGGTGGGATACCTCGGCGCCCCGGCCTTCGACCTGAGCCGGGTCGAGACCCTGTGGCAGCCGATGGTCTGGCAGCGGCGGATCTTCCCCTCGCAGTCCTACATGTCGCTGGCCTTCACCTGTCCGATTCCCGCCACGCTCATCCATGTCGGCGGCGCCACGGCAGGCGTTGCGGCCGACAGCCGGGAGATGCCCTTCCAGCCCCTGCCCACGCGCGACAACAACCGTTTCGGCGTGGCCCTGCACAACCCCGAAGGAAAGGTCCAGCCGATGCTTTTCGCCCCGGTGCTGGGACACATCGGATCGAAGATGGAGCCCGGCAATGCCTTCGCTTTCCGCATGCGGCTGTGGGTCGAAGCGAATCCGCTGAACGTCACCTTCCAGACCATGGCGCGCAACCTCTACGATTTCCACGACTACCGCAGCAACGACATCTCGACACTCAACAACTCCATCGACAACATCATCGACTACACGCTGAGTCCTTACAGCAACTTCATCGACAGCCTGAAAGGATGTTCCTACTCGACCGACGTGCCGGGTTCGACGAAGAACGTCAGCTCGCTCAACCCGCTTTCGGTAGCCCTCGTCGCCGATGACGAGGAGCTTTACCGCCGCCGGGCCTACCCGATCGTCGAGTACATGCTCTCGCGCAAGAACACGCTCTTCTGCCTCGACACGACGCAGAAGGTGCAGTCGCCTTCGCGCGAACTGGCGGGTCCCTGCGCCCCCATCAGCGAACTGGCCGGGCTCTATCGTCTGTCGGGCGGCAAAAGCCCCGTGCTGCGCCACTTCGCCGAGGAGAAATACTACAAGCGCAAACCCGCCGACAAACGCACGCCGGGAGCCGGCGGCAACTGGTACGACGCACTGGAGATGTACCGTGCGACGGGGGAAACCGCATACCTCGACTACGCGAAGAGACAGGCCGACGCCTATATCGAAAAATTCATCCGCACGCAGCCCGAAAAATTCCAGAACGCCTTTTTCTGGAACCGTTACGCCCCGTTCTACATCAACCTGCTGGAACTCTACGAGGAGACCGGCGAGCGGCGCTATCTCGACGCCGCCCACGAAGGGGCCCGCGAATACGCCATGTTCGTCTGGATGGTCCCCTCCATCCCGCAGGAGAACGTCACGGTCAACAAGGGAGGTCTGGCCCCGTGGTACTGGTACCTCAAGAGCCGCGGCATCCCCCGGCAGCACTGCCCCGAGGAGAGCGTCCCCGCATGGCGGCTCTCGGAGATCGGCCTCGTGCCCGAGAGTTCGACCACCTGCATCGGCCACCGCGCGGTATTCATGGCGCACCATGCCCCCTACATGCTGCGCATCGCCGACCTCACGGACGATGGGTTCCTCCGCGACATCGCCCGCAGCGCCATCGTAGGCCGCTATGCCAATTTCCCGGGTTACCACATCAACACCGAGCGCACGACGGCCTATGAAAAACCCGACTTCCCGCTGCGCCCGCACGACAGCATCAGCGTCAACTCGTTCCACTACAACCACCAGTTCCCGCTGCTGTCGGTCCTGTACGACTATCTGGTGACCGATGCGGCAAACAAGTCGCAGGGCGCCATCGCCTTCCGCGGCGACTACATCGAGGGCTACGGCTACCTGCAGGCCAAGTTCTACGGCAGCCGACCGGGACGCTTCTACGACCGGGAAAACGTCTGGCTCTGGATGCCCCGCCGCCTGCTCAACACTTCCGACGTGGAGTTGAACTACCTCGCGGCCCGCGGCGACGGGGAACTGCTGGCGGCCTTCACGAACCAGAGCACCCGCGCGGTCTCCTCCGAGATCACGTTCAATCCCGAACTGCTGCCGATGCTCGCCGGAAAGCATTTCACGGCCGAGGTATGGCGTGACAACCGGCGGACAGGCGAAGTGACCGTCACCGACGGCAAAGCCCGCATCGAGGTATCGCCCGGCGGCATCACGGCCCTCATCATCCGCGGCGTCGACATTCGTCCCCGTTTCCAGCAGCAACTGACCGACCGCGACCCCGAAGGATGGCGCCACGACTACGGAGAACTGGAATTCGGACGCGCCCGGGCGATGCTCCTCAATCTGGGCCGGGAGCTGAAGACCTGCTACATCTACCTGCAGGACGACGACAGCCGCTTCCGCAACGTATCGATGACCTACAGTATCGACGGCGGACGCCCGCAGGCGCTGAACGACTCCTCCTACCCCTTCGAGTTCACCGCTCCCGTCCCGGCCGATGCCCGGCAGATCGTCATCGAACTCTCGGGCGTCACCACCGAAGGCCGGCTCGTGCGCAGCGGAGCGTTCAAACTATCGAAAGACTAAAACCGACCGACTTATGAAACTGAAAGCATTTCTGCTCATCGCAACACTGCATTTCGCAGTACTGGCCTCCTGCGCCAAAGGGACTCCGGAGGCTCCCGCTCCGCCCCGGCCGGGGGAGGAGGGTTACAAGACCATCGACCTGAGCAGTTACCGCCTGCTCTTCTCGGACGAGTTCGACGGCAGAAAGATGAACTGGGACATCTGGGCCTCGGAAAATCCGAACAACATCAAGCACGAGACCAGCCGCGGTCCCGAGGCCGTGGAGGTGCGCGACGGAGAACTGCGCCTCAACGTCCGCAAGGTCGACCGCAGCGAGAAGATCAAATGGATCGCCGGCTATGTCTACCTCAAGGAGCCGCTGGAGAACAACGTCTACATCGAATGCCGGTTCCGTTCGGGAGAGTCGTCGGGCGTGAACAACGCTTTCTGGCTCGCCTGCAAGACACCGCCCAACAACACATGGTGCAACAAATACGAGGTCGACATCGTAGAGGCCCGCAAGGATGTCCGTACCGGAAAGGGCAACGGCCATCTGGCCTACCACGACTGGAAAACCTATCCCTATGCCCTCGACAAGAACGGTAACAAGTGCGACATCGCCGCCGGGATCGCCGTCGACCACGATTTCGACAAATACCACGTCTGGGGACTGTGGTACGGCGAAAATGAAATGATCTACTACCTCGACGGCGAAGAGCTCTGGCGCGGCACCACCAGCAAGACCTATCCCGACCAGTACTACACGGGCGTGGGCAAAGCCCCCGAGTGGAACCCGCTCGAGGAGCAGCGCGCCTACGGCAAATACGGGCAGGAGGACTGGAACTACCTCGGCGGCTACAACGGCGACAAAATGCACATCATTCTGGCCAACATCCCGTGGGGTTCGGCCTGGTCGCCGCTCGTGGACGAAGAGGCCGACGGGACTTGGATGGCCGTGGATTATGTGCGCATCTACAAGCCCGAGGCGCTGCTCGACCCCGTACCCGACACCGACCTCAAAGAGGCCCGCGCCGAGATTGCGCTCGACAAGTCCTACAGCCTTGCCGAAGACGGCTGCATCTATTTCAGCACGGAGATCACCAAGAAACCGGGCGAAGAGCTGACACTGACCTTCACCGACACGGACAACGCCCCCGTGGGCAAGGTGATCGTCGACGCCGAAGGATCGCTGCTGACCGGCATCACGCGCCTCACGTCGAGCAAGGTGGCCGCCTCGGTCGTACAGGGGAAACAGTTGGTCAAAGACAACGAAAAGACGCTGCTCGTCTGCCGCATCACGGCCAAAGCCGCCCGCGGCAAATACGACAAGGATGCCATCAGCGTATGGTGCGCTCCGGTGGCCGATGCCGCCAAAGCGACGGAACCCTATTTCTACCCCAATCTGGACGAGAACGGCAACACTTCGGCCACGCAGGGGTGGTACATCAATCAGAAGGGCTATTCGGACGAGGTTATCCGACGCGTCGCCTTCTCCTCGACAACCGGGGAACTCTCCTCGTTCGGGCGCTTCCGCGCCGGGCGCAACTTCCTCTGTGTAACCCGATAAATACGACCGAAAGATGAAATACTGGATACCGGGATGCCTGCTGTTGCTGGCAGGATGCTCGTCGGGGAGGATGACTTCCCCCGCAGGAAAACTCTCCGCCGGGGTCTTCACCACACCGAACGGCTCCCTGGCCTACACCGTGTCGTATGACGGCAGGATGGTCTGCGACACCTCGGCCTTGGGCGTCACGATCGACGGGGCCGACACCTTCGAGGAGGTATCGCTCCGGCTTGCGGCAAGCCGCGAACGCAACGAAAGTTACCCCGTGCGGGGCGTACACGACCTCGCCCGCGACCATGCCCGCGAATATGTCTGGGAGGTGACGCACCGTCCCACGGGATATGCCTATACCCTCGAAACACGGCTCTACGACGACGGATTCGCCTACCGATTCATCCTTCCGGGCCAAGGTGTCCGTCATGTCGGCGGCGAGGCGGCCGAGTGGCGGCTGCCCGCCGACAGCCGGGTCTGGTTCGCCGAGCGGAACTCGGCGTGGAAACTGCTGACCTATGCCGGTGAGTGGACTTCGGCCCCGGCCCCGGAACTGGCGACGGTATCCTCGCAGGGCCCCGTACAGACCATGCCGCTGCTCTACGAAACTGCGGACGGACTCCGTCTGATGGTCACCGAGGCCGCACTCTACGAATACAGCGGCATGCGTCTGCGCGCCGGCAAGGACGGCAGCCTGCACGCCGATTTCACCGAAAAGGAGGGCTTCGACCTCCGCGACACCGTCACCACGCCGTGGCGCGTATTGATCGTCGCCGAAGACCTCGACCAACTGGTCAACACGGACATCGTCACCAACCTCAGCCCGGCGCCCGACCCGGCACTCTTCGCCGACACGTCGTGGATACGCCCCGGACGGTCGCTCTGGAGCTGGTGGAGCAACATCGACGGCCGTTACATGACCGTCGAGGGCGAACGGGCCGTCATCGATCTGGCAGCCGATATGGGGTATGAATATTCGACGCTCGACGAGGGGTGGGAACGCCTGACGGACAAATGGGAAACGCTCCGGGAAATGGCGGACTACGCCGCCGGGAAAGGTGTCGGGCTCTTTGTATGGCGGCATTGGGAGAAGCTGAACGACCCGGCAGAGGATTATCTCCAGATGCGCTCGTTCATGGACAGCGTGGCCGACTGCGGCGTCAGGGGGTTGAAGATCGACTTCATGAACGGCGAAGGACTCCGCCAGATCCGCTTCACGACGGCCGTGCTGGAAAACGCCGCACGCCGCCGTCTGCTGATCAATTTCCACGGATGCCAGAAACCCTCGGGAGAGATACGCACCTACCCCAATGAACTCACCCGCGAAGGGGTTCGGGGCATGGAACTCAACCGGATCACGGCCAATTACCTCGCACGCATGCAGGCCGCGGGAACTCCCGTCGCCGACCGTCCCCATGTCCCGGGCAACGAGAACCAGAACATCCCGGCCTCCCACAACGCCGCCCTGCCCTTCACCCGCTGCGTGGCAGGCCCCGCCGACTACACGCCCGCAGGCTTTTCGATGCCCGGCGATGTTCTTCCAGTCCAGCATCTGGCCTGCGCTTACCTGATTACCTCGCCGCTGATGACGCTGGCCGAGAATCCCTTTTACCTTTTCCGCGAGGAGCGCCTCCGCCCGGCATTGGAATTCCTGCGCGAACTGCCCGTCTGCTGGAACGAAACCGTCGTGCTGCCGCAGAGCCGTGTGGGCAGTCTGGCCGCCTTTGCCCGCCGCGACGGAGAGACGTGGTACCTGTCCATCGCAGCCGCACAAGCCACACAGGAGACGTTCGAACTGGATTTTCTCGACAAAGGACTGTACACGATGACCCTGCTCGAAGAGAACGGTCAAGAGGGATTCCGCCGCACGGAACGACCCGTCGAAACCGGAGACCTGCTCCCGCTCGACCTGCCCCGGAACGGAGGGGCTGTCGCCCGCTTCACCCGCCGATAACGAAAAAACGCCTGTTTCCCGCAGGCGTTTTTCGTTTTTAACCGGCAAATCCTATTCGGGATCGACCGCCGCGCGGTTCAGCGGAAATTCGTGCGTGTGGGCGACCTTGTCGCGGGGGCCGACGATCTGCACACGGATCAGGCTGTCCGAAACGTCGCAGCGGGTGTAGCTCTTGTTGTCGTTGATTACGATCGGGAACTGCGCGCCCCGCTCCCCGGCGGGGTGGAACGAATAGCGGTGTTCGTGGCCGCAGAGCATCAGGTCGATGCCCGCCCCGTTCAGTACCGGCATGAAAAGCTCGTTGAGATGGACGTTCCCGTGCCACGTCCCCGTCGTCGGGGGTACATGCAGCAGGACGATCCGCGCCGAAGCCGAACGGAACTCATCCGACCGGACGGCTTTTTTCAGCCATTCGCACTCCTCGACACGATAGGCGTCGTAATCGGCCAGCCCGTAGTATTCGACGTCGCTGTCGGGCTTGTCCTCCCCGCAGTCGAGGACCAAAAGGCAGACGTCGCCGTAGCGGTAAATCCCGTAAAACTCTCCGCTGCGGGTCGGGAAACAGTCGATCAGGCGGTCGGACCAGACACCGCGCGTCTCGTGGTTGCCGCGGTTGAAGAGGATCGGCGTCCCGGAGGCGAACAGCGCCACCGACGCATCGATATAGTCCGCAAAGAGCTGTTCTTCGCTCTCGACGCTGCTCGACATGTCGCCGTTGAAGACCACGAATCCCACCTTGCTGAAATCGATCTTCTTACAGAGGTCCTTCATGTAGTCGGCCTTGCCGTGGATGTCGTTGAGCATGATGAACGAACAGTCGGCGCCCGAGTCGGGGAAGGTCCGGAACGGATAGGGCCTGCGGCGGAAAACATCGCTCGCCACGACATTTCCGTAAGTGGCTTTGCCGCGCTGCGGCCATGCCGTGACCTCCTGCGAGAAGATGCGGTAACAGTAATCGGTGCCGGGTTGCAGCCCCTTGAGGCGCACGGCGTGGAGAGTTCTGTCGGCCAGCTTGCGGCCCGCAACGGTCTGGTAATGGCGCGAATGCTCCTGCGCGTAGAAACTCCGCCCGTCGTCGGGCGCTACCTCGACCCACGAAAGGGCCGGTTTGCTGGTGGTCCAGACGACCGTGACGCCGTCCTGAGTCATGTCGCAGAGATAAGGGCCGTGCGTGATCTTGAAATCCTGCGCGGCGGCGGCCAGTGAAAAGAGCAGCCCCATCAGCGCAAAAAACAGTTTTTTCATTATCGAGAAGTGTTGGTTATCGCGTCATGCAAGGTACGGAATATTCCGCAGAATCCGGCGCCGGAAAGCAAAAAATCGGGCGTGCTTTTCGAAAAGTACGCCCGATTTTCCCCGGCTTGCACCGTCTATTCGATCCGCCTCCGAAGCGCCTGTTTGCGCTCGGAATCTTTCAGCATCTCCACGAAACAGCGGGCATCGGCGCGGTTGGCCGCCGTGGAGTGCTTTTCGTACAGTTCCACGAAATGTTCGGCATGTTCCGCGAGGGCATGGCGGCAGTCGATGTTCAGGGCCAGCACCTCGCCGTCCCCCACGGCCTCGGCACAGACTCCCCACGAGAGCCCCGTCACCGTCGCGCCGCCCTCGACGGCTGTGCACGCCGCGGGATCGACACCCCGGAGGTTGACCGTCAGCGACGGAAAATAGAAATAAAGTCCGCCGGACAGACTGACCGTCAGGTGCAGGGTGTTCCCCTCGACCCGTTGGGTCAGCACGGCATGGCGGCGCAGGTAGTTGTATTCGAAATACTCCTCGAACGAGGGCATCCACACGCAGTCGCTTCCGTCCTTACCATAGGTATTGTTGAGCCACAGCAGCATTTCGGACCACGAACGGTCGGTGCCGTGCACACCGATATTGACCGCCTCGCGTTCCTCCGCGGGCAGCGCCAACTGCGCCTCGATCACCTCCGGAATCTCCTTAGGCTTCCAGAATCCCCGGTTGAACGCCGTCTTCAGCAAATCATCCTCCACAGCGAAGGGCCGGAGCGTTTCGCCCCCGGACTGCTCTACGATGGACTGGATGGGATCGTAGCTCATCGCCGCCGTGACATAGGTTTTATTGCCGTCGGGCTCGGCCAGCATCTTGCAGCCTCGGCCCGCAAGACGATCGAGGATAATATCCTGCGAGAGTCCGTAATGGCGGAGGATCGAGTCGGGGAGGTTCTTCGACTCCTTGTCCACATTCACGTCGTGGAAAGCGATACCGACGCCGTAGCTGAGCATCTCCCGGACATCGCCCCACATCAGCCCCTTCTGCATAAAGAAACGGTAGTAATTGTCCGTATAACCCGGTTTGACCGTCGCTTCGGCATCCATGTACTCCCATTCGGGGGAGAGGGTCGTCGAGAAGGCGAAACGCACCTCGCGGCCCGTGCCGTCGGTCGAGCCGAGCGTCTTGCCGAAGCCGTAGGTGTCGGGCGGCATATCCCCGCCGCGCAGGTGGGCTGCCGTATAATAATAAGTGTCGGAGAGGGGACGGCCGTTGATCGCGGCCCATGTGGTCGAGAAAGCCGCCTGCTTGCAGTCGTCCTGCGTCAGCAGCACCAGCAGCGACTTGTTGTATTTCAGGGGAGGAATGACGGCCTCCGCGTCCGTCAGGTCGGTCTCCGGAGCGAACGTAAGCGTCAGTTCGGCCGTAACATGACGGGGTTCATCCCCGAAAGGATAGAGATATTCCGCCGCAGAGGGGGGGGGGAAATCGGGACCGTCCGGACCTCCGGTATCGGTCTCGCCGCCCTTGGGCATCTTAATGCATCCCGCCAGCACCACAGCAGCGGCAAGAGCGAACGGCAGGAGAGATTTCGAATGACGCTTCATCGAGTAAAGATAGTAAAAATTCGTGAGAATCACCGTTTTTTCTGCGCCGGTTTCTTTTTGCGGACCGACCAGCCGAAATGACCCAGCGCCTCGCCCAACGCAAAGTATTCCCCGTGGGAATAGACGATCGGATCGGCGCGTTCGAGACAGAAACGCCCCGTCCCGGGGTCGATATAGGCTTCGTCGGCCTGCACCCCGACCACCTCGGCCAAAAACATGTCGTGGGTCCCGAGCGGCAGCACCTGCCGCACACGGCACTCGATGTTCACGGGAGACTCGGCGACAACGGGCGCAGCGATCCGCTCCGACGGAACGGCCGTGAGGCCCATCTCGCGGAACTTGTCGTAATCGCGGCCCGAACGTACGCCGCACCAGTCCGCGGCACGCGCCAGCCGGCGCGTCGTGAGGTTGATGACGAACTCGCCCGTGCGGCGGATAATTTCATAGGAGTGGCGTTCGGGACGCACCGAAATATAGCACATCGGCGGGGCGGAGCAGACCGTACCGGTCCATGCCACGGTCAGCAGGTTATATTCTTCGGGCGTAGCGCCGCAGCTCACCAGCACCGCCGGTAGAGGATACAATACGGTCCCGGGTTTCCAGTTCTGTTTCATAAAATTCGATTTGACAATCATATACTTCCACATACCAGTCGCTGTCGACTGCCGTTCTTGCCGCCTGCGGCGTCATTTACAAATCTGACCCCACCCCAACCCTCCCTCAGGGAGGGAGATTATGTTCTCAGCAGCCGATTCGTGTCGTCAAGTATATTCCTTTTTTGTACAAAGGTAAAGGTTTTTCCTTATCTTTACCGCAAATGCTCGCCGATTTCATCCGATACCTCGAGGCCGAACGCCGCTACTCGCCGCTCACCGTGCGCAACTACCGCCACGACGTCGAGCAGTTCCTCGCGTGGCTGGGGGTCGGCGACGCGGATTTCGACCCGCGCCGGGTGACCACGGAGGATATCCGCGAATGGATGATCTTCCGCACCGAGGAGGGACACCTGAGCGCCGCCTCGATGAACCGCGAGATCTCATCACTGCGGGCCCTGTTCCGCTGGCTGCTGCGCACGGGCGTCGTCAGCCGCGACGTGACGCAGCCCGTGGCGTCGCTGCGAACCTCGCGCCGCCTGCCGGCGTTCGTTCCCGAAAGCCGCATGAGCGGCATCGTCAGCGACTGCGAACAGGACAGCGAGGATTTCATCCGCGAGCGCAATTCGCTCATCGTACTGCTTTTCTACGCCTGCGGCCTGCGGCTGGCCGAACTGGTCGGCATCGACCGCGGGGATTTTTCGGACGATTTCACCTCGCTGCGCATCCGGGGCAAGGGCGACAAGGAGCGCATCGTGCCCATTCTGGAGTTCGTCCGCGAAAAGATTTTGCATTACATCGGGTTAATTGAGCGGCAAAATATTTGCATTTCACCGGAAAAAGCGCTATTTTTAACACACAAAGGAAAACGCATATCCCGGACGGCGGTTTACCGGACGGTGCAGGAAGAGCTGGACAAGGCAGGCGTTCAGGGCAAGAAAAGCCCCCATGTGCTGCGACACACTTTCGCAACACACCTGCTGAACAGCGGAGCCGATATGCGCGAGATACAGGAACTTCTGGGGCACGCTTCGCTGCAGGCCACGCAGGTCTACACGCACAACAGCATTGCCAAGCTCCGGGAGATTTATGCAAAAGCCCATCCCCGTGAAAAGGGTGGCGAGTGATTAACTTTTATAATATAAGGCTATGAACGTACAGATTCAATCCGTGAAATTCGACGCCGACAAGCGGCTGGTCGAATTCGTGAATGCCAAGATGGCGAAGTTGGACCGCTTTGCGGAGCGCTCGACGGGAGCCGAGGTCATTCTCAAACTCGATAAGGACCACGAAAAAGGAAACAAATTCGCAACCATCACGCTGCACATGCCGGGCGAGGATCTGGTGGCCTGCCACCAGTCGAAAGCCTTCGAAGAGTCGGTGGACGAAGCCATCGACGCCCTGAAGCGCCAGTTGGAGAAATTCAAAGCGAAAACTGAAAAATAAACCCCACCAACCTTAACCTTAACTAACTGAACGCCGCGACGGCCGCCTCTTGAAAAGGCGGCCGTCGCATTTTTCAGGAACGGAGCGGACAAAAAAATCCCGGGACGAAATTACCTGACCTACTCACCACCCCGCTCCATGCGGGTCTCGTCCCGGGAATACCCCGGCCGGCTGGATCTCCGGCGGCACGGGATAATACTACTGTACCACCGGCGTCAGGTGGAATTTCAGCGTTTCGACACTCTTCTGATTGTCGGCATCGGTAGCCGTCAATACAAAATTGTGGTTCGAATCCTGATTGTAGATCACCGCAATCAGCGGCACCAACTGCGAAATGTTGATCGACAGCGAAGTCTTGTTCTTCACATCGTCGCCCACGGGAAACTCGAGCCCCTTAAGGCCAGCAGCGATCTCCGGCGTAGCCGGGTTCACCAAGCTCATCGTCTGGGCCAGACCCAGCTCGCCGAGCACCTCGGCCGTCAGGCAGGGCGACTCGATTTTCACCGTGAGGTCGGAAATTCCGGCGGGCGCCGTCACGTCCACCACCACCGACATGGTCGGTTTGATCTCGTGAACCGCCTTGATGTCGCCGCCCTTGAGCGTAAGCGTCGGCGCAGCATGCTTTCCGTTGTCATCGTCGTCGCTGCAACCCACAAGGAATGCAGCGCCCATGGTCATGGCAACAGCCATGGTCAGGCACATTAATCTCTTCATAGTCTTTAAATTAAAATGAATCCCAAAATTCCAGTCGCCGTAAAATTAGGTTCCGGGAATGACGACGGCAAATAAATTCAACCGATCAGCGCATTTTACCGACGAAACAGCGTATTTCATCAACGAAAGAAATCCGGAACAAAGAAAAGAGAATACGACACATGCAAAAAACGGCCGCACTCGCGTGCAGCCGTCCGATTTGGTAGTGGATAGGGGATTCGAACCCCTATGTCATGCGTGAGAGGCATGTATCCTAACCCTTAGATGAATCCACCGGTTCAGTTTTGTGGTGCAAAGATAAGGGCTTCTTTTAAATCTGCAAAATTTTCCGCCGAAAACTGCGATTTTTTTTCGCAAAAGGCCCTCCAAACCCACTTTTTGACTATCTTTAAACTAAATAAAATCCTTTCCGCCATGAAAATCCGCCTTTCAACGCTCTTTGCCGCCATCGCAGCAGCCGCTGTCGTCTCCTGCACGAAGCATCCCGTACAGCCCGAATTCGGCATCGCCGCCACCGACACGCTCGTCGAACGCAACGGAATCGCCTGCAACATCGAATACCGCTTCGCATCGATCCTCAACACCGAAGACTCCCCCGCCCTTGCAGCGATCGAACGGGCGAATATCGGCTATTTCTTCGAACTGGAAGCATTCTCCGGCACGGCGCAGGAGGCTGCCGCCGCCGCGATCGGCCAGATCGCCGACACCTACCTCGCGGACAGCCTGCCGGCAGGCTCCGCCGGCATGGAATACGAGATCTCCGCTGAATCCGAGGGCGCCGTCGTGGATACGCTCGTCACCTACACCATCACGCGGTCGAGTTACACGGGCGGCGCACACGGCATCTACGGCAGCTTCAACTACGTCTACTCACTCGCCGGAGGCTACGAAATCACCTTGGCCGACCTGTTCACCGACACGCAACTGGACAACCTCGACCGGCTGATCCGCCGGAAACTCTACGAGCAGTACGACGCCCGGGACGACGAAGGGCTGTCCGCCGCGGGATTCTTCCCCGAATACATCGGCCCGACGGAGAACTTCCGCGTCACGGCCGAAAGCATCGTTTTCGACTACAATCCGTATGAAATAGGGTGCTATGCGCTCGGGGGCGTCGAAGTGGAGGTGACCCGCGAAGAGCTGGCCGGGCTCTGAGGACGCCGGCCGGAAATGAAAAAAGGTCCGAGTCTCCCGACTAGGACCTTCTTTTTTGGCGGGGAACCACCCCCTCCAAAAATGAGGTTCAATCGGAGGTATTCGACTCATCGAACGAGTACCGTTCTTAAGTCTTAGCAACGGATCTTCCGCTGCAACCTGCCGATTTCCTCAACCAACCTAAAACTACTAACCTAAATGAACCTTAAAACTTCACTGCAAAGATAAGGGGCATTTTTCATTTATGCAAATATTTTATGAATATCTTAAATATATTTAACAATTTGGTAACATTGGATAACCGACAAATTCACTTACCCGATTAAGCTAACGTTCTCGCAAGCAATTATGGATAAGCCACTTCCGGTTGAAAAACCAGTTGAAATGCCTGTTCCCGGGGAGGTTGCAAAAAAGGGCACAAAATAAACATCCGACCGGGCGAGATCCGGAAAAACAGCGCAGAAAAAGGGCAAAAGCAAACAAAGGAAAACCGCATCGGGCGAAATGCCCGGACACCGGAAAACAGGAATAAAAAAAAGGAAACCCGGAATCAGAACCGGAGTTCCTCTTCCACAGTTTCCTCACCAACCTAAAACTACTAACCTAAATGAACCTTAAAACTTCGCTGCAAAGATAAGGCGAAAAAACAGACCTTGCAAGTTTTTATTAAAATAATTTTCAAATTTATTGATATTTTTTAATAACACCCTGCATCAGCGAAATACAAGTATTTGATAATCAACGTCAACAACTGTTCCGGCGATAATCCGAAAGATTTTTCGCCGGAAAGCATGCAGTATTTCGGAAATACGGCATTTAAAGAATAAAATTGTTATATGCTGTTCGTAACAGATAAAATTGCTACTTTTGCCGAATGATTTCGACAGCCTCTATTGCAAACAGGATTTTCCGCAAAATCCCGGCAGAGATTTTGCGGATTCAACAGTGCCTTACCCTACAACCTAACCAATTTATACCAGTACGATGACTGTATCGTTGATCATTACTACTTACAATTGGCCGCGGGCGCTTTACCTGTGTCTCGACAGCGTGATGCAGCAGACCGTCATGCCCTCCGAGATTCTGGTCGCGGACGACGGGTCGGGCATCAGCACCCGCGACGTCGTGAGGCACTTCCAGAACATCTCACCGGTTCCCGTGCACCACATCTGGCACGAAGACCGGGGATTTCGGGTCGCAGCCATCCGCAACAAGGCCATCGCCGCCAGTTCCGGTGACTACATCATCCATGTCGACGGCGATCTGATCCTGCAGCGCAACTTCATTCAGGACCACATTCTCTTTGCCCGGGAAGGCTGCTACGTTTCGGGCTCCCGCGGCATCATCACCGAAATGCTGACCGAGAAGGTCCTCAGCGGCGAGATCACCTCGCTGACGGCGCTGACCAAGGGCGTGCGCAACAGCAACAACGTCATGCGCGTACCCATCATGGCCATCGTCTACCGCATGATCGCGCCCTCGCAGGCGCCCAGAAGCTGCAATCTGGGGCTGTGGCGCCGGGACCTGATCCGCGTCAACGGATTCGACGAGGGATTCGAAGGATGGGGGTACGAGGATACGGAACTGGGACTGCGCCTGAACAACAGCGGCGTGCAGCAGCGGCGCATGAAGTTCCAAGGTGTCGCGTTCCATCTCCACCACGACAAAGCCTCCCGCGACAACTGCGCCGTCAACGAACTGCGCTATCTGGAGAGCATCCGCGAACACCGCATGCGCTGCGAAAAGGGCCTCGACCGACACCTGACGCCGCGCATCACCTATGCCGGAAAAGGCGCAGCCGTCGTTGTCGGCGGCTGATTCTCCTGCCGGAGTACCCTATTCCTCTATTTTTCGAACGAAGATTTTTCGGGAAACAACCTCCCGAGGAATTGTCGTACCCGGAACCGGTCCTCATCGGTCATCCGGGCGTCGTCGTTCAGGCAGAACAGCGACGGGTCGTACTTCTCCATCACCGCATCCAAATCCGGCGTATAGGCGGGAATGCAGCGCGAGTCGCTCCCGCAGCCGACGCCGAAGAGGGCGCGAAGCCGCTGCACGGGGGTTTCGAGCTTGTTATACCGCGTGACCTCGCGCAGCGAAGCCTCCCCGCGGGCGAGCGCATGGTAGAGCACCAGCGAACGCTGCCAGTCGTCGCGCGAGCGGAAACGATGGTGCTCCGTGGGCGCCAGCTCGTCGCGGAACACCTCGAGGGCGGCGAGGAAATCGCTGCGGCGGTAGGCGTCGACGTTATGATGGGGCGCCAGTTCGGAGCAACGGCCGCAGCGGGCCCGCACCAACTCCTGCATGCGCAGGATCGTGTGGCAGTAGATATCGTCGTCGTGCCGTTTCAGCGATTGTTTCTTGAGCCGCACGACGGGGCGTCCCGCGTCATCGAAGAAGAAGCCGGGACCGACGGGACGGCTGAAGAACATATCGTCGTTGGCATAGAGGAAATGCTCGGCCAGATCGGGAATCCGGGGCAGAAACAGCTCGATCGTACAGGAGTTGAAGACGGGCAGAATCTCCGCAGGCATGATCTCGCGGTGGGAAACCACCCGCACACGCGGGTTCGACGTATCGAGCCACGCGGGCGTCTGGTCGTCGGTCAGGATGTAGACGCGGCGAATCCACGGCGCATAACGCTCCGCCGAACGCAGCGAATAGCGCAGTTCGTCGTTCTCGACAAAACGGCACTCCCCCGCCGCTTCGGGGTCCACCTGCCTGTCGGCAGGCAGGTAAGTATTCTTCTTCGCCAGCCACACGGGGTCGTTGCCGTCGACCCAGAGGTACACCAGATCAATCTCCATAGCCTCGTTTATTTGTCGGCGGCGCGCCGCCACCAGATCGGAATCAGGTCGAACAGCCGGAAAGTCTGCCGGTCGCCGCACTCCTTGAGTTTCAGCCATGTGATTCCCCAACGGTCGTAGGTACGGCGGGTGATGTGACGAAACCGCGCATCCAGATGCAACCCGTGCGCCGCCATATAGTCGGCGAATGCCTTATGGGCCAGATATTTGTCCTGCTGTTTTTTCGGTGTCTGGCGGCTCTTGGTGATCGAGGTGGCGTTCACCACATATCGGTACACCACGTCGGGCACCGTCACCACGTTCCCGCCTTCGCACAGCACGCGCATCGTGTATTCGACATCCTCGTAGCAGACCCGTTCGCGGAAACGCAGCCCCAGCCGCAGCAGCATCTCCCGGCGCAGGAGCTTGTTCATCACATAGAAATCGGGCGGGCAGCGGCAGATGCGGAATTTCTCCTGCGCATCGGCAACCACCTGCCGCTCGGTGTAACGGATCGTCCATTTCGAATACGACGGACGTATCTTCAGCATCGAGGCGCACGCCACATCGGCCCCCGCCTCCCGGGCCGCTTCGTAGAGCCGCTCGCAGTAGGCCGCATCGATCCAGTCGTCGGAATCGACAAAGAGGATGAACTCCCCCGCCGCGGCATCGAACCCGCGGTTGCGGGCGCCGCCCAGTCCGCGGTTTTCCTGCGAGATCACGCGGATACGCGCATCCCCGGCCGCATAGCGGTTCAGGATGTCGATCGAGCGGTCGGGACTTCCGTCGTCGACACAGATGATCTCGATATCGCGCAGGGTCTGCCCCACCACGCTGTCCAGACACCGGGCCAGAAACGGCTCAACGTTGTAGACCGGAATGATAACACTGATTTTCGGTTCCATCGGCTATCGAATATAATTTTTTACCGCTTCGGCGATCCGCTCGCCGTCGAGCGCCGCAGAAATGATGCCGCCGGCATATCCCGCCCCCTCGCCCGCGGGGAACAATCCCTCCGTTTCAGGGTGCATCAGCGTCGCCGGATCGCGCGGCACACGCACGGGTGTCGAGGTCCGGGACTCCACGCCCACGATCAACGCCTCGCCGGTCACATAGCCCCGCATCCGGCGGCCGAAGGTCGTGAGCCCCTGCCGCAGACCCTGCGCGATGAAGCCGGGCATCCACCGGTCGAGCCGCGAGGGGGTGACACCGGGGATGTAGGAGGTCGCGGGCAGCGATCCGCTCGCACGCCCCGCCACGAAATCGGCGACCCGCTGCGCCGGCGCTATCTGGTGCTCCCCGCCCTCCCGGCGGGCCAGTTCCTCGAACTGCTGCTGGAATTTCAGCCCCGCCAGTTCGCCCCATTCGGTGCGCAGGTGTTCGAAATCCGCCAGCCGCACCTCCGTCACCAGTCCGGAATTGGCATAGGGCGACGTGCGGCCGCTGGGCGACATGCCGTTGACCACCGACTGCGCGGCATCGGTCATGGCCGGAACGATGAAACCGCCCGGACACATGCAGAACGAATAGACCCCGCGGCCATTCTCCTGACTCACCAGCGAATAGGAGGCCGCCGGAAGATACTCGCCGCGCGTTTCGCAATGGTACTGGATCGAGTCGATCAGCGCCTGCGGATGCTCGATGCGTACCCCCATGGCAAAGGGTTTGGCCTCGACGCGCACACCGCGTCGGTGGAGCAGTTCATAGATATCACGCGCCGAATGGCCCGTGGCCAACACCACGGCGGCGCCTTCGATCAGCTCGCCGCCGCACCATACGCCGGCGATGCGGCCCTTTTCGATTTTCAGATCCGTGACGCGGCTTTCGAAGCGGAAAACGCCGCCGGCATCGACGATCGTCTGCCGGATACGCTGCATGATGCCCGGCAGACGGTCGGTGCCGATATGCGGATGCGCCTCGTAAAGTATTTCGGGTGTCGCCCCATGAAACACGAGCGTTTGCAGCGCCTTGTTGTAGTCGCCGCGCTTCTTGCTGCGCGTGAAGAGCTTGCCGTCGGAGAAAGTCCCGGCCCCGCCCTCACCGAAAGCATAGTTCGAATCGGGATCGACGGCGCCGTTGCGGTTGATCTGCGCGATATCGCGCTTGCGGGCCGAGACGTCGCGTCCCCGCTCCAGAATTACGGGCCGCAGCCCCAGTTCGATCAGCCGCAGGGCTGCGAACAACCCCGCAGGGCCCGATCCCACGATCACAACCTCCGTGCGGCCCCCGACCGACGGATAGTCGAAATGCACCGGTCCGGGCTGCGGCTCATGGTCGGCATAGATTTCCAGCGTGAGGTTCACCTTCACCTGGCGCTGACGGGCGTCGATCGACCTTTTGACGACCCTCGCCAGCGCGATGTCCGACTCGCGGATGCCCATGCGACGAGCCGCCTGCGCGGTGTAGAACTTCGCGTCAGCGGCCTGCCGGGGAGTGAGCGTGAGGGTAATCTGCTGCGGCATATTATAGAATTTTGTCTACAAAAATAACCAAAAAACCCGGATAATCCCCGTCGCCGATTGCTATTTGTGAATTTTTGCCTACCTTTGTCTTACCGATGCGGATATGGTGTAATTGGTAGCCACGTCAGACTTAGGATCTGATGCCTTACGGCGTGGGGGTTCGAGTCCCTTTATCCGCACAAAGGAGCCTTTTTCCGAGGTTCCTTTTTTGTTGCCCGTTCGGTGCAAAAAGAAGAAAATCGACTGTATATCATCGTTTTGCAAAGGCTTCGTTCGATTCTCCGAACCGAAAGCGGAAAGCAGTTCGCGGCAAACTCGCGGGAGCACGAAAGGGAACGGAGCCGAAAAACGGGCCGTTCTGCAGGGCTCGTCCGCAAGCGCTCCAACGCACCCACGCCCTGCCGCAAACCGGCAGCAGCTCCCACCGGGACTGCGGAGAGTAATTCCCCTCCGGAAACCAAACAACAGTATCCGAGCAGCAACAATGATAAAATCAGTCTTTTTATTCTCATAAGCAACAAATATTGTTTTTCAATCATCCTCTGAGATTCGATGCGTGTTCGGCCGTCTCACGGGTCCGATCTATTACGGACGGTCCTGTGACGGAGAGACGTCCGCCCCAAGAGTCGGAATGCAGGAGCTCCGAGCGGCGACGGAGCACCGTAGGCGTCTGTCCGAAATATTGTTTGCAGAATGTAGTAAAGTAGGACGGCGTAGCAAAACCGTAATCCACAGCGATCTCGGCGATACACTTATCCGTATTGCGAATCTCGTGAAGGATACGTTCGGAGACGGCAGCACCTCGCCCGCCGACAAACGGTACTGTCGGAAAAGGGACGCAGAATCCGATTCCGGAAGCCGGAGATCGCCCTGTCCCGGCAGGGAAGCTCCGGCGCACTACCCTATCGAGGGCGCCGGTGGATGAGCTGGAACACCAGCGGGTAAGCTCCGCTTTTCAGGGCGCGGTGGCGATTGAGCATCAATTTTACGCTTGCCATTATTCTCTCTGAAATAGTTTATTCGGACAAAAGTACGGCAAAAAAAGCGGTATGCGGCCCCAAAATATGGGCCGCACAGGAGTCGCGGTTTCGCTTCAAGCGGACAGAAAACGGTCCGCCACTACATATGTTTCGCATTCCTCCCGCAAGGCGGAGTCAGGCAGCCCCGACAAAATCTCCGACGGCGACAGTCGCTATACCGTCTTTATCAGCGAGCGTCCCAGCCATACGAGTATCAGCCCCAGCATGAAGCTCAGGCCGACGTAAAGGCCGAAATAGAGCCAGTGTTTCTGTTGCAGGAGCAGGTACATGTCGTCGGCGAACGACGAAAAGGTGGTGAAACCGCCGCAGAAGCCGGTGATCAGGAATACGTTCATCGACGGTGAGATGACGTGGGCCTTTTCGGCCAGTCCGAAAAAGATGCCGATCACGAAACTCCCGATAATATTGACGGCGAACGTACCCCATGGAAACGCGGAAACCGTAATGACATGAGCCAGTTTTCCCGTCAGAAAGCGCAGGCATGTGCCGATAAAACCGCCGAGTCCCGCAATCATCATCGCTTTAAACATAATTCACACGTTTTTAATTGATTCTACCATTCGGATTCTTCCCCGGACAAATTTAATGCCACAGGACTTCCGTTTTTTGCCGCGGATCGCCACGGGGCAGCTTTTGGCATCCTATTTGGAGCCTCTGCTGATCAGTACCGGCGAATCGCTGCCCCGGCGGGGTATGTATGGCCTGCGGGGATGCGGAGCCGGATTAACTATAAAAATCGTTTATTATGCACTTGACACCGAAAGAGATTGACAAGCTCATGCTGCTTTCGCTCGGGATGATCGCCGAAAGGCGCATGAAAAAAGGGCTGAAACTGAATTACCCGGAGGCCGTAGCCTACATCACGTCCACCGCACTGGAGGGAGCGCGTGAAGGCAAGACCGTGGAGGAGGTTATGAAAGGAGCGGCCAGCGTACTGAAGAAAAGCGACGTCATGGAGGGCGTCGCCGACATGATCGACCTGTTGCAGGTCGAAGCCGTGTTTACGGACGGTTCCCGTCTGGTGAGCATCCACCATCCTATTAAGTAATTTAAAAAATCCTGATTATGAGTACGAAAAATCCCGCCCCTGCGAAAAATCAGGTGCAGGCGGCGAGTCTTTATCCGAATAAACCCGGCTTCAAACCTGCGAAGTCCGTCGTCGTCGGAGGAGTAATCCTGATGAATGCCCCGATCGAGTACAATACCGGCCGCAAGACCGTGCAGCTTGTCGTGCGCAATACCGGCGACCGTCCGATTCAGGTCGGTTCGCATTTTCATTTCTTCGAGGTTAACCGCTATCTGGAGTTCGACCGCGACGCCGCTTTCGGCTGTCACCTGAACATTCCCGCAACGACCGCCATCCGGTTCGAACCGGGCGACCAGAAAGAGGTCGAGGTCGTGGCCTATTCGGGCAAACGCCGCGTGATCGGCTTCAACGGTCTGGTGATGGGATATACGGGCGACGAGGATGCGCCCACCTATTTCCCGGCACATATACATGCCGGACGCAAAGCCCGGCATGCAGGGTTCAAGAACATTTCGGAAAGCGAAGCCGAGGCCGCTATGAAAAAAAGCAACAACACTAAAAAATAGAGGATATGGCAACAATTTCACGTCAAGAATACAACAATCTTTTCGGTCCTACCGTCGGCGACAAGATCCGGCTGGGTGACACCGATCTTTACGTCGAGATCGAAAAAGACCTGCGCGAATACGGCGACGAAGTCGTCTACGGCGGCGGTAAAACCATCCGTGACGGCATGGGGCTGGCCAATACGATGACCTCGAAGGAGGGTTCGCTCGACCTCGTTATCACCAACGTGACGATCATCGACGCCAATCTGGGCGTCGTGAAGGCCGATGTGGGTGTCAAGGACGGAAAAATCGCCGGTATCGGCAAGGCGGGCAATCCGAATATCATGCACGGCGTGCATCCCGATCTGGTAACCAGCACCGCAACCGACGCCATATCGGGCGAACACCTGATCCTGACAGCGGCCGGCATCGACGGCCATGTGCACATGATCTCCCCGCAGCAGGCCTACGCCTGCCTGAGCAACGGCATTACGACCCTGTTCGGCGGCGGAATCGGCCCTACGGACGGCAGTAACGGCACCACCATCACTTCCGGCCGCTGGAACATCGAACGCATGCTGGAGTCGATCGAGGGGCTTCCGGTAAACGTCGGCCTGCTGGGCAAAGGCAACTGCTCGATGAACCAGCCGCTCGAAGAGCAGATCGAGGCCGGAGCCTGCGGCCTGAAGATTCACGAGGACTGGGGTTCGACTCCCGCTGCGATCCGCGCCGCGCTGGGCGTCGCCGATCGTTTCGACGTGCAGGTGGCCATCCACTCCGATACGCTCAACGAGAGCGGATATGTCGAAGATACGATTGCCGCCATGGACGGCCGCACGATCCATACCTACCACACCGAAGGCGCCGGCGGCGGACACGCCCCCGATCTGCTGAAAGTGGCGTCGATGCCCTATGTGCTGCCTTCGTCGACCAATCCGACCCTGCCGTTCGGCATCAATTCCCAAGCCGAGCTGTTCGACATGATCATGGTCTGCCACAACCTCAATCCGAAGATTCCGTCGGACGTGGCCTTTGCCGAGAGCCGCGTGCGTCCCGAAACGCAGGCCGCGGAGAACGTGCTGCACGATCTGGGCGTGCTGTCGATGGTTTCGTCCGACTCGCAGGCCATGGGCCGTATCGGCGAATCGTTCATGCGCACGTTCCAGATGGCGTCGTTCATGAAGAACGCCTGCGGCAAGCTTGCCGAGGATGCCGACGGGAACGACAACTTCCGCGTGCTGCGTTACATCGCCAAAATCACGATCAACCCGGCCATCACTTACGGTGTCTCCGACTACCTCGGATCGGTCGAGAAGGGCAAAGTCGCCGACCTCGTACTCTGGGAGCCGCAGTTCTTCGGTGCCAAACCCAAGATGGTCATCAAGGGCGGCCTGATCAACTGGTCGAACATGGGCGACCCCAACGCGTCGCTCCCGACGCCGCAGCCGTGCTATTACCGTCCGATGTACGGCGCTTTCGGCCGCACGCTACCCGAAACGTGCCTTTCGTTCGTTTCGAACGCCGCATTCCAAAGCGGTATCAAGGAACGTCTCCACCTGCATCGTATGGTGCAGCCCGTGCGCCGCACCCGCCAGCTCACCAAATACGACATGGTGCGCAACGGAGGAATGCCGAAGATCGACGTGAATCCCGAAACGTTCGACGTGCTGGTCAACGACATCCGCGCCTACGTCAAACCTGCCGACAAATTCCCCCTGAGCCAACTGCTCTGGTTCTCGTAATCCTGACTTTTTTCCGGGAGCATGCCGCAGGGTGTGCTCCCGGAAATTAAAACCGACTTAAAAACGAATCCGATGAAAATATATACGGAAATCATAGGCAATTTGCAGGATCCCGAATGGATGAAGAAAGCGCGGGAAGCCGAAATCGAATATATCGATCTCGACCAGTGGACGGCCCAGAAAAGCCGCTTCGTGGTCAAAGGCGACCGGGAAAACGAATACGCCGTGGCGTTGAAACGCCACTCGCAGATGCTCGACGGCGATATTATCGAGTACCTGCCCGAACAGCACCGCATCGCGGCCATCCGCATCCGACTCAACGACGTGCTGGTCGCAGACCTTTCGGATCTGGCGCGTCAAACGCCGGAAACGATCATCCATATCTCAGTGGAACTCGGTCATGCCATCGGCAACCAGCATTGGCCCGCAGTGGTCAAGGGGACGAAGGTCTACATTCCGCTGACGGTGGACAAGAAAGTGATGGACAGCGTGATGCGTACGCACCATATAGAAGGTGTCGCCTACTCGTTCCAGCCCGGTTCGGAGGTGATTCCCTATTTGGCGCCCCATGAAATCCGGCGTCTGTTCGGCGGCACAGGTCCCGACAGCGACGTACACCACCATCACGAACATGCGCACGCGCATTAAACCCATCCTTATGACCGACGACGCAACAACCGTCATGCGGCTGCTCGAATTCACCGACTCGGCCTTTCCGGTCGGGACCTTCTCCTTCTCCAACGGGCTGGAAACGGCCGCCGAAGAGGAACTGGTGCACGACGCCGCGACGCTCGAACAATATACGCAGGACATTGTCCGGCAGGCCGCCTTCACCGACGGAGTCGCGGCGCTGCACGCTTTCCGCAGCTATAACCTCGGTTATTACGAGGGTATCCTCAATGCCGACCGTCAGGCCGTTCTCTGCAAGATGAACGCCGAGGCGCGGCTGATGACCCGGCGCATGGGCAAGAAGCTGGCCGAGCTGTCGAAACACATCTTTCCCGATGAAACCGCAGCGCGGTGGCTCGGCGACATCGCCGGCGGCCGCACCCCCGGCACTTATCCCGTGGCGCAGGGTATCGTATTCGCGGCCTGCGGAATCTCCGAAAAGGAGCTTTTCTGCTCCCACCAGTACGGCGTGGTCAACATGGTCGTCAGCGCGGCCCTCCGCTGCGTGCGCGTGTCGCACTACGACACGCAGCGCATCCTGTTCCGGGCCGCCGAAAAGCTTGGCGAACTCTATGACACGGCGGGCGACATGGACTTCGACGACATGTATACCTTCGTGCCGCAGATCGACATTCTCGCCTCGCTGCACGAAAAGGGAACCAAACGCATGTTTATGAACTAACCCACTTAAGAAGTGGGTTTTATAGGCGATGGCAGGCCGGGTCGTTCGGAGCCGGATTTGCGCTGCCACCCCGGGATAAACGAATGTAAAAACAGAAAGATAAAATTATGAGCAACAATACAACTTGCAGAATCGGAATCGGCGGCCCCGTGGGCTCCGGCAAGACGGCGCTGATCGAAGCCATCACCCCGCGGCTTCTGGACATGGGCTACAAAGTGCTGGTGATAACCAACGACGTGGTAACCACGGAAGACGCCAAGCATGTACGCAAAATGCTGAAGGGCATCCTTGTCGAGGAGCGGATCATCGGCGTCGAGACCGGAGCGTGCCCCCATACGGCCGTGCGCGAGGACCCTTCGATGAACATCGCGGCGGTCGAGGAGATGGAGGCCCGGTTCCCCGACGGCGACGTGGTGCTGATCGAGTCGGGCGGCGACAACCTCACCCTCACGTTCAGCCCTGCGCTGGTGGACTTTTTCATCTATGTGATCGATGTGGCCGCGGGCGACAAGATTCCCCGCAAGGACGGACCGGGGATATCCCAGTCCGATATTCTGGTTATCAACAAGACCGATCTGGCCCCCTATGTCCGTGCCGATCTCGAAGTGATGCGGCGCGATTCCGAGCTGATGCGTCCGGGCAAACCGTTCGTATTCACCAACTGCATGACGGGTGAAGGGATCGACGAACTGGTCGCCCTGATCCGCCGGATGGCGCTTTTCGACCTCGACAACGACAAAGAGAAAGTTTCGGAACCCCTAACCGGCGCCCTACGATGAATTTCACAGCAGCCAAAGAGATGAGCCCCTACCTCGAAGAGCCGAAGGCGATGCCTGTCGGCACTCCGGGGAAAATGGGATACCTCTACTTGGGATTCGAGCTCGACGACGACGGCAAGTCGATCATGCGCGATCTGGAACGGCATGCGCCGCTGATCGTCCAGCAGGAACTCTATTTCGACGAAGGCATGCCCGAGATGCCGTGCGTTTACATCCTCTCCTCGGGAGGCCCCAACGTGGACGGCGATCGCTATGAACAGCGTTTCGTCGTCCGCAAAGGCGCCTATGCCCACATTTCGACCGGAGCGGCGACCAAACTGGCCGAGATGCGCTACAACTATTCGGGACTGACACAGGTGTTCGAGCTCGAAGAGAACGCCTATCTGGAATACCTGCCCGAACCGACCATCCCGTGCCGGCACACGCGGTTCATCGCCGACACGGCGATCCGCATCGCGCCGTCGGCCACGCTGTTCTATTCGGAGATTTACATGAGCGGCCGGAAATATTTCGACCGGGGCGAGACTTTCCAGTACGACATTCTTTCGGTCTGCTCCCATGCCGAACGCCCCGGCGGGGAGCAGTTGTTCCGCGAAAAATTCATCATCCGGCCCGAAATGCACGCGCCCTCGACGCTCGGCGCGATGAACGGGTACGACGTTTTCGCCAACGTGATCGTACTGACGCCTCCGGAACACGCCGACAACATCTACGAACGGACGCCGGCCTTCATCGACCGCGACCGCCGGCTGGCGGCCGGCATCACGCGCCTGCCGAACGATGCGGGGCTGCTCTATAAAGTTTTAGGCGAGGAGACGGCACCCGTGAAAAAACTCATCCGCGAATTCTGCTCCTCGGTCCGGCAGGAAATCAAGGGCAAACCTTTGCCCGAAGAGTTTCCGTGGAGATAGGAACTTTGTTAATAGTTAAATAATGCAAATATGGCAAATACGATCGCTCGATCCGAAGGGGCCGGCGGAGGCTCTTTCGAGTTTATCAAAATTCTGCTGCGCGGCACCGGGCAGGTGATGTTTCAGAACAGCGCATGGACAGGACTCCTGTTTATGATCGGCATTTTCTGGGGCGCCTATACCGAGGGGCAGGGACTTGTGGGCTGGGGCGCCCTGCTGGGCGTGACCGTCTCTACGGTGACGGGCTATCTGCTCGGCTTTCCGGCCAAGGACGGCGAGCAGGGACTCTGGGGTTTCAACGGCGTGCTGGTGGGGTGCGCGTTTCCTACGTTCATGGGCAACACCGTCTGGATGTGGCTGGCGCTGGTGCTCTGTTCGGCGCTGACGACATGGGTGCGCACGGGATTCAACAACGTGATGGCGCCATGGAAGGTCAATTCGTTCACCTTTCCGTTCGTCTTCTGCACATGGATGTTCCTGCTGGCGGCACGCGCCATGCACGGGCTGCCGACGACGCACATGTCCGACCCGTCGCTTCCGGCGGCCTTTTCATCGCTGGAGAGCATCCGTTTGGGCGATCTGGCGGTTTACTGGCTGAAAGGTATCGGACAGGTCTTTCTGATCGATTCGTGGGTGACGGGAATCTGTTTCCTCGCGGGACTGTTCCTTTGCAGCCGCTGGGCGGCGCTCTGGGCCGCGATCGGCTCGGCGCTGGCGCTGCTGACGGTCATCGTGCTGAAAGCGTCGGGCCCGGACATCTCCGAAGGACTTTACGGATACAGCCCCGTGCTGACGGCCATTGCACTGGCGACGGTGTTTTACAAGCCGAATTTCCGCTCGGCGCTGTGGGCCGTTCTGGGGATTCTGGTGACGGTGTTCGTTCAGGCCGGCATGTATGTGCTGATGGCGCCTGTCGGAATCGCCACCCTGACCGGACCGTTCTGTATCACGACATGGCTCTTCCTGCTGCCGCTCGTCAGGTTCGACGACGAGCAGAAGCCCGACCATTCGAACTGGTATCCGGAAAACAAGAAGCATCTGGCGGCGCAGCAGCCGGGCGCGAAAACGAAATAACCGTCCGCCCGGTCCGGCCGTTGCCGGGCAGGGCGACCTAAAAACCTGAAAAACGACAGACTATGCACATGTCCGACGCACTGGTCTCCCCGCCGGTATTCGCCGTTACGGGAGCCGTATCGCTGGTCCTGCTCGGAACGGCGATCCGGAAAGTCAAACATCCGCGCAACGCCCGCCCCGAACCCGACGGGCGGGACGAGCACATCGTTCCGCTGATGGGTGTGATGGGCGCCTTCATCTTCGCCGCCCAGATGATAAATTTCTCTATTCCGGGAACGGGCTCGAGCGGCCATCTGGTCGGCGGCATCCTGCTCTCGGCGATACTGGGTCCTTGGGCCGCGCTGATTACGCTGGCCTCCGTACTGGTGATCCAGTGTCTGGTTTTCGCCGACGGCGGTTTCATGGCTTTGGGCGCCAATATCCTCAACATGGCGGTGCTGTCGTGTCTGGTAGCCTATCCGCTGCTGTTCAGGCCGCTGATGAAACGCGGCGCATCGCCGGGGCGCATCCTCGCCGCGTCGCTGCTCGCTTCGGTGGCCGGACTCGAACTGGGCGCACTGGCCGTGACGATCGAAACCGAAGCGTCGGGCATCACCGCGCTGCCGATGGGACAGTTTCTGTTGTTCATGCTCCCGATCCATCTGTTCATCGGTATCGGCGAGGGGCTGGCTACGGCGGCGGTGATCTACATCGTGCAGCGTTATAAGCCCGAACTGCTGTACGGCGTCCGCCGGGAACGCACCTCCGGAAGACAGCGGTTCGGAAAGGCCTTTGCGGCGATCGCGCTGGCGGCGCTGCTCGTCGCCGGGTCGTTCTCGTGGATCGCTTCGTCCGATCCCGACGGACTGGAATGGTCGATCGAGAAGACGGCGGGGCGGACCGAACTGGAACCTGCGTCCGACGGCCTGCACCGGAGAGCCGCCGCCATTCAGGAGAAAACGGCCGTCATACCCGATTACAACACGACGTTTGCGGGAATCGTGGGAAGCGGGGCCATTCTGCTGGCCGTGTTCGGCGCCTCCTGTCTGTTCCGCGCCGGACAAAAGCAGGAATGAAAAACCGATTGCAGCATGTACTTTGTGCATTGGATGCGATGGAGCGGACCGCCCGGATGCAAAGTCCGCTCCATCGCACGGATGCACGGGCCAAACTGCTCGTCACGGTGGTTTTCCTCGTGACGATGCTCTCCGTGCCGCTTCCCCGGCTTCCGGAGCTGCTGCTGTTCTGCGTCTTTCCGATCGTCACCTGCGCAATGGGCGGCCTGAGCTGCGCAACGATTTTCCGGCGGTCGCTCGTCGTGCTGCCGTTCGTCGCCTTTATCGGCGTTTTCAACCTCTTCTACGACCGCGAGCCGGTTTTCCGGGTAGGCGCGGTGGTCGTCACCGCCGGCTGGATTTCGTTTCTCTCGATCGTCCTGCGCGGCCTGCTGTCGGTGCAGGCGCTGCTCGTGCTGATCGGCAGCACCGGCTACTACGGTCTCTGCCGGAGCATGCAGCGGCTGGGGGTACCGGCCGTTTTCACCACGCAGTTGCTTTTCGTCTACCGTTACCTTTATGTCCTGATCGAAGAGGCCGCGGCCATGCAGCAGGCCCGCGACGCACGAAGTTTCGGGCGCAAATCCTACCCGCTGAAGATTTGGGGAACACTCGTCGGACAGTTGCTGATCCGCACGTTCGACCGGGCCGAGCAGATCAGCCGGGCGATGCTGGCGCGGGGATTTTCGGGGCGCATCCCGGAGGGGGTGTCCGAACGCCCGGCATGGAAAATGCGCGATACCCTGTTTCTCGCCGTATGGTGCTCGGCACTCATCCTGCTGCGGCTGTGCCGTCCGGCCGAAAACCTTTCGATGCTGATAAACAACCTTTGAGATGAGCCACCACTACCTCCGGTTCGACGATGTGCATTACCGTTATCCCAACGGTTACGAAGCGCTCTGCGGCGTCTCGTTCCGCATCACGCACGGAGAGAAGGTCGCCTTGGTGGGGGCCAACGGAGCCGGGAAATCGACTCTGCTGCTGCACACCAACGGACTGCTGATGCCTTCGCAGGGCGAAGTGGTCATGGGCGGGATCACGCTCACGCGCAGGACGCTGCCGCTGGTGCGGCAGTCCGTGGGGCTGGTGTTTCAGGATTCGGACAACCAGCTCTTCATGCCCACGGTCGAGGAAGACGTGGCCTTCGGACCTGCGAACATGCAACTCGAACCCGAAGAGATACGCCGCCGCGTCACGGAGGCCCTCGATGCCGTCGGAGCGCTCGATCTGCGCGAAGCGTCGCCTTTCCGACTTTCGGGCGGACAGAAGAAGCGCGTTGCGATAGCGACGGTCCTCGCGATGGAGCCGTCGGTGCTCGTCATGGACGAGCCGACCTCGAATCTCGATCCCCGCGCCCGGCGGCAGATCATCGACCTGATACGCCGTTTCAGCCACACGACGCTCGTCGCCACGCACGATATGGAGATGGTGCTCGACCTTTGCGACCGCACGATCGTGATGAAGGAGGGGCGGATCGTGGCCGACGGCAATACGCGGCATGTGTTCGGCGATCTGGCCCTGCTCGAAGAGTGCGGGTTGGAGCAGCCTTGCGAACTGCGGATGAAACGCGCGCTGAAAAGGGAGTACGCCCGTTGACGGTCAGTCGCGCCGGACCTCGGGACGCACCGACCGTCCCCTGTCGGGAAGCACCTCCCGGCCGACGACGTTCGTAACCAGCGCCCCGGCGAGCAGTACGCCGATCGTCACCCAAAGCACCAGCGAAGCGCCGCCCCACTTGAGTAGCACCGGAATGACGACGACGCCGGCAACAGCGCCCAGTTTGCCGAAGGCCGCGGCCAGTCCCGCACCTGCGCCGCGCTCGGCGACGGAATAGATTTGGGGCGGAATGATGAACGTCATCAGGTGGGGACCCGCATTGAGGAACAGTTCGAAGAGCATGAATCCGGACACGGCGATCCACACCGGCCAGTGGAATTCGTAGGCCGCCAGCAGGATGCCCATGCCCGCGGCGCAGAGGATAAAGCCCCACGTCTGGGTCCGCACATGATACCAGCGGTTCACGAGCAGCAGCCCCAGTACGAATCCCGGCAGGATGCAGAGGTTGATCCAAGTGGTCAGCAACACCGAACCGGTGATTCGTGAAAAGGCCGATTCGGACCCCGATTCCAGCCCCAGCGCCATGACCAGCACGGGCAGGAACACCCCGATGCCGTAGACGCCCAATCCCTCGCAGGCCCACGGAATGCCGCTGAAAATCACTTTCTTCACCTGACCGGATTTGAAAAGGTCGCTCCATGCCACCTTCGGCATCTGCGTCTTGTCCGGACGGTTGCGGATTTCACCGATCTCCACATCCGGCCCTAGGAAATATTGCACGGCCTTTTCGGCTTCGGCCATGCGCCCGTGGGCGACGAGCCATCCGGGACTTTGTTCGAACCGGATGCGGCAGAGCAGCATGACGACCGCCATGACTGCGACGAGCAGCAGCAGACGGTTCCACAGGTGCGGATCGTTCCACTCCCGCAGCAGGAAGAAGCAGATGGCCGCCGCTGCGATGCTGCCCAGCGACGACACGGCTTTCGCCACGCCGACCATCAGCAGTTTCCACCGCCGGGGCATGATCTCGGAAATGTAGTCCGAATCGAGACTGTAACCGCCGCCGATGCCCAGCCCCATGAAAAACAGTCCCGCGACCAGCCCGAAGAGATCGGCCGTGAAAAAGGCCAGCAGCGAGGCCGCGAGAATGAGTGCCGGACAGAACCGGAAGAAGAACAGGTATCCCTTCTTATCGCTCCATGCCCCGAACAGCACCGAGCCGACCATGATTCCGACGAGGCTGGTCGCCGCCACGAGTCCCTGTTGCAGGGAGGTAAGTCCGGGATGCCGGAAAATCTGGATCATCGGCAGTATGACGCCGACCAGCGTCGCCAGCCCCGCTCCGGTGATCTGCCCGAGCGAAGCGACGATAAGCACTCTGAAATGGCCCCAACGCAGGGGCATCGTGTCCATGTTCATATTTTTATCGGTAACTGTGTTTGCGTATTCCTGCGGGTAGAGCCATCTGTTCCACCGCTCGAGCAGCCACAGCAGCGCAATGCCCACCACGACGCCGACGACCGATTCGGTAAAACGCAGCAGGCAGTTCACGGCCGGCGAGACGTGGGGCGTCATCTGCGAGACGAGCAGGATGATGAGCAGCGTAATGGTGGCGATACGGCCGTTCCGGTAGATTCCGACCAGCATGCAGAGCATCTCCAGCACGAAGACCGAGGCGAGCATTCCCACGATCGAAAAGGGCCACATCTTGAGGTATATGTAGGCGACGAGCGCCCCGAGGAAGGTCCCCAGCACCCGGGTCCATCCGGTGCGCAGCGAAGCCTTGTAGCTGTTCGACTGCAAGACGACCACCAGCGACGTGCAGGCCAGCATGGCCCCCATCCAGCGCGATGCCTCGTGGAGCGATCCTGTGATGTAGACGCCCGTCAGATAAGCCAGCAGGACACCGATGCAGGAGACGAACGAGACGGAAGGATGCATGCGTCCGACGGCATCGCGCAGATACTGCCGAATCCGTAACGAGATCGGTTGCCGGGTATTTTCCATAACGTAATGAGCTGTTTATCGGGCTCAGAACAAGAAACGCGCCGAAAAGGAAAACGGACGTCCGGCATGTATCCGGAATCCGCACATTCTTCGGTCTCCGGCGGATTTTGGAACAAAAATTGGAGAAAGGCGAGGATGCGACGCAAGACAAGAAAAATATCCGTGTAAAACATAATGCGAAAAAATGAAGTCTAAACTATTCGTACTGCTGCTGTCAAGCAGCATCCTCCCCGTATGCGCCCTGCGGTCCGAGACCGCCGACAGCCTGCGCAGCGGAAAGCCCCACCCGATCGGAGAGGTCGTAATCACGGGGACCCGGCATGAAACCGACATCCGGCATTTGCCGATGACCATCTCCGTCGTCGGGAGGCAGCAGATCGCCGAGGGATTCCGGCCGTCGCTGCTTCCGACGCTGACCGAACAGATCCCGGGGCTGTTCGTCACGGGACGCGGTATCATGGGATACGGTGTTTCGGGCGGGGCTGCCGGGCAGATGACGCTGCGCGGCGTCGGCGGAGCCCCCACGACGGGACTGCTGGTGCTGATCGACGGCCATCCCCAATACATGGGGCTGATGGGGCATCCTATCGCCGACGCCTACCAGTCGATGCTGGCCGACCGGGTCGAGGTGGTGCGCGGCCCCGCTTCGGTGCTGTACGGCTCGAACGCCATGGGCGGCGTCATCAACATCGTGACGCGCAGGATGCACGAAGACGGGGTCAAAACCGACCTCCATGCCGGATACGGCTCCTACAACACGGTCGAAACCGAGGTCACGAACCAGATTCGAGCCGGACGCTTCACCAGCACGGTGACCGGCTCGTACAACCGCACCGACGGTCACCGCAGGAACATGGGATTCGAACAATACGGCGGCTATGCCAAGCTGGGTTACCGGATCACCGACGAGTGGGACGTTTACGCCGACGTGAACCTCACGCACTTCAACGCCCGGAATCCGGGAGCCGTTTCGGCGCCCATTCTCGACAACAAGCAGCGCATTACCCGCGGCATGACGTCGTTCGCCCTGCGCAACGATTACGGCAAGACATCCGGCTCCCTGAGCTTCTTCTACAACTGGGGCCGGCACCGGATCAACGACGGCTACTCGCCCGGCGAAGAGCCGCTGAACTACCGTTTCAACTCCCGCGACAGGATGCTGGGCGTATCGTGGTATCAGAGCGTCGCGCTTTTCAGCGGCAACCGCCTGACCGTGGGTGTCGATTACCAGCACTTCGGCGGCAAGGCGTGGAACGTCTTCACTGACGGCGCTCCGGACAAAACCACGGCCGACAAGACGATGGACGAAGTGGCCGGCTACGTCGATTTCCGCCAGAGCCTGACGCACTGGCTGACGCTCGACGCCGGGCTGCGCCTCGACCACCACTCGCATGCGGGAACGGAGTGGGTTCCGCAGGGCGGACTGTCGTTCCTGCTGCCGCACAACGCCCAGATCAAGGCGATGGTCAGCAAAGGATTCCGCTTCCCGACGATCCGCGAAATGTATATGTTCCCGCCGCAGAACCCCGATCTGAAGCCCGAAAAGCTGATGAACTACGAACTCTCGTTCACGCAGCGCACCTCGGACGGCGCACTGTCATACGGAGTCAGCGTCTACTACATCGACGGCGACAACATGATCCAGACCGTTCCGGTGGACGGGCGCCCGAAAAACATCAATACGGGCCGGATCGAGAACTGGGGCGTCGAAGGCGACGCGGCATTGCGCATAAACCCCGCATGGAGCGTCTCGGCGAACTACAGCTACCTCCATATGGCCTACCCGGTGGCCGCGGCCCCCGAGCACAAGCTCTACGCCGGGGCGAATTTCACACACAGGCGCTGGAAGGCATCGACGGGCATGCAGTATGTCCACGGACTTTATACCTCGGTCAAACCCGCGGCGAAAGACAATTTCGTGTTGTGGAACGCCAGCGTCACGTTCCGCGCCGCCCGGTGGCTCGATCTGTTCGTGCGGGGCGAAAACCTGCTGGCGCAGCGTTACGAAATCAACGCCGGATTCCCCATGCCGAAAGCGACGGTGCTGGGCGGTATGAATGTGAATTTTTAATACGATCCGAACCATGACGATTCATCCGTGTTTTTTCCGCCGGGGCCTGCTGGCAGTCATCCTGTCGCTCCTCCTCGCCCCCTGCCATGCGCATTCGGGCAAAGCCCGTTTCCATGCCGTCATCGACACCGACGGCGCAGCCGACGACCTGCGCACCCTCTGCATGCTGCTGGGCAACCGCGAGGTGGAGGTGCTCGCCGTCACGACCTCGGAAGGCGCGCTGCTTCCCGACAGCGCCGCCGTGCGGGTGCGGGCGCTGCTCGACTCCTTCTACCACGAAGGCATCCCGGTCGGCGCGGGACGTGCGGTGAATGCCCCCGCACCTGCGTGGCGCGCCCATTCCGCAGCCGTGAAGTGGGGCGACGCCCGTGCCGGAGCCGGCGATCCGCCCCCGTGAAGTGGGGCGACGCCCGTGCCGGAGCCGGCGATCCGCCCCCGGCACGGGCGCTGATCGCCCGGACCCTCGCGGACGAAGAGGAAAAGGTCGTGTTCATCGCCCTCGGGGCTTTGACGAATCTCTACGACGTGCTGCGGGAAAATCCCGCCTCCGGGGCACGGCTCGACCGGATCGTCTGGTACAACAGCGGAGCCGAACCGCTCTCCGGAGCCAATTTCGAAACGGACAGCGTCGCCGCCCGTTATGTGCTGGCGAGCGGCGTACCCGTCACCGTCGTGTCGGCGAACCCGGCATGTCCGGTCGTCGTTACGCCCGCTTTGCTCGACTCGGTGGCAGCCGTGCCGACGGTCTATGCCCGGAAGATCGCCGCGACACACCGCACGCCCCCGCTGGCAAAACTGGTGGGCAAGCGTCATCTGGAAGCTTGGGACGATCTGGTCGCAGTTTATCTGTTCGCTCCGGAGCTGTTTTCCATCCGGGAACTGAACGGGACGGTCCGGGTGTGCGAACTGCCGGACAAGCGCGCGGCGGCAGAGGCGCAGACGCGACTGACCGCGATTCTGCGGGGCAAGCCCGACAGCGAAAGCCGCGTATTCTACGGCTTTCCGGTCTGCGGTGCACTCTATGCGGAGGATGTCGTCCCGATCATCGATTCGGCGATCTCACGCCACGGACCGAGCGAATGGCGTGCGGGCGTGCTGACCAACGAACTGCACGGACATCTGGGAATATACGCCACGATCGGCGTCAAAATGGGAATCCGCGCCCGCGAGTATTTCAATATCGGCGTGGACGACATTTTCGTCACGACGTATGCGGGCCGCAAACCGCCGATAAGCTGCATGAACGACGGCCTGCAGGTCGGAACGGGCGCCTCCGTCGGACACGGGCTGATCGCCGTGGCGGAAAACGACCGACCGCGGCCCGAGGCCCGTTTTACCTTCAAGGACAAGACGGTACGGCTGGCGCTGAAACCTGAGTACGCCGACCGTATCCGCCGGGATGTGAAACGGGGGATCGAACTTTACGGCGATCTGACAGAACCCTACTGGCAGTATGTGAGGGCTCTGGCGCTGCGCTACTGGCTCGATTTCGACCGGCACGAAATATTCGACATGTACGTCGGGGAGTAGCGCCCCCTAAATAAGGTTATATTGCATGCGGGCAGCTTCTTCCGAAAGCCGGGGTGCGATACGGAGCATCGGGCGATGAGCGTATCCGAGGGAGAGGCATTTTGAAACCACAACCGAGAATTGTATATTCAGGTCAGACAGACGTAATTCATTCAAAACCCCACTACCGGCCATGCAAGGATTCCGGAGCAGAGAAAAGAACGGAACACAGACGCTTGCCCAACTGATACGGGGACTGTAACATTCGGAGAACGCCGCGATGGAGATGGACGAAACCCGCAATGTCGAACTGCTGGGACGCTATTTTTCACCCGAAGGAGCACCCCTGTCGAAACGGCTCAACACCGACGAACAGACCGCCGTGGACGTGCCGCTGATATCCATTGTCAATCCGATAACTTGAAGTCAATCAACGTTCCGGAAGGCGTCATGTGGATTGTGTAGCGTACCTCCTTGCCGACCATCGAGATCGTATAGATATCCTTATCATCCTGTCGGCGGCGTATAATTTTCGATTCGTCCACAGGGACCATCCCGACCACCCGGGCTATCGTTTGCCGAACCGTTTCCGGAAGTTTCACATACGTCAGCGCCTCACTCTGTTCGGCAGTCAGTTCCATGCCCCCGGCATCGAACGTGCGCGTAGTCACCAGCATATGCCCGGGCCCCAGATAACGGGTCGTCCGGACAAGAAATCCACCCTTCCGGCGCTGCTCGGCCCGGTCGATCAGTTCGCCGCCGAGCGCATGCACGATCTTCGCCTGTACCTCGGGCCGCAACTCCTGTCCGATGAAGTTTTCCAATACCGACCGACAGTCCTCGAACGGGACAGCATGTCCGCCGAAACCCTGCGCTGCGGTCTTCGGACCGGCCTTGCGGGCCACCATCAGCCGGCGCCCGACACCTTCGATGCGCCGTCCTTCCGGCGTAATGAGGCGGGGTTTCAGCAGACAGACACCCTCCCTGCGGGGCATGACGAAGTTCATCGTGACCGCTTCGGCACCGCCTGCGGCGACCTCGACCGCAGCCTCCCGCACCGACAGCTCCCGCCCCGAGGCGTCAGCCACGGCGACTTCGAGCCGTACCCGCTGCGGACTGTCGGTATCGTTCCAGACCCACACCGTCTTCGCATAACTGCCGCCGGGCCGGTAAAGTACCTTTTCCTTGTACCACTCCCGTGCCTGATTCATCTCCACGGAAGTTCCGACCGGCTCATTGAGCTGCGCAAGGACCCGCAGGTTGGGCTGGGGAGTCAGCGAGTCGGCCAGATTCCCCAAATAATAACTGTGTCCGTTCACCGCACCGCTCAGCAGCGCGAAGGGTGCCCACGCCTGCACGCGACGCGAACGGTAGAATGTCCCCAGATCGGCATGGATGTCGGCCTGCAACTGCTCGATCTCGGGAAGCGTATAGAAATAGAGTCCCCAGCCGCTGGCCGTTCGGCTGGTCTTGAAATTCTCGCGCGGCTCCAGATCGCCCCGCTCGTTGAGCCACAACCGGCAGGACTCCAAGACAGTCGAAGGCTTGGCATCGCTGACCGGATGTACCGGCGTATCGACGATCGTTTCGGAGTATTCGTAAATGTGACGGGCGTCGAAATCGTCCTCGCCCCACAGCCGCGTCGGGTCGTACCGCCGCAGTTCGGCCTTCAGCGCTTCGAGTTTCACGTTGCCTTCGTTCTCCTGATCCCAGACGACGATCGACGGATGGTTGACGTTCTGCTCCACCCAGCGGCGGAACTCCGTTTCGGTCTCGACGAGGTCCTCGCCCGTGGGCTCGTCGTCGTGCATGAAGCGCCATTCGTCCTGAATCATCAGCCCCACTTCATCGGCGATGTCATACCACTTGTTATAGGCGTGGCCGAGGTGAATGCGCAGGTAGTTGAACCCGTAATCCTCGACTGCCGCACGCAGGAAGCGGCGTATCCACGCTTCGTCGAACATCACCCCCGCCCAGCGGTTCAGGGCCCGCTGAAAGGCGATATTCTCGGCCCGGAACAGGGTTCTGCGGCCGTTGACCAGCACATCCCGTCCATCGACACAAATGTCGCGGAACCCGAAAGTCTCCGTCCTGCAATCCGCCGAACGGTCGTCCGCGAGGATGAAATTGAACTGGTAGAGCTGCGGATCGCCCTCGCGGCCCGGCGTCCAAGGTTTGAGCATCGGAGTCGGAATCCGGAAGGTAAATTCGGCCACACTGTCCGCCGGAATCGACAACGAACCCAGCCGGGCCTCGCAGACGACGGGAATCTCGTCGAAATCGTTCTCCAAGTCATGCCGGCAGTCGTTGATCGTCACCCGGGCCTTCATTTTCCGGGGCTCGCCGCCGTAATTGGCCACGCGCGCCGTGCAGACCACCACGCTGTCGGCTACGTCGGGCAGCAGTTTCAGGTGCCGGACCGTCACGTCGTGCGTCAGGCAGAGGGTCACATCATCGCAGATGCCCGGGGCCCGCGAGTTGCGCCACCACTCCGACGAATTGTCCTTCGAGGGAAACGACGCCGTATTCCAGCTCCCCACACGCACCACCAGCCTGTTGGGTCCGTTGAAATCGAGCGCCCGCGTCACATCGAACTCGGCGTGCGAATAGGTGCAATGGGCGTCGTAACCGATCTCCACGCCGTTCAGGATCACCAGCGCGTTGTATTTGGCCCGGATGCGCAGCAGGGCGTGCGTGTAGTTGCCGTTGTCGTAACCATCGTGCGAGTTCGAGAGATCGAAATCCGTGGCATACCACACATAGTCATAACCCACGTCGTCTTTCAGCCGCGTGGCGTCGAAATCAATGCCCGGTGCGGGCTCGGCCTGCGACATCACGCCCGGCACGGGAACGGTCGAAGGATAGGTGTCGGGCTGCGTTTCCGAGACGGCCGCCTGCCAACGTCCGTTGAGCGAAAGCGTCCGGCTCGTCTGCGCCTGCACGGCGCCGAGCGCAAAAACAAGGAGGAGGGTGAATAAATTTCGTTTCATCTATCGAGTAATGCTTTTTTTGATTTTACAGGGAATGGCCCGGACAACGGTCTCGGCGGACGTAAGCCCGTCGGCCGAGACCCGGACCCGGATTTCGCCCGGCTCGCCGGTCGGCCGGACCACGTTCGAGACGGGCATGTCAATATAGAGCGATCCGGTGCGGGCGGCTTCGTCGCCGAACTGCGAAACATACTCCGCAGGCCCCACCAGCGTCGCAGGGCCTTCGACCTCCCAGCGCACCGTATTGCGGGCACCGTAAATGTGGTTCCCGGCCTTGTCCGTGATGTCGGCCGTCACGATAAACACCCCGCCGGGCGCGGCATCCACCGTCGTATGCGACGAACGCAGTGTGAGCCGTTCGGGAGCGCCCGCCATCGGCACGACGGTCTCGGCCACCCGCACGCCGCCGTTGCGACCCACCACACGCAACGGAGCGTTGCGCACCCCGATGTCGCCGAAAGTCACCGAATGTCGGTTTTCCGCCGACGGACGAAGCACGCCGCATCTCTTTCCGCCGACGAACAGCTCCACCTCCTCGCAGTTGGAATCCACGACCAGCGGACGCCGCTGCCCGATGTACTGCCGCCGCCAGTAGTGGGGCATCACGAAGACCATTGGTTTTTCGGCATAGTTCGCCTGCCAGAGGTAATAGGCGTATTTGGGCACGCGGTAGCTGTCGACCCACCCTTTCGGATTGTAGTGCAGCATCGGGGCGTTGCGGTATTCGCGGTCGCAGCCGTGGTCCTCGTAGAGCCAGACCATCAGATTGGGCTGGTCGATGCGGTCCTCGTCGCTGCCGGGTTTCTTGCCCTGCAGGGCGATCAGGTGGCGGAATTCGTCGTTCGAGGTCCACTGCTGGTTGTCGGGACGCAGGGGTTTCTCATCGTCACCGTACCAGCCGCGCACGGCGCAGCGGAGCATCTTCGACATGCGCAGCTCCTTGGGCGTGATATCGATGAACCGCCCGCCCGAGCCTTCGCAATGGCGGCAGGTGATGAAATGCCCCGGGGACTCCATGTAGGCCCAGCGGGAATCGGCGGCCCGGTCCGTCTCGTCACCCATGTCGAAGAGCAGCACCGACGGGCTGTTCCGCAGGCGGCGGACCATCTCGACGGTCTGCATCCACTGCGCCTCGGGCGAAAAGGGACGGTTCTTGACGTTGGGAAGCTCGGCAAAGGTGATGAGCCCCAGCGAATCGGCCAGCGCAAAGACCTCGGGACCCGAACAGTACTGCCCGGGGCGCAGCGCCGTGCAGTTCAGGCTGCGCTTCATGTCCAGCAGGTCCATGCGGTGGATGAAATAGGGAATGGCGTCGCCCAGCCACGGATATTCCTGATGCCGGTTGAAGCCCTGAATATTGACAGGCTTGCCATTGACGTACAGCCGCCGCTCGTCGTGGTTCCATTCGAAGGTCCGGATGCCGAACACGGTTTCGTAACGGTCGCAGGACCTGCCGCCGGCCGTCACCGTCGACACCACCTTATATAAATTAGGCGACGCCGGCGACCAGCGCTGCGGACCGGCGATCTCGAACTCCTCGTCGTACAGCGCCGTCTCCTGCGGACGAATCTCCTGCGGGGTGCTTGCGACCGCCACGACCCGCCCGGAGGCATCGACAATCGAGGTGGTCAGCTCCACGACCTGCCGTTCCGTACGTTCGTTGCGCACCCATGTGCGCACCCGGACCCGTGAAACGGAGTCGGAAACATTCTCGGTCGTGACGTGCGTACCGCCCTCGTGCTTGTACGACCCTTGAAACGGAATGAAAACATCGTCCGTAGCGACCAGACGCACATTGCGGTAGATGCCGCCGTAAAAGTTCCAGCACCCGGCATCCATCGGGGGCACCCGCTGGGGATCGGTCTGCCGGTTCGAGACCTCCAGCACGAAGAGATTGTCCCCGTCGCAGTCGACATAATCGGTCAGTTCGAAATAGAAACAGCCGTAGCCGCCCAGATGCTCGCCTATGAGTTTGCCGTTCATATAGGCCAGACAGTTTTTCATCACGCCGTCGAACTCGATGAAGAGTTTGCGGCCGCGCACTTCGGGCCGCAGGGTGAAATGCTTGCGGTAAAAACCCTTGCCGTCCCACCAGTAGGGGTTGTCCTTGGCGTGGGGCGAGGCGATGAATGGGTGGAGTTCACCCGTGGTTTCGTAGGTCTGCCATGTGTGGGGCACCGACACGGATTTCCAGCCGGCATCGTCGTAGCTGACCTGCGCCTGCGGAGGAATACCCTTCACGGGTTTGGCTGTCGCCTCTTTATAGGAAAAAAGCCAGTCGCTATTGGCATCCTCGACCTGCCGCTGGGCCGCGGACGTCAGCCACAAAGCCAACGCCGGGATGCACAGAAAAGTTTTCAGTGTTCTCATTCGGGTTCGTTTTCGGAGATGCACAAAAGTACCCCCGAAGCCCGAAATCCATGTTTAACCGATACCTTAATATGTCGAAATTCCGCCGAGATCAGGCGCTATGGTGATTTTGCATGTAAGCCCGGGGGCTCTCCCCGAACTGTTTCTTGAAACTGGTCGAGAAATAGCGCGGGTCCGAGAAACCGACCATGTAACCCACCTGCGCCACGTCGTAGGCATTGGTCGCAAGCAACTGGGCGGCACGCTGCATGCGGGCGTTGCGCAGCAGCTCCATCGGCGACTTGCCCACGATACTCTGGATGCGCATGTTCAGCACCGAACGCGATACGCGCATTTCGCGGGCGAAAACCTCCAGCGAAAACTCCTCGTTGGGAATGTTCTGCTCGATGATCTCCGTCACTCGGCTCATGAACTTTTCATCGGCGGATTCCACGACGATATCCTCGCGCTTGCCGAGTATCTGCCCGATCTTGAGCTTCTGTTGCAGATCGACATGGCGGCTCACCAGTTGCCGGACGCGTGCCCGGAACAACTCCACATCGAAAGGTTTCTCCATCCACGAATCCACGCCCACTTCGCAGAATATCCGTGCATCCTCGGGCGTATTGTCCGCCGTGAGCAGCACGACGGGAATGTCGTCGGTCTGTTTCGAACCCTTGAGCCGCCGGCAGAGCGCAAGCCCCTCCTCGCGGTCGTAGACCACGATATCGATCAGGATCAGTTGCGGCCGCCGTTCGCGCACGGCGCGCAGCGCATCCTCGACGTTGTTGTAATGCAGCACATTGTAATCCGACAACACCATCCGCACCAGCCCCGTAATATCACCGCCGCCGGCCACGACATAGACCGTGTTGGGCTTCGACTCGTCGATGCCGGGGTCGTTCCCGACATAGACATCCGACTCGGCGTACTGCTTGGTATAGACAGGCAGGATCTGCTCCTCGTCCGTCTGGGTCGACTTGTGAATGTAATATTGCTCGGCCTTGTAACGGGCCTCCAGCGGCAGGCAGATGGTGAAGGTACTGCCGGCACCGTAACGGCTTTCGACCTCGATGCGGCCGTTGTGCATCTCGACGAACTCCCGGGCCACGGCCAGTCCGATACCCGCACCCAGCGGCGGCATCGTGTCCGACTCATGCACCTGCCAGAAGCGGAGGAAGATCTTGTCGAGGTATTCCGACCGGATACCGATACCCGTATCGTGCACGGCGATACAGACCGTCCGGCCGTTGCAGCGCAGGCCGACGCTCACCTCGCCGCCCGTATGGGTAAAGGTATAGGCGTTCTGCAACAGGTTGTAGAGCGCCAGCTCGATCTTTTCGGGGTCGAAGGTCATCACGATCGTCTCCCCGGGAAGGTCGCAGCGGAGTTTCAGCCCCTTCGATTCGAAGAGGGCCCGGAAATAGTCGCAGATACGGCGCACATACTCCACGATATCGACCTCCGCCAGATTCATCGACACGCGGTTCTGGTCGATCTTGCGGAACTCCATGAGCTGCCGGACCGTGTTGGAGAGCTTTCTGACATTGGCGCTCACCATCGCCAGCAGTCCCCGGCGGGCCTCGTCGCTCAACGGCTCACCGCTGTCCGACATCAGTTGCAGGGGGACCTGCATCATCGTCAGCGGGGTTTTCAGCCCGTGCGTCAGGTTGATGAACAACTGCTGCTTGTACTGCACCATGCGCACCTGCTGCGCCGCGCGGTAACGGATCAGGATCACCCACACCACGGCCGCTGCCAGCAGCAGCGCCAGCGCCCCGTAGATGCAGTAAGCCCACCACGTCAGCCACCACGGCGGCAGCACTGTGATAAGAATATCGGTAGACCCTTCGCCCAGCACGCCCGAGGCGTCGGCCGCCTTGACCCGCAGCATGTATTCCCCGCGCGCGAGGTTGGAGAACGAAAGGCGGTTGGTCTCCCCGATCGGAATCCAGTCGGGGGTCGTTCCGTCGATCCGGTAATAAAACCGCTCGCGGCCTTCGGGGGCGAAGGTCAGCGTCGTGAAGTCGAGCGAAAGCTGGTAATCGTCGTAATTGAGCGTCAGCCGGTGCGAACGGTTGATGTTGGACTCCAAGTGGACACCGTCGGGCACGATGTCCCGGTTGAGCACCGAGACCCCCGAGACATAGACCTTTGCCGCCTCGTCCGGCCGTTCGACCTGCCGTGGGTCGAACCAAGTGATACCGTTGATGCCCCCTAAGAAGAGCGTTCCGTCGGCATCGAGACAGCTCCCGAGGTTGTAGTCGAGGCGAGCGAAAGCACCGCCCGAAAGTTCGTAGAAAGGCGCCTGCCCGGCCCCGGGCATATAACGGTAAACGCCCTGCATAGTCGAAATCCACAGCGCGCCGTCGGCGTCGGCGATGATATCGAGCACCCAGACCTCCTCGCCGAAAGCATTGAGCGGACATGCCTCGAACCGGTCGAGGACGGCATCGTAACGGTACAGCCCGTGCGACGTTCCGGCATAGACCGTTCCGTCGACCGCGGCGTAGAGTGCATTGATGCTGACGAATCCGGCGAGCGCCCGATCCTGTAAAAAATAGGTATCGTAACGTTCGACGCGGAGCGTGTCGCCCTCCCGAACGGCCTCGTCGGGCCGGAAACACAACAGCCCCCGGGATTTGGTGCCGATCCAGATGTTTCCGCCGCTATCCTCCAAAACGGCCTGCGGACTGGCATCGTAGAGGTCCGTACCGGCAAACCGCACCGTCCGGCAACGCTCCGCAGCGGCATCGTAGACGAACAATCCGCCGTAGATGAAGCCCATCCAGACGTTGCCGCGGCTGTCGCAGCGCAGCTCCTTGCTGAACAACGCCCCGTAGCGGGCCAGCAGTCCGGTCACCTCTCCGCGTTCGAAGAAACGGCGGCTCTGCGGATCGAAGAACAGCAGCATCCGCTTCGTGCCGAGCCACATCGTTCCCCGGCTGTCGAAAGCCAGCGTCTGCAGGCGGCTATCGCTCAGTTCACCGCTTTCCGCAGGCTGCCCGGGAATAAAATGTTCGACGGCATAACGCCCCGGCGTCACCCGCCGGATGCGGTCCAGTCCGCCCGACGTGGCCGCCCAGACGGCACCGTCGGGACCCGGGCAGACATCCGACACGACATTGTGGATCAATCCTCCGGCATCGGCGGCGGACATGTTGTGGAATATCTCGCGGGGACGTTCGCAGCCCACATAGATACCGTCGACAGTCCCGAACCAGTAATTGCCGTCCCGGTCCCGCTCCATGCACAGCACGCTGTTGCAGACCTCGCTGGGCGACTCGGGATCGACCCACATGACGCCGTCCGGGACCGGCTTCCCGTCCTCCGCGATACGAAACAGGTGGATGCCGTCGTAAGACGACGTGACCACCGCGTCGTCGCCGTCAATATGGATCGAACGGACATCTACGCCGCTCCGCACCACGGTCGGGGGGGGGATTTGCGCCTCTCCGACTGGCAGCGGCACGGTCATCAGACGCCGCCGGTCGTTGAACCATAGCCTTCCGCGCGAGTCGACCGCCATGGCACGCACATCGTACGCGAAAGGCCGGCTGTCGATGCGCGGCGACATCGCGTCGTCCGAAAAATCGAAACGCGACAACTGTCCGTGGCTCCAGCCCCAGATGTCACCCCCGGCATCGGTCGTGATCGCAAGTATGTTGTTCAGGTTTTCCCCGGCGATGAAGCGGTACTCCAGCGACGAAGGGTCGACCACGGCGACACCCTCGCCCACGGTGAGCAGCATCGTCCCCCGCGAGGTTCGGGTGATGGTCTTCACCGGAACGGCGGCGATGCGGCCGCCGATGCGCCGGAACCGTTCCTGCACGGGATCGTAAACGACGGCACCGTTCTCCGTACCGATCCAGACCCGGCCTTTGTCGTCGCGGGTCAGGCAGCGGATCATCGTCCGCGAGACGGGCAGTCCGTCGCTGTCGCCGAAATAGCGGTAGGAATACATGTCGTAACGCATCAGGCCGGAGATAGTCCCCACCCACATGAACCCGTCGTCGTCCTGCAGCAGCGCGGTGATCGAGTTCCCGACCGGGCCTCCCTCCACGGGTACGATGACCCGTTCGGCCCATGCCCGGAAAACCCCGGCGGCCAAACAGGACAGGATCAGAAGAGTTCGGAAAAACAGATGCGTCATCGGTTTCATTTCAAAGGTAAAGATAGCACTTTTTTGATATGCGCCAAATATCCACAGGGCATATATGGCAAATATCCGACCTTTTCCGGAAATATCCAAACATCCGCACCGGGGCTTCTCCCTACTTTTGTTCCCGAACACCAAACTGCTACCCGAATGAAAAAATACGGACTCCTCTTTATTCTGATTCTCCTCTGCGCCCCGACAGCCCCGGCACAGACCCGCCATGCCGACCTCGGACTGAACGGCCCGTGGGAATACGGCATCGACCGCAACTACACCGGAACGACGCTGGTTCCGGGTGTCCCGATGGACGCCACACGCTACACCGAAGGACGCCTCTGGTACCGCCGCGAGGTCACGCTGCCCGACGGAACGTGGAACGCCGCCGTACTCGAACTCAAAGGCGCCCGCTTCCGCCCCGAGGTCTACATCGACGGACAAAGGATCTCGTCGCAGGAGGGCGGCATGATCCGCTCGCTGTACGACCTGCGCCACGAGTCGCTGAAACCCGGCAACCGCATCACGCTCGAAATATCGCTCGCTTCGCTGGCCGATGTTCCGCCCGCCGACGCCTCGTTCATTCCCAAGGTGGACCAGTGGCGGAGCAACTGTTCCTCATCGCTCTGGGACGACGTCGTGCTGCACCTCTATGCCGACGCCCTTACCGACCGGGTGCTTACCGACTGCGACCCGGAAGCCGGGCGCGCAACGCTCCGCTACCGCATCCGCGGCACGGGCGCCGCATCGGCCCGTATCACGGTGACAGAGAGCCAAAAAGAACTCCTGACCCGGACGGGCCCCGCCCTGCCGGGCGAGAACGAGGTCGCGTTCGACTACCGGGGTCTGCTCCGGGAATGGTCGCCCGAAAATCCCACCCTCTACGGCCTCCGCGTGGAACTGCTCGACGAACGCGGGGAGACGCTCTCCGACTGGCAGCAGTCATTGGGACTGCGCCGTGCCGCCGTGACCGGCAAACAATTCACCCTCAACGGCCGGCCGCTTAAACTCCGCGGCGGCACGGTCGTCTGGCACCGCTGGATGCGCGACGCCGAGGGCCGCGAAGTGGGTTACGACACCCTTTGGTTCCGCGACAACATCGTCCGCCGGCTGAAAGAGCATGGCGCCAACCTGCTGCGGTTCCACCTCGGCGTGCCGCCCGAGCGGTTGCTGGACCTCTGCGACCGGTACGGACTGGCCGTGCAGTACGAGTGGAACTTCTTCCACGGCATGCCCGCCTCGCGCGAAAGCCTGATGGATCAGTATCCCAAGTGGTTCGATCTGGCAGCCCGCCACCCCTCCATTCTCCTCTACCATCCCTACAACGAGACCGAGGGCGAACAGTTGAAGACCGCATGGAGCGCCCTCGACGAGATCGTCCCGGCCTACCCGCCGCTCATCCTCGAAGACCGCGACGTGATGCATATCCATAAATATTGGTGGAGTCTGTTCGAGAATCTCGGGCTCTACTACGACTCCGCCGACCAGTTCCCCAAGGCGATCATGGTCGACGAATTCGGCGGCAACTACCTCGACGGCAACGGTGAAATGGGCGGTTACCCCTCCATCCGCGAGAGCTACATGCGCTTCTTAGGCCGCAACCACACCGCCGCCGAGCGGCTTCACCACCTCGACCGTGCATGCGGCAAGGTATCCGAATACTGGCGGAGGATCGGTGCAGCGGGCGTCGCTCCGTTCACCATCGCCAGCAGCTACGCCGACGGCAACCACTGGTTCATGGGGCCGCTGCGCGACGGCACGCCCAAAAACGTCTGGAATGCCCTAACAGTGCTTTGGTCGCCGCAGGCCGTCAGCATGGACATCTGGGACTGCAACTTCACCCCCGGACAGGAAATCACCCTCCCGCTCCATTTCTTCAACGACACCGACCGCCGCTCGACCCTCACGGCCCGCGTGGAGATCACCGACGCCTTCTCGCGGCGAAGCTTCGCCAAGACCATAGAATGCCGCGTAGAGCCCTATGACAAACGGATCGCCGAGTGCCGGCTCGAAATGCCCGCCGTGTGCGGCGACTACATTCTCCGCACCACGCTGCTAAACCCCACCGAAGAGGTGAAATACCCCGTCGTTTCGGAATGGGACATCCGCGTCCTCGAAGCCGAAGTTCCGGCCCCGGTGGCCGAAGCCGCCCTCTACATCCCCGCCGCCGAGACCGAGCTGCTCGCCATGGCGCACCGGCTGGGCCTGCGCACCGTCCCCGACCCCGTGAAAGCCGACCTTTTATTATTGGGCCGCGCCAGCTGGGAAGGGCTGAACGACTGCCGCCGGACGATCGAAAAGGCCGTCGCCCGGGGCGCAGGCGTCGTGATGCTCGACATCGGCGAACGCTACCTCGGGCAGGGCTACCCCGCCGAGGACGGCCAACTGGGGCCCCTACAGGGCGTAGCTCGTGTGACCGATCCTAAAATAACACACTACGACCTCTTCGGCGGGCTGTCGCTCACCTGCACCGAGGCGGCCGAACCCGAAAGCCACATCCATCCCGATTCCGTCCATACGGAGCTGTGGCGCCACCTGACGCCCCGCCACACGGCCCTCTGGAACGGGCTCCGGGGCGGACTGATCGTTCCCGCCGCCGATTTCGACGTGCAGGGGCTGAGCCGCGAAGCTTTCTCGGCACAATGGAGCCGCCGGGGCGCCGATGTCGGACGCATGGAACAGGGTGACTACTACGCCTACGAACTCTGCGGATTCTTCGCCTTCGACGCCCGGCCCGACAACAAAGAAGTGATACGCGAACTGCGCCGCAAGATGGAGTTTCTGGTCGAGGACGCCCCGGCACTGGCCATGTCAATCAACCCCAAAGCCCCGGTCCGCATCACCGACCTCGGCAGCGGCTATCGCAACTCGGCCCAAGGCAGCGCCGCAGAACTGGTGCCGCTGGCCGCCGCCGGGAAGAACCTCACGCGAACTCCCGTGCTGAGGATCGGATTCGGCGACGGCAAAGGCTGCCTGCTGCTTTCGGGACTGCTCACCGCAGGACGGCTCGACCCCTCGCGCACCCCGGAGGCTATTCCCAGCCCCATCAAATACGACGAAGCCGCCGTGCAGATGGTCATCAACCTGATCAAGAACGCCTTGGAAAACTCGGCCGGCAGTGGGAACAGCAAACGCTGATTCCCCCTGCCGGTCTAAATACGGCTTAAAACGAACATAATCGAAAAAATATTCGACATCCGTTCCACCCCTCCCGGATAATTTTGTACTACCGCTTTTGCGAACAAACGTTAACCTTAAATAACCAACTGATGAATGAAAAACTTTGACTTTTTATTCGTATCGAAACTGAAGCGCCCGGCAGTGACCGTGCTGGCCACCCTCGCCGCACTCCTGCTGACGACCTCGCTTCAGGCACAACAGCGCCTCACCGTCTCGGGCGTTGTCACCGACGCCGCATCGGGCGAACCGATCATCGGCGTATCGGTCATCGTCGCCAGCACCTACAAGGGTACGACGACGGGCGTCAACGGCGATTTCATGCTGACCAACGTCTCGGCCAAAGATTCGCTGATATTCCAGCACCTCAATTACACACGTCAGGTTCTCCCGGTCAACGGACGCACGAAGATCGACGCCAAGCTCTCGGTCTCGGCCGTTGAGATCGAGGAGGTCGTGGCCGTCGGCTACGGCTACGTCCCGCGCAGCAACCTCACCAGTTCGATCGCGGTGATCAGTGAAAAGGACATCAACAAGACCCCCGTATCGTCGATCGAGCAGGCCCTTCAGGGCAATGCGACGGGCGTACTGGTCATCACCGCGTCCGGCGAGCCGGGCAGCGAAGTGGCCATGCGCATCCGCGGCGGCACCTCCATCTCGGGCGACACCAGTCCGCTGGTGGTGATCGACAACATCCCCTCGGACCAGACCGCCCTGTCGCTGCTCAACCCCAACGACGTTGCCGGCATCGAGATTCTGAAGGACGCCGCCGCTACGGCCATCTACGGTTCGCGCGGTGCCAATGGTGTGGTGATGGTCACCACCCGCAGCGGTCAGGTCGGTAAGCCCAGCCTTTCGGTCAACGCCGAATACGGACTCTCGACCCCGCGTTACCGCATCGAGATGATGAACAGCCAGCAGTTTGCCGAATACGACAACTTCGCCCGCATGATGTGGGGCGTGAACAGTTTCAACACGCTGCGTCCCGATACGCTCACCACAAACGATTACCAGAAACGCCTGCTGCGCGACATTGCCCAGCGACACAATTACACGGTTTCGCTGCAGGGCGGATCGAAAGACATGCGTTATTACATCTCGGGCGGCTGGCTCAGCGAAGAGGGTATCCTGCGCCACTCGAGCAACGAGCGCCTGAGCTTCTCGACCAAGTTCAACATAAATCTTTCCCCACGTCTGCATCTTGACGTCAAAGCTTCGCTCAGCCGTCAGCAGACCGAAAAGATCAGCTCCGGCGACTCCGGCGCCACGCTGCGTATGCTGATGCAGAAACCCACCAACACAGTCAACGGCACGGACCTCGGCGACGGCACCTATATCGATGAAGAAACCGGCGAGATCAAGAGTATTAACACCGAAGCCGCCAAGGCCCTGAACTCGAACCAGTGGAACAAACGCACGACGGCCGAACTCAACGCCGTCTTCCGCTGGGACATCGACAAGCGGAAATACTGGTCCTTCAACTCCACGGCCGGCTACAAATACAACAACAGCAACGACTACGCCTATGTTCTGCGGTCGATTTACAGCACCGAATCGCATATCGACAAGAACAACAAGGCGACGCGCAAAACGTCGCAGGGCATTACATGGAGCAACGAAAACTTCATCAACTTCTCCCGGACATTCAGCAAGAAGCACTATCTGATGTGGACCCTCGGCCAGAGTTGGCAGCGTCAGGAATCGGACGGCTTCGACGTCGACGTTACGCGTTTCGACACCGACTATTTCATGTGGAACAGCCTCGGAGCAGGCGCCTATATCGGCGTTCCCGGATCGAGCTACAAAGCGGTCAACCACTTGTCGTTCTTCACACGCGCCATCTACACCTATAACGAACGTTTCACGGCGACCTTCTCGCTGCGTGCCGACGGATCGTCGCGTTTCGGCGAGGACAGCCGCTACGGTTATTTCCCCGCAGCTTCGGTTTCTTGGAAAATGACCAAGGAAAAGTGGCTTAAAAACGTGAAATGGATTTCCGAACTGAAACCCCGTTTCAGCGTCGGTGTGACGGGTAACGACCGCATCGGCGAATACAAATCGCCGACGATGCTCTCCTCGAACAAAGTGCTGGTCAACGGGCAGTCCTATAACGGTACAACCATCTCGCAGATCGGCAACCCCAACCTGCAATGGGAGACCACCCACGAATACAACGGCGGTCTGGACGTGGGACTGTTCCAAAACCGTATCCGTTTCTCGGTGGACGCCTACTATAAGAAGACCTACAACCTGCTCTACAACTACCGTCTGCCGCAGACGACGGGTTATTCGCAGGTTTCGGCCAATGTCGGCAACATCGACAACAAGGGCGTCGAATTCGAGATCCACACCCGCAACATCGAGCACCGCAATTTCAGCTGGAACACCGACTTCAACATCGGCTGGAACAAAAGTACGATCACCGATTTGGGAGGTAACGACCACGTCGTGCTTTACCACATGGGCAACGGTGTGAACCAAGACATCACCTTCCTGGAAATCGGACAGCCGCTGGGCATCATCAAGGGTTACGAGACCTCGATCTACAAAAGCTGGGACGAAGTCTACGCTGACGATGCCGTCTGGGTCGAGGATCCGCTCAACATCCAGACCCGCCCGGGCATGATCAAATACATCGACCAGAACGGTGACGGCGTGATCAACGATCAGGACAAAGTCGTGCTGGGCCAGGCCCTTCCGAACGTCATGGGTGGTTTCACCAACACGTTCAACTACAAGAACTGGTCGCTGACCGTCTTCTTCAACTACGCCCTCGGTGGTAAGATCATCAACACGAACGTCACCAAGCTCGACCTGTACCAAGCCGGCAACAACAACGCCTATGCCGACGGACTCGGCGCATGGCGTCCCGCGAACCCGATCACGGGCGACCAAGGCTGGATGGGCGGAAGCAAACCGCTGCCTTCATCGCAGCAATCGCCCTCCACGGCGCGCCTCTACACCCAAAACGTCATCGACCGCTGGGTCGAAGACGGTTCGTACCTGCGTTTGAAGACCCTCTCGCTTACCTACACCGTGCCGCAGAAGATTTCGCGTAAGATCGGCATGCAGCGTCTGATGCTCTCGCTCAAGGCCATGAACCTTTGGACGTGGACCAAATACCGCGGATTCGACCCTGAGATGAGCAGTTCGGTGGGAACGTCGAATTCGACCCTTGGCATCGATCGAAGCAGCTATCCGGCATCCAAGACCTTCACCTTCAATGTCAACATCACTTTCTAAAACCACTGCCCGATCATGAAAAAGATACTTTTCATCCTGCTTTCCGCCTTTGTGCTGGGATCGTGCGACTTCCTCGACGAGCAGTCGAAGACGCAAATCCCCCTCGACAACTATTTCAACAACGAGGAGGAGGCCATGCTGTTCCTCTACGGGGCATACTACCAAGTGCGCAATACCGTTTTCGGCACGGACTTCATGTACCTCACCGATACGATGACCGACAACATCGACTATTCGTCGACCAACGTCGACCGCAAAGGCGTCGCCTACCTGACGCTGAACGTCAACAACTCGATCGTCAAAAACATCTGGGGCAAGTTCTACGCCGTCGTCGAACAGTGCAACATCCTGATCGACCAGTTGGAAAAGCGCCCCGAACTGAGTCCCGCCAACAGCGAAAACATCATCGCCGAGGCCAAATTCATCCGCGCATGGGCCTATTTCAACCTCGTCCAACTGTGGGGCGACGTACCTCTGATGACCGTTCCGGTCTACTCCATCAAGGAAGACAATATCCGCCCCGAGCGTTCGTCGGTCGACGCCGTCTATTCGACCATCATCTCCGACATGGAATGGGTCGCCAAGATCGTCGAGGAAAAACCGTCGGCTATCACCGTTTCCTCGGGCGTAAGCTATCCGCTGACCATCTCGCGGGCTGCAGCCAAGACGCTGCTGGCCCAGATGTACCTTGTCCGCAAAGAGTACATGAACGTTATCGAGACGCTCAAACTCTTCGCCGAGGATACGCAGGTAAACGAGGATTACGGACTCTGCCCGGAGTACAAGTACATTTTCGATACGCGCTACAAGGAACGCGAGGAGCGCAAAAAGGAGATTCTGTGGGAAATCACTGCCAAAAGCGAGGACAAGTACAACAACACATGGCACCGCGAGGTGGCTCCCTCGGAGCTGAAGGGTGCGAGCGGTGAGAAAATCGAAGGCGCAACCAACGGCTACCAGAGCTACACGCCCTCGTACGATCTCTTCAATTCGTACGACACCGACGATATGCGCTACCGTCAGACCTATCAGATCACCAGTTCTTCGAAGCCCCATTTCCTGAAAGGTTACGACATCGCCGCCCTGAACCAGAATCTGGCCGGCCCGAACGTCATCCTGCTCCGCTCGGCCGACGCCTACCTGATGCTGGCCGAGGCCTACAACGAGCTGGGAGCCCCCGACAAGACGGTCTTCTTCCTCAACCTCGTCCGCAGCCGCGCCACGCTCACCGGCCTCGATGCGACGCTTTCGCACGACGAGCTGGCCGACGCCATCCTGCAGGAGCGCCGCTGGGAGTTCGCCGGCGAAGGGGCCTACCGCCTCTACGACCTGCGCCGCACGGGCCGCTACCTCGACGTGATGAAAGCCTTCACACAGCGAGTCGTCGAGATGAGCGCCGAGGACCTGAAGCAGTCTTTCGTCAACCCCATGGACGGCAAGAAGACGCCCGAACTGAGCGTTCCGTTCATCAAGCTGAGCAAGAACGCACAGTCCAGACACCTGCTGCTGCCGATCCCGGCTGACGAGCGTATCGCCAACCCCAAGCTCACGCAGAACCCCGGATGGAACTAATCCCAAAACGACCAACGAAAAGATGAAACGCTATACATTCCGCTTTGCAATTCTGGCCGCCGCGGCCCTGACCGCTGCCGCCTGCAACGACACGCCCGATTCGCTCTACGAACACGAAGACAACGTACAGGATGTACCCGACATCGTGCTCGAATCCTCAGCCAAGCCCTACGACATCATTCCCGAGGACCAATGGGCCGATATTGATTTCAACAAGGCATGGGGCAGTACCGACCAATGCCTTTATGCCGCAATGGGCACCGACGACGAAGGCTCTACGACGCTCTACGACCAGCGCCCCGCCCACTATGTGAAACTCACCACGCATATCCGCATGATGAAGGGCAACGTGACGGTCGAGCAGTTCGAAAAATTCGTCGAGGCAAATCCCAACGTGGTGAAGATGCCCAAGGAGCCTTTCTGGAAATGGGAAGACCCCGACGGAAATTCACGCAAGGATTTCCCCGTAGTCTGCATTACATGGAAAGAGGCCGACGCTTTCGCCCGCTGGCTCGGGGGACGCCTCCCGACCGAAGCCGAATGGGAAATGGCCGCCAAGGCCGCCACAGCGGAAAACTCGGGCGACCGTTACCTTTCTTACAGCAGCAACAGCTCCTCGAACAAAGCCGCATGGTTCTTCAACTCCAAGAACGCGAGCTACGGAACCGGTCTTGTGACGGTCATCACCGACGCCCAGGGCAACCGCATCGAACGCATCGGCCGCATGGCGCACCGCTGCGGCGAGATGAAGGACGGCAAAACCTCACCCGCCAACGCTCTCGGACTGACGGACATGTGCGGCAACGTGATGGAGTGGTGCTCGGACTGGTACGGCGCCGATTATTACAGGGAGTGTCTGAAAAACGCAGTCCCGACCGAAGGTGAAATTCCCTCCCTCGATGCCGAAGGCAAAGGTGTCAAGGGCGAAATCACCTACGTCGAGACCCCGCAGGGTCCCGCCAGCGGCAAGCTGAAAGTACTGCGCGGCGGCTCGTGGGACCAGCCTGAATACGCCGTGAAGACCACGATGCGGCTGAAGATCCAGCCCGGCACGCGCTCCGAGGAGATCGGCTTCCGGGTGGTATTCGACGTAGTGGAGGGTGCCGACTACGGCGGGAACTGAAAAAACAAGCAAAAATAGTTCATAGATGAAGAAGAGAGAGATACTGACGGTCCTCGCCGCCGCGGCCTTTACGCTGACCGCAGCAGCCAAGGGCTACGCCCCGGCCGAAAGCCACCGCCTGACGAAGACCATCAACACCGAGTGGACATTCAACTACTTCCCTCAGGAAGAGGAGGTCAAGGGCGTCTACGAATCCCCGTCGTTCGACGACTCGGCATGGAGCTACGTCTGCGTCCCCCACACATGGCAGACCTACGAAACCACGCGCGAACTGCATCCCTACATCCGCAACGTCGCCGCTTCGGACAACCCCTACTGGTGGAACGGCTGGGGCTGGTACCGCAAACGCATCGACATCGGCCGTGAATACGAAGGCCGCCGCATCCGCTTCGAGTTCGACGGCGTGCAGAAATATGCCAAAATATACCTTAACGGCAAGTATCTGGGCGACCACAAGGGCGGCTTCACGAGCTTCTACATGGATGCCACCGACGCCGTGAATTTCGGCGGCGAGAACATCCTGACCGTGGCCGTACAGAACTCGCTCAACGACAAATACCGCATTCCGCCGATGAACGCCGGCAACTGGGCGGTCTACGGAGGCATCATCCGCGACGTGCGGCTGACCGTCACCGACCCCGTGAACATCCCCTTCCAAGGATCGTACAAGCACGAGGGAGGTACGTTCATCACCACCCCGGAGGTGAGCGAGAATCAAGCCTCGGTGCGGATCAGAACCTATGTGCAGAACCAGCGTTCCGAAACTGCGGAGGTGACCCTGCGGACCGTCGTCACCGATGCCGACGGCAATGTCTGCGAACGGCTGAACGCCTCGCAGCGCATCGGCGCCGGGCAGATCGCCGAATTCGACCAGTCGATCCCCAAATTCCGCAAACCGCAGTTGTGGAGTCCCGATTCGCCCTACCTCTATAACGCCTACAGCGAAGTTTATGTAGGTAAGGAACTGGTCGACACCTACCGTTCGACCTTCGGTATCCGCAGTATTTCGTGGGACTACGACCTGCACCGGTTGGTGCTTAACGGCAAAGTCACCCACCTGCACGGCATCAACCGCCACGAGGAGTTCCCGTGGCTGGGGCACGCCTTCCCGAAATGGATCGCCCAGCGGGACATGGAGGACATGAAATTCGGCCTCGACATCAACTACATGCGCACGGCGCACTATCCCAACGACCCGTCGGTCTACTACTTCATGGACCGCCACGGCATCTGCATCAACGAGGAGCTGCCCAATATCAAAAACCAGAACTTCTCGAAGGAGGTGCAGGAGCAGAACTGCCGCGAGATGATCCGCCGCGACCGCAACCACCCCTCGATCGTCATCTGGTCGATGGGCAACGAGACCGACCACGCCTGCGACTCGCGCTACGCCGCCGAGGAGGACCCCACGCGCATCATCACCGTGCGCCAGCCCTACAACGACTCGTACAACCCCGAGTTCTGCAAGCACACCGACAAGGAGATGCCCGTCGAGAGCTACCTGCGCTGCACCATCCGCGGCTGGTACGACAAGGACGACATGAATCTCGAACCTTCCGACAGCCAGTGGGCCGGCACGGAGTATTGGCAGCACAAAGTCTCGCGTAACCCCAAGAAACCCATCTCGGAGCACAACGGCACCGTCTGGCTCTATGCCGACCACGGCGCCGACCGCGAATACGTCGGCGCACCGCTCAAACACGTCAACCCCAAAGGCTGGGTCGACAGTTGGCGCACACCCAAATACGTCTACTATCTCTGGCAGGCCAACTTCTCGCGCACGCCGATGGTTCATATCCAGCCGCATTTCTGGCGTTCGCAGTACGTCGGGCAGAAGAAGCTCATCACCGTGGACTCCAACTGCGCGAAGGTCGAGCTCTACGTCAACGGCAAAAAGGTCGGGGAGAAGAAACCCGACGTCAGCAACGATTTCTGCGTCGAATTCCCCGACGTGGCCGTCGAGCGCGGCACGATCGAAGCCGTCGCCACGCACCGCAACGGCACGGTCGTGAAGGACCGCGTCGTGATGTCGGGCGAACCCGCGGCGCTGACGATCAAACTGTCGGCGGAGAAGATGATGTCCACGGCGGACAACATCGTCGAGTTCAAGGTAGATATCGTGGACAAGGAGGGCGTACACGTCTACGGCGCGAACAACACGCTCAAATTCCATGTCGAAGGCCCCGCGGCGCTCATCGGTCCTGACGTCTACATCAGCGACCGCGACAAGCACGAGGAGTACGAAGGCACGATGTACATCGACGCTCCGGTCATCAACCTCATCCGCGCCGTCGGCAAGACGGGCACGGTGACCGTCACCGCCTCGGCGACGGGCCTCAGATCGGCCTCGGCGACCGTCGAAGTGGTCGACTATGTCGATCCCGCGCCGCTGCCGGGCATCACCGAACCCCGTCTGAGCTGGGAGGGCCGCCAGCATGTGGCCGTCAACGCCTCGCAGGCCAACTTCGTCACGGCACCCGAGGAAATGCGCCTTTTCCCCGGCGAAGTATCGTTCCCGATCGCCCGCCAGCAGGAGTTCCGTGCGCTCACCCAAGCGTTCATCAAGGAGCAGAACCCCGGCATCGACACCTCGACGCCCGAGTTCCGCTACATGCTCGACGCTTTCTCGACGATCCTCGCCTCGACGGCCCGTTACACCGGCGACCGGGGCTACATCGTGGCCGATGACTACAACTTCATCGCCGGCCAGTACAATGTCTCGCGCGCCATCACCAAGCACTTGGCGTCGAAGCGGCTGCCGGAAGCCTACGTCGACTACATGACCAACTACTATGCGAAGATGATCGTGCGCGACGGCAAGGACATGAACTACATGGCCGTCTGCGAACTCATCGACCGTATTCCCGAGGGCGGCGAAGCGGTCTGGACCGGCGAAAAAAGTGCGGCGAAGGAGTTGCGCACCGTCGAGGGCACGGACCTGAAAGCCATCGCGGCTCTCGTCCGCCCCGAGCTCGGCACGCTGGACAAGGACGCCCAGAAGCGGGCCTACAAACTCATCACGGCCATCAACCCGTCGGTGACGTTCAAGAGCATCCGCAACAAGAAGACCAAGACCCGCACCGACTCCTACACCGTGAAGCCCAACAGCGTGGTCCTGATCCCCGAATTCAAGGCCCTGACCTCGAAGAAATTCCCCGACAAGAAACTGTAAGATGAAACCCACCCGATACATAGTATACGCGGCGCTGGCGGCATGGCTGCTGGCAGCGTCGGCGTGTACCGGGGCCAAAGTCACGCCGACAGCGGCGACACAGCCCGAACACCACACCGTGACCGACCGCTACCGCGTGACCGTCGGCGGCGTCGACCTGCCTGTCGAAGCCTACAAGGATATCTACTACGTCAATTTCGCACTCGACGGCAGCGCCCCCGTACTCATCGAGTCCGCCGAGCCGCTCACCGGCTGCGAGGTCAGTCCCGCCGCCCGGGGCATAGCGGCTTCGGTCGAAGGCAGCGAAGCCCGGTTCACCCTTCCCGGCGCAGGCTGGTGGGTGGTGCGCCTGAACGACCGCGACCGGCTGTTCCTGCTGGCCGACAAGCCCGAGAAGGCTCCGGCGATGGACGGGCAGACGCTCAACGCCGCGGATTTCGTTTCGGACGACGGGCTCCAGACCGCCAACCTGCAACGCGCGCTGGACGAGGCTTCGGCCACGGGACGCACGCTGATCTTCCCGCGCGGGGTCTATCCGACCGGAACGCTCCGCATCGGCAGCAACACGCATATCTACCTCGCCGACGGAGCGATCATCAAGGGGTCGGACAACCGGGACGACTACCCGACCGACGGAGGCCTCCCGGAAGCCGACCACATCCACAACAAGGAGCGCTACACCGACAACGGCGAGTGGATGACTTTCAGCCGCCTGATCCTCGTCGACAGCGCCGAGAACGTTTCGATCCGCGGCCGGGGCATCATCGACGGCAGCGGGGCCGCGCTCCGCGCCCAAGGCAAGCCGGCCAACCTGATCCGCATCCGCAATTCGCGCAACGTGGTGATCGAAGGCGTCCTGTTGCGCGACCCCGCGGCGTGGAACACCCACATCCATTACTCGGACGGCGTGACGATCCGCGACGTGAAGCTCATCAACGACGCCACGGTCCCCAACACCGACGGTTTCGACCCCGACGCCTCGGCCAACGTGATGATCGACCACTGCTTCGCCTACTGCTCGGACGACAACGTGGCCATCAAAACCACCAACAACCTCGGGCTGAACAAGGACCTGCGAAACATCGTCGTGCGGGGCTGCGTCTTCCTGACACGCAAGTCGTCGCTCAAGGTGGGCACCGAAACCAAGGCCGCGCACATGTCCGACATTCTCTTCGAGGACAACGACGTCGTCGAGTGCGACCGCGCGCTGGCGCTCTACTGCAACGACGGGGCGCTGTTCGAGAACATCACCTTCTCAAACAACCGCATCGAACGCAACTATCCCGACAGCCAGCGCCGCCCGATCCACTTCAAAATCTCGGAACGCCACGGCAAAGGGCAGATCCGCAACGTCATGATCCGCAACTGCGACTTCGCCACGGTCTTCCCGCGCCCCGCCGAGATTGCCGGGCTGGACGCCGACCACACGATCGACAGCCTGACGTTCAGCAACGTCACGATCGGCGGCCGTCCCGTCCGCTCGCTCGACGACCTCGGCGCCAAGATCCGTTTCACCGAAAACATCCGTTTCGAATGACAACACGACTTACGATACTCCCGGCCCTGCTCCTGTGGACCGCAGCCGCCTCGGCTGCCGGGTACGAGGTGCGCATGAACGGCGCGGCCCAGCAGGTCGAGCCCTTCAAGCACTACCACTACGTCACCTGCACGCCGAAGGGCACCGCGGAGTTCACCGTAACGTTCCCCGCCGAGATCGTCTCGGCCGAGGTCAGCCCCCTGAGCCGCGGCATCGCGCCTTCGGTCGACGGGCGCACGGTACGCTTCCGGCTCCCGGAAACGGGCCAGTACCTCGTGCGGCTGAACGACACGGCGAAACTCTTCATCTTCGCCGAGAAACCCGCGCAGAAAGTCGAAGGAACTAGCATTATGGAGTATAAAGGCATCGACAACACCGGGACGACGAACGTCACCGCCACGGTCCAGCGCGCCATCGACGCATGTGCGAAGAAAGGCCGTACTTTGGTATTCCCCGCCGGGGAGTATCTCTGCGGCCAGCTCCGTCTGCCGTCGCACGCACACCTGCACCTCGAACGCGGTGCGGTCCTCCGGGCCGACGCCTCCTCGGCAGCCGCCTTCGAATCGAACGACGATGTCAAGACCCGCCGCTTCATCTATGTCAAGGACGCCAAGAATGTCCGGATCACGGGACTGGGCGCCATCGACGGCAGCGGCCGCGCCCTGCGCGAAAAGTTCGGCGACAAGGCCCGCATGCGCCTGCTGCTGGCCGTGAATTCCTCGGACCTGCATTTCGAGGGCGTGATGTTCCGGGACCCCGGGTCGTGGAACACGCAGATACTCCTCTGCCGCGACGTCGTCCTTCGCAACATCAAGCTGATGAACGACACGGAGCTGAGCAACACCGACGGCTTCGACCCCGACGCCTCGCGCAACCTGCTGATCGAAAACTGCTTCGCCTACTGCTCCGACGACAACGTGGCCGTCAAGACCACGGGATATTCCGACTATCTGGGCGACGCGGAGGACATCACCGTCCGGGGCTGCGTCTTCCTGACCAAGAAGTCGTCGCTCAAAGTGGGCACCGAAACCCGCGGAACGCGGATGTCGAACATCACCTTCGAGGACAACGACGTGTTGGAATCCGACCGCGGCATGGCGCTCTACGTCTCCGACGGCACGGCCCTGAGCGACGTGCGCTATCGGAACAACCGCTTCGAACGCAGCCATCCCGACAGCAAGCGGATGATGTTCCATTTCGTGGTCAACCGCCGCAAGGAAAACGTCCCCGTCGGCTCGATCCGTAACGTCGAGATCCGGGACTGCTCGTTCCTCACCCCCTTCCCGAAAGCTCCCGAGATCAAATGCCCCGCCCGGGGCGACATCGAGGGCGTGGTTTTCGAAAACCTGACCGTGGGCAGCAAGAAAATCCTCGCCCCGGAGCAGATCGCGCTGAAATGCGTCAACGCCGAAGTCACGTTCAAATAACCGCCATGAAAAGACTGTTAGCCATATCGCTGTTCCTCCTCACCGCCGCGCGCCTCGACGCACAGTGGCTCAATTCGGACGTCTACGACCGTCCGCTGAAAGAGGTGCTCCAGCAGGTTGAAGAACAATACGGCATCAAACTGCTCTACGAGGATAAAAACGTCAAGGGACGTATCGTCAAATCGGCCCCGTGGCGTTTCTACGACGATGCCGAGGCTACGCTCGACAACATCCTGCGTCCGTTAGACATGCGCTGGACGGCCAAGACCCCCGGTGTCTATGAAATCAAAAAATGGGAGTATTTCCGCAAGCCTTATGCCGAGGGCGAAAAGCACCTGAAGCGCCTGCTCGAACTCTATCCCTCGCGCGAGGCTGTCGAAGCCCGCAAGGCCCGCATCCGCATGCATATCCTCGCAACGCTGGGGCTCGACAGCCTGAAAAAGTGCGACCTCGCGCCGATCCGGAGCAACCTGCGCCGGCACGACAGCTACACCGTCGAGAACATCGCGCTGGAGGTCCTGCCCGGCGTCTGGGTCTCGGGATCGCTCTACATGCCCGCGCGGTTCCGAGGACGCATCCCCGTCATGCTCTCGCCGCACGGACACTTCTATAACAAGACCGACACCTCGATTCCCGACGAGCGGGGGCGCTACCGCCCCGACCAGCAGCTCCGCTGCGCCATGCTGGCCAAAATGGGCGCCGCGGTCTTCAGCTACGACATGTGGGGCTGGGGCGAATCGGCGCTGGCTTTCAACCTCAAGGACCACCGCACGGATTTGGGGATCGTCATGCAGACTTGGCAGAGCATCCGCATCCTCGACTAC